>CAKZUG010000110.1 GCA_937920545.1 uncultured Saccharophagus sp.
TTATTACTATTATAAAATAAAATTCTATTTTATGTGCATTTTCTAACGCTGTTTCATCATTTTTAGATAATCTGTTTGCTGCTAAGTATAAAAAGTGCGTTAAAGATTTAAGCGGCTTTAATGAGCTGTTGCCATGTGAAATCTGAGTGAATAAACTATTGTTTTCATCGAGAACATAGATGTTTAAACCCACAGTTATGGCTTGGTAAAAAACCTGTATACATCCATTTTTTTGATTTTTTTCTAATAATGATAAAATAGAATTTTTAAGTGTTGATGGACTTATTTTTATTTCTGTTGGGTTTTTGTAAGGTTCGCTTAAATAATTAATAAGCTCACTTTCATTGCTGCACTGTTTGATTGAAAATTTACTGCTTAGGTTGTCTTTTATAGTGATAAATATATTGTTTTTTTCAAAAATATAATGCGTGTGGTTTTTTGTTTTACTTTTATAAAGTAAGTCTGTTATTTCATCTATTTTATGCGCAAGGTTTTCGCTGGTTTGATTGTTGGCTTCTATATTTTCCACGCAAAGTGTGGGGGGGATATCGTGCGATAAGGGTATGGCTAATTGTAAATACTCTTCTAGCGCTTCTTTAAGGCATTCTTTACCTTCAAAATGTTTGACGCTAATTTCACCCCAGTTACTTTTTGTGAGCATGTCTATAGTGTTTATTGTGTGCTTATTTTTAGTGATATTTGTAGCTAATATACTTTTTTTGTTTTTTTGTTCTTGAGCCCTTTCGGGTGCATTAAGTAACAGTAAAACGTTTATCGGTTTAGATTTACTTTCAAAATGGTGATGCGCAATAGGTGTGCCTTTTGTATTTTTCCAACCGCTTAATAACCGTATTGTTTTTTTGATATTGGGTAGTAAATGGGCGTATTGATGATCAATATGAATAACTGTTTTATCGGTAATAATGCCGTTATATAAACCCCAAAATATGATTTCAATAATATTTATTGATGTTTTTAGCTCATAGCTAAATGCATTGCTGCTGTCTGGTGTTTGGCTTTTATGTGTATCAAAGCTGATTAATGTCCAGGTAGATAACCCTAGATGTTCATCAATATCAAAGCGTAAGCCAATTTGAGATTCTTCTAGGTTATGTGCAATACCTGGGTTAATACAGTCTATTTTCCCGGGCCTTTTTTCAAAGGCCGCTTGAAGTTTGCGGCCTAATATTGTCAGTTCTTTTGGCGATATGACTCGCGCAGTGGCGTGTCTTAAGGCTAAATGGGTGATGAGTTGGTAGCAATGGTTTAGCTCGCTCACTAATAAGCTGCGCTCGCTTGCAACATCATTGACTCGCCAATGGTTACGGCTATCTAAAAATGCAAGGGTTTGCTGACTCCATCCCCATTTTTGAGTGCATTTTTGCAAATAATGTATTTTCCAGTCGGCAGGTGTACTTTTTTCTATTGATAGCTTTGACCCTGTTTTAAAATAAAAACACCGGCGTGCTAAGTTAAGCCTTTCTTCTTGGCGCGTAAGCAATAAATGGCTTTCTATTTTTTTAAAGGCAAGATGATAGGCGTCTAGCTCGCTAATATCTGTTTCGCCGGCGTAAACTTTCTCTTTAAAGGTCAGTGAAAGTGGTTTGGTATTGGGGTGTTCATTTGAATAGGCTTCCAAAAGAAGCAGTTTGAGTACAGATTTATAGGGCGATTCTATCGCTTTATAAAGCTGCCAGACCGCCGCACCAATAAATTCGCCGCTTGGAATGCTGGCAACGCTCCCTAAGTTTAGGCTGTCTTTAATGATGCGGTGGTGCGATATTTTCTCTAGGTAGGCATGGTGTTGTGATTCTTTTTCAGGGGGAACAAACCACCAAGACGGTGCTCTGCCTGCTAGGTAGATGGCTGTGCGGTAAAACTCATCGAGTAGTAATATTTTTTGTGCGGTGCCGCTATGCTCGCTGTCTAATTTATGCGTGTCTGGATTGAGATGTGAGTGTTCATCAACAATAAAAAAGTGGACTTCTAATTGCTGGCTCTTTGCCCAGAGAGTTATTTTCTCACATTTTTGATTGAGTTTGTGTAGTGCTTCATCATCTAGAGTGCGGCTGTGGCAAACCCAAATATCAAGATCACTTTGTTTGCTTTGCGCTACCGTTCCCACGCTCCCCATTACATATAAACCCAGTATGGCGGGAGTGCGTTGTGATATTTGAACCGGGTTAATTGTTGCCATGAGCTTTTTGGCAATGCTTTTTTGGTCGTGATCAAATACAAAGCCTGCAACACCGCATGGCGTATCACGACGGGTAAACCCAGGGAGTGCTGGGTGGTTAAAGTGAAACAAGAGGGCAATAGAGTCTAGGCACGTTTTATGGTTATGCTCTAGGGTCGCACGCATACGCTGTAGGCGGTTTTGATTAACCGCCATAAATCGTTTTTTGATGCCGAGAATAGATTGGTTGTCTAGTATGTCTTGTGAGTGGGGTTGGCCTGCTTGTGGGCTGCTTTGCATATGCGTCACGCTAACTCATCTTTTAATCAGTAAAAGTTGTTTAAAGCCTAGCAGGGCTTATAGTGTGACGTACTTGTGCTTTTAGTGCTTTTTAGTCTTTAAATTTTGCAAGTAATGCTCTTTCGACAGCTTCGGGTACAAATTTTGTTACCTCGCCACCCAGTGAGGCGATCTCGCGTACAAGAGAGGATGAGATATACGATAAATGCTCGGCGGGGGTTAAAAATAAGCTTTCCATCGAGGGAGCTAAAGCCCGGTTCATATTGGCCAGTTGAAATTCATATTCAAAATCCGATACTGCCCGTAAACCACGCACAACACCGTAAGCTTCTTTTTGCTCGACCAGATCTTTTAAGAGGCAGTCAAAACCACAGACTTCGATGTTGGGGATGTGGCTTAATACTTCTTTTGAAAGCTCGACACGCTCTTCTAGGCTAAACAAAGGGGATTTTTTCTTGTTTTCAGCAATAGCGACCACAACGTGATCAAACAAATGCGCAGCGCGTCCGACAAGATCGATATGCCCGTTAGTGATGGGGTCAAAAGTACCGGGGTATACAACGCGTTTTTGCATAGGTTTGCCTATTATAAGGTTATAAATGCCATTAGGGCCAAATTTGGCGGCATTTTAGCCTTGTTGAGGCTATATGTCTGTAGGGCATTCTTAAAAAGTGCCAAATAACTTTTGTGTTATTCGGCGATGCTCTCACACGCATCAAGAGTCGATAAGGTCTAGTTGGGCACTTTTGTCGTGATGTATTGGCCATGAAGTATCGTTATGCGTTTTGTCTGGTTACTTGCATGGCCTTTTATGTGATCTGAGCTTAGCTCGCTATTTGTACTAAAACTGACCGTACTTGGCCTGTTTTTTTATCTTTTAATATTCGCCACTGTTGTGTGTTGTGAGTCGGGTTATGGGGGAGTGTTAGCGTATAGTCGGCAGGTGTTTCTATATATAGTATGGCCTGAGGGGACAGCCAGCCTTGTGATAATAATTGAAGAGTGCGCGGCCATAAGTCATCGTTAAAAGGCGGATCGATAAAAACAATATCAAAGGGTGCTGAGTTGGAAGGCATGGCATTGCTCTCCAAATACGCTAATGCGCTTTGGTTATGTACCGAGGCTTGCTGGCATTTTAATGTAGCAATGTTTGTTTTGATTTGCTTGGCTGCCTGTGGGTTTAGCTCGATAAACGTGGCGTGTTTTGCCCCGCGCGATAGACTCTCTAGGCCAAGTGCGCCTGTACCTGCAAAAGTATCTAATACTGTCGCGCCATGCAAATAAGGCGCAAGCCAGTTAAATAGCGTTTCGCGCATTTTATCGGTTGTTGGGCGTAGGCCGTTAGCGCTAATAACGGGCAGCTTACGGCTGCGCCAATTGCCGCCAATAATACGAATTGTACTACTCTGTGTTTGCTTAGGGGGTGCTTGCTTTGCTTTTTTATTCAATGGAGTGCCTCAAAAATACCGCTATGGCTTGCATAATGGTACGATAGCTTTTTCTTTTAGCTAAAGCACCGAGAATATGTTTTTTAGACGCAAAAAAAAGCCCAAAGTTGAACCATCAGCCGAAACTATAGAGCCTACTCAAGATGTGCCCGTGCATAATGAGTCAAGTCACGACGCCTCTCCAGCTTCACACGTTAACTCTCAGAACACGACAGATACGGCTACCCCTGTTGTGGCAAGTACGCCAGAAGCCCCAGTGGTTGCTCATCCTACTCGTAACGAATCAGCGGTGGTTGATTCTCAAGATAAGCCCAAAGAAAAGCCTAAAAAGAGTATTTTTGCGCGCATTAAACAGGGATTATCTCGTACTAGCGCACAATTTTCGAGTGGTTTGGCCAACCTATTATTAGGCAAAAAAGCGATCGACGATGAGCTGCTCGAAGAAATCGAGACATTGCTGCTCATGGCTGACGTGGGTATGGACGCGACTACCGACATTATTGATGAGCTAACCGAAAAAGTGGCTCGCAAGCAACTTAATGACTCAGGCGCGCTGTACGAAGCGTTACAGGCATCGTTAACTAAAATGCTTGAGCGTGTGGAGCAGCCCTTTGAGCTTGAGGGCGACGCGCACAATATGAAGAAGCCTTATGTGATTTTGGTCGTGGGCGTTAATGGTGTGGGTAAAACGACCACCATTGGCAAGCTAGCAAAGCGCTACCAAAACCAAGGTAAAAAAGTGATGTTGGCCGCAGGCGATACATTTCGCGCGGCAGCCGTTGAGCAGCTTCAGGTATGGGGTGATCGCAATAATGTGCCCGTGGTGGCGCAGCATACTGGTGCCGATAGCGCATCGGTTGTTTACGATGCTGTGCAAGCGGCTAAATCACGCAACATAGATGTACTTATTGCCGATACCGCAGGCCGCTTGCATAACAAATCTCATTTAATGGATGAGCTATCAAAAGTGAAGCGGGTAATGGCCAAGGTCGACGGCAGTGCGCCACACGAGGTGTTATTGGTATTGGATGCTGGCACAGGGCAAAACGCGGTGAGCCAAGCTGATCACTTTAAGAAAACGGCGGGCGTTACGGGTATCGCGCTCACCAAACTCGATGGTACCGCCAAGGGTGGTATTATTTTTGCTCTGAGTAAAAAGCATGAAATTCCCATTCGCTATATTGGCGTGGGTGAAACCATCGATGACTTACAGCCGTTTAGCGCAAAAGGGTTTATTGATGCACTTTTTGATACGTCTAAGTAAATGATCAGTTTTACGCAGGTTAGCAAACGTTACCCCAGTGGTCATGAAGCCTTGAGCGGTTTAACGTTCGAAATGGACAGCAGCGAAATGCTGTTTTTAACGGGGCACTCGGGGGCCGGTAAAAGTACGCTGCTTAAGCTTATTATGCTTATGGAACGCGCTTCTACGGGGCAAGTTGTGGTAGGCGGGCGTAATCTTAACCGTATGCGCCAAAGCCAAATTGCATTTCACCGCCGCCAAATAGGTGTGGTGTTTCAAAACCACCAATTGTTATTTGACCGCACTGTTTTTGATAACGTGGCCTTGCCGTTGCAAGTGGCGGGTTATCACTCGCGTGAAGTTGGGCGGCGTGTACGCGCGGCGCTTGATAAAGTGGGCTTGCTTGATAAAGAAAAGCAAAACCCTATTGTGTTATCAGGTGGCGAGCAGCAACGTGTAGGTATTGCCCGCGCGGTAGTGAATAAGCCGGCTCTACTGCTTGCTGATGAACCAACCGGTAACCTCGACCCTATTTTATCCGATGAAATCATGCATCTTTTTGAGCAGTTTAATTCTGTGGGGGTGGGCGTTATGATCGCCTCGCATGATGTCTCGTTGATTAAAAGCATGCAAAAGCGTGTGCTAACGCTTGCTAATGGCTCACTCATTTATGATGGAGTCTTACCTGCCAATGCCTAACTCACGTCAAAACATTCATACAAAAGAGCGCGGTGCTAAACAAGCTAAGTTACATATTATGGGGCGTATGCAAGCCTATAGCGCCCACCATAAGGTGTCATTGATCACCAGCTTTAGAAAGCTCATTAGCCGCCCAATTCAAACATTGCTAACAACGCTTGTGGTTGCGATTGCCTTAGCGCTACCTGCCACCATGTTGATTGCGCTCAAAAATGTGCAAACCGTAGGGAAAAACCTCAATACGCAGCCTAAATTGTCGGTTTATCTTAACCAAAAAGCCAAGCCGAATGCGATTGATGCTTTTATTGTTGAGCTAAACCTGAATGCGACTATCAGCCGTGTGACCTTTAAAACGGCCGACGAGGCCCTTCAAGCTTTTAAGCTTACATCGGGTATGGGTGATGCGCTTGAGCTATTAGATGAAAACCCCTTGCCCCCCACTATTATTGTCGAGCCGCAAGCCGCTGCTATCGATCCGGTTATATTAGATGCGCTAGCCAGCGAGATAGGCGCTAGCCCGCTTGTTGATGAAGTGGTGTTTGATATGGGGTGGGTGCGCCGTCTTATTGATATCATGGTGCTGCTTGAAACGCTCGTGCTCGCTCTTGCATGCATGCTAGGTGTGGGTGTATTGCTTGCGGTGGGTAACACTATTCGTTTAGAAATAGAAAGCCGCCGTGATGAAATCGTCGTGACTAAGCTTGTGGGCGGAACCAATGCCTTCGTGCGCAGGCCGCTTTTGTACACCGGATTACTATACGGTGTGTTTGGGGCTCTATGTGCATCGTTTATTGTGTTGTTTGCGTTACTTGCGTTAAGTGGTCCCGTGGCGAGTTTAGCGGCGTCGTACCAAAGTAGTTTTACGCTGAATATTTTTGGGTTAAGCGATTTTATCTCCCTAGTGTTATTGGGTGCAGGTTTAGGTTTATCGGGTGCTTGGCTTGCTGTTGGCCGAGAGTTGTCTAATATTGAGCCTTAATAGTCGAGATGTCCGTGAGCAGCTTAGTGTTAAAAGTGTGAAATATGCCCGCCTTTTGAGCAATTGGCTGTCTTGAACGACAAATAAAAGCCCTCAACTAGATTAGATAGCATGTGCATGCTAATATTTTTGGGCGCTAATCTGACTTTCTCAGAAGAGCGCAATAACGCAAACCCCAATAAAATTGAACTTATTGATTGTTTAGGCGTAATAAATACTGCGAAATAAAAAATGAATCGCAGATTTTGTGGAGTAAAACATGACAAAAGAATTGCAAATTGCCGATATGTTAGCACCAGGTCAAAACCTCAGTGCTTACATTCAAACTGTAAACAGTGTGGCTGTTTTAACAGCCGAAGAAGAGAAGAGTCTCGCTGAAGATTTATACTACCGCGAGAACCTAGATGCCGCGCGTAAGCTTGTGCTTGCGCACCTGCGTTTTGTTGTACACATTGCCCGCTCTTATGCAGGCTACGGATTAAATCAAGCCGACTTGATTCAAGAGGGTAACGTTGGCTTAATGAAAGCCGTTAAGCGTTTTAACCCTGAAAAAGGCGTACGCCTGGTATCGTTTGCGGTGCATTGGGTGAAGGCCGAGATGCACGAATTTATTTTACGTAACTGGCGTATTGTTAAAATCGCAACCACTAAAGCGCAGCGTAAATTATTTTTTAACCTACGTGGCCAGAAGAAACGCCTGGGTTGGCTAACACATGCCGAAGCCAAAGCGGTTGCAGCAGATTTAAATGTTGAAGTTAAGCATGTACAGGAAATGGAAGGCCGTTTAGCTGCCTTCGA
Organism: uncultured Saccharophagus sp.; assembly: GCA_937920545.1. Classification (GTDB taxonomy): domain Bacteria; phylum Pseudomonadota; class Gammaproteobacteria; order Pseudomonadales; family Cellvibrionaceae; genus Saccharophagus. Next base: position 7,644 of record CAKZUG010000110.1, read on the forward strand.
TGCTAATTTTGATGCCGGTAACGATGACGACGACGAATCGGCTTACCAAGCACCGGCTCATTATTTAGAAGATACACGCTATGACCCGTCTACATTATTAGAAGACGAAAACTGGCAGCAAAATGGTGTATCTAATTTACAGGGCGCTATGGCTGAGCTTGATGACCGCAGTCGCGATATCTTGCAGCAACGCTGGTTAAGCGATAGTAAATCAACCTTACATGATTTGGCCGCGCAGTATGGTGTATCCGCCGAGCGTATTCGTCAGCTAGAGAAAAACGCAATGAAAAAAATAAAAGCATTTATTCAGGCCTAATAAGAAAAGCCGTTAATCTTGTGATGAAAAAGCTGCTGTTGCAGCTTTTTTTATGCCCACAATTTACATCTATTGAGTTTGTTACTGTTTTGAGCGCGTTGAGTATGCCAGTGGTGCCCTAGATTTTAAGTGCGATCGCGCATACACTAGCGCGGATTTCTACTCTCAGGTAATACTATGCAACCAGAATTTAAACAAAAATCTATTCGCAGTTTTGTGATCCGTGGTGGTCGCATTACAGAAAGTCAAAAAAAGGCATTCGATACATGGTGGCCGTCTATGGGCTTGAGCTTGTTTGATGGCATGATTGAGCCTAAAGCTGTTTTTGAGCGCGAGGCAAAAGTTGTGCTGGAAGTGGGCTTTGGCATGGGTGACTCTCTGGTTGATATGGCAATTGCCGCTCCTGAGACCAACTTTATAGGCATTGAAGTACATCCGCCGGGTGTCGGTCGTTTGATTAATCGTGCAGGCACGGAAGACGTCACCAATTTACGTTGTTATATGGCCGATGCCAATGACGTGATAGATGATTGTATCCCAGATGCCAGCATTGATCGTTTCCAATTGTTTTTCCCTGATCCGTGGCATAAAAAAAAGCACCATAAGCGCCGTATTGTGCAGCCTGCGTTTATTCAGCGTTTACGTTCAAAAATTAAAATAGGCGGCCACTTCCATATGGCAACTGATTGGCAGCCTTATGCTGTCGATATGCTAGAAAAAATGCAGGCCGCCGAAGGGTTCGAAAATATTGCCACCAACGGTGATTACGTGCCTCACCCCGATTACAGGCCCAATACAAAATTTGAAAAACGTGGTGAAAATTTAGGTCACGGCGTTTGGGATATTATTTTTGAACGCACCTGTTAATGAGCAATCCTTATGGGTGTTTGCCTGTGAGCGCTATAGTCAAAAACTAGAGCAGGCGCGCCTCTTAGAGGCGCAAAATACCTATCATGTTAGCGTTTGTGCCGTGTTATGGTGTCAGTGGTTAGATGCTTATAAAAAACTATTACCGCTCGCTGAGTTTGAGTCTGGTTTGACGCTATGCGACTCTGTCGATCAATCAGTTTTGTCACCTTTACGCGCGCTTCGTAATCAATCTACCATCAAAACGACTCAACACGGTGTGTTTGATCATGCGAAAAAGTCGTTGTTACACGCTGAACTACAGATAGAGAGGGAACTTCTCTCTTCATTAGAGGTATTAACCTTGTCTGCTTGTAATGGCGAAGCTAGGGGTGCCTGTTGTCATGCTGAATTTTTAAATCAATTTTTGGCGTCCCGTCCGCAAGCGTTAAAAGCATTGCTTTCAATCTTTAGCAAATAAGCCGCTTGAAATTACCGCTGCCGCCCTTACTTGTTATAAAGATCTGGAAAAAAAGCCGACGGCGTCTATTCTTTGGTTGAACTCAGATTGATTCTTTCAATATGTGTCACACTATTGCGTTTGTATGAGGTAAAGAGTGTAGGGTATAGTTCAATAACAAATTTACTGTTTTTTAAACACTACTTTCACACATATCAATAACTTATTTAAGGTAGAACATGAAAAAATTAGCATTAGTTTCGGGTTTATGTGCAGTCGCGCTTATCACCGGGTGTAATAAAGAGTCTCAGTCAGTTGAGCCTGTTAAAAAAGAAGTCACGCTAACAACTGACGAGCAAAAAGTAAGCTACATTATTGGTCAAAACTTTGGTACTAGCGTAAAGCGCGATGGTTTTGATGTTGATGTTGATAGCTTTATTATGGGCTTGAACGAAGCCAAAGAAGGGAAAGATAGCCGTTTTTCTGATGAAGAGAATCAGAAAATAATGACTGAATTTCAACAAAAAATGCAGGCTAAAATTCAGGCTGAGCAAGAATCTGCCGCGAATGAAAATGTCGAAAAAGGCAAAGCTTTCTTGGCTGAAAACGCTAAAAAAGAAGGCGTTGTACAAACGGAAAGCGGTTTACAGTACAAAGAGTTGACGGCTGGTGAAGGCGCGTCACCTAAAGCATCTGATACTGTTGTTGTTCACTATAGCGGTACGCTGCTAGATGGTACCGAGTTTGATAGCTCATATAAGCGCGGCGAGCCTGCTGAGTTCCCAGTAGGTAACTTGATTCCAGGTTGGGTTGAAGCGCTTCAGTTAATGAATGAAGGCGACGAGTGGGAATTGTATATCCCTAGCGATCTAGCATACGGCCCAGGCGGCTCTGCGGCTATACCTGCTAACTCAACGCTTATCTTTAAAATGAAGTTAATCGAAATTAAGAAAGAAGACAAAGAGCAGAAAGAAGACGCACCAGCTGCTAAATAAGCATAGCTAAGCGTAGACTGTGAAAAAGCCCGAGTAAATGCTCGGGCTTTTTTATGTGGGTTATTTAATTATGCGTATGATGAGAGAGGGTAATTTGCTTATCTTTCTAGCGTATGCATAAACCCATTTGAGGCTAATGCGATAAATTGAGTGTTGCTAATAAACTGAACTGCTTGTACAGACGCCCCCGTGGGTTTCCATTTACTGCGTTTTGGGAGCGCCCACCTATCGAGTTTTGTCATGGTGCTTGTCTCCCATAGCTCAACGATTTGATCTGGGCGGCCTGTTAGAAGAAGGCTGTTATCGTTATTAAATGTGGCCGAAGTGTAGCGTAAACCTCGCTTTAAGCGTTCAGCCTTTAGGGGTAGACCGCCCAGTTTTTCACCTGTTTTGGTATCCCAAAGTGTGGCCTGATCGTATTGGCTCATAGTGAAGGCGCGCGTACCATTGGGTGATAAAACAGCAAGCTTGACGTTGTCGTCATGTTTGAGTGTTTGTTTCTTTTGCCCTGTGGTTAGATCCCAGATAATAGCCGTGTTGTCATCTGACCCAGTTAATGCAAGGCGTCCGCTGCGCTCTAGGCTCACGCTGGTAACTTGGTTTGTATGGTTTAGTTCGTATGTAATGCCGCCGTTTTGAATATCAAATAACACGGCTTGATTGCTTTCAAGCCCTAGCAGAGCGTAACGCCCTGTATCGCTTAATTGAGCATCTAATACTTTTGCTGGTGCGCGCCAGTGACGGATACCTTTTCCTGTTTTTGTATCCCATAGCACCAGAGTGTATTGTTCGACGGTAAGTGCTAATGTGCTATCGTGTGTGAGTGCGCAGCTAGTGGCGGTCACCATGCTGTCGGCTTGGTGATTCCAGCTAAAAACCCTCGCCTTTTTTGTTACATCCCAAAGGCTTGCACCGTGATGTATCGAGCCAATCATTGCCAGTTGGCCGTTAGTGCTAATGGCTCCGCTATGAGCCCCTTTTACGGCTATTTCCAGAGAGTTGACAGGGTGTTTTGTTTTGTCGCATGCACTGATAAGCAGGCCGACTATACATAGCGTGTAGACGTAAGAAAATTGTTTGAGCGAGCGAGGTATAAGCAAAGTAAAGCCTTTTTATTTGTTGATGCTTTTCCGGTAGTACCTTTAAGCATAGCAACAAATAAAAAGAGAGTAGGTTGCGCAGGGGTTATTGCGTGACTTGATCTTTATGGGCAACGTGGAGTACGTCAATCATTTTGTCTTCATCTTCAAAGCGCGAACTAAATGCTTCACCAAGCTTTGATAAATCTTGTGCAATAGTGCCAAGGTCGTCTGTTTCTTGGTATTTATCGTTGAAATCTAAGATAACTTCGGTTGTTGCATCAATAGATGTAAATAATTTACCTGCTTGTTTAAGTGCGTCTTTATCGTCGAACTCTTTACCTTCTTTAATAAGCTGGTCGTACACTTCAAAGTGGCCAGCCGATACATAATCAACCGCGATTTCACATAGCGACTTAACTTCTAACTCGACGGTCTCATTGCTAGCTTGTTCGTAGTGCTCAGATAAGTTGCAGTACAGCACAAGTAATTCTTGGCGCTCTTGCAGCCATTTGTCGATAATCTCACTTACACCGCCCCAACGTTCTTGGGCTGATAAACAATTTTCTAACATGGTCGTATCCTTTTGGGGGTGAGGCTATGTTGCCACTTTGCATATATTAAGTTGTTTGATCGTTTGGTCATGTTGCGTATATTTACCTCTTAAGATAGGCTAATTGCTTGGTTAGAGCAAGGCTATCATGGCGTTAAGTCGGTATAGATATAAATAAGCCTTTAGGCACGCTCTAAGTGTTTTTACGTGTCACTTGTACAATAAAGCCAACCGCAAAAACCCCAAAAAGAACCAGAGTCCAACCCGGAATACTTAGTCCTAAAAAAGACCATACTACATCGGCGCAATTCCCATCACCTTTAAATAGAAGAGTTAATGCTTCCATCAGTGGAAATGTATCAAACATATATTCAAGACCAGGCCCGCAAGCGGGTGCTTGATCTTCGGGTAGGCTTTGTAGCCAGACATGCCGTGCCGAGACGCCCCCGCCAATTAAGCTAAGCGCTAACCCTATAGCGGCATAGCCACATTTGAGTAGTCGTGCTAGTGGGTTATGCAAAAAAGCAATAAATGCGATGCCTCCTGCTCCCATCACAAATAACCGCTGTGTAATGCAGAGCGGGCAAGGTTCCATCTCAAACATATGCTGCATAATTAACGCTGTAATAATGGATGCGAGGCTCGAGATGAAAATAATAAAAGCGATCAGTCGAAAAGTTAATAGTGAGTTTAAATGTGTCATAAAAAGCTCTATGTTTCTCATAAGCATTAGGCGTAGTTTCGGCTAAGCTAAATATTAATTTGTTTATTTTAGTGGTTGTTTTACGCATGTAAAAATTTAAAAGTGCGATTGAGTAAAACAGAGTTTATTTTATTTGGCAAACAGTTTGGGAAAAGAGTATGCGACAGTATTCAGAAGTTAATATTGTGTTATTCAAAACAGTTAAAAAGGCGGCGATTTTTATCCATATGCTTCTCTTGTGTTTCTTTCTTTTAATAGGGGCTGGCTATTCTCATGCCCAAGATGACGCGGGTGAAAGCGATAAACCAATGCCAGCGATATACTTACCTATTAAGCCCGCTTTTGTCGTGAATTACGGTGGTGAAGGACGGTTACGTTATTTGAAAACAGAAATCTCTGTTCGATTAAAAAATAATGAAACTGCAGGAATGGTTCGCCATCACCTCCCTTTAATCCGTAATAATCTTGTTATGCTATTTGCTGCACAAACAGATGATGATTTACAGTCACAAGAGGGGCGCGAGATGCTACGTGGCAAAGTGCTCGAGCAGGTTAAGCTGGTTTTGGAGCAAGAGGGTGGTGACGCAGATGGCGTGGTAGACGCATTTTTTTCTACTTTTGTAGTCCAAAAATAAAATACGCCTCTTTTGTTAATACACCTATTTAATTAAAGCGTCTGTTAGACGCTTAACCCGCCTAAGTTTGTCGTGCTTAGAGAGTAAACTCAGCGCTATGCTTTTCACAGCAGGATTCATATTGTTGATAATACTCTTGTAAATAGCGATCAAAGGGTTGTGTTGAAGCCTTCTCTTGCTCTGCTTGCTGGATAAGAGACTGTTGTACAAGTGCCTCTAACTGTGCCTGTCTGTCATCTGGAATGGATTTTGATGACATGTCTCTATGGTGCTGCTCTGAGACCTGCAGTGCAAAGTGTGCATAGGGCAGTTTTTGCTCTTTCATCTGCGCTAAAATTTTGGCTGACGGGGTAAGGGAACTGTCTGTCACTGAAGCGGTAAATTCTACCAAGCTCTTAATGTGGTTGTCTGTTTTATTGGCCTCGTCTAGCATGCGTGCAACGGGCTGCATGGCATCAATTAGTTCCTGCGCCATATCCTGTAGAGGTCGCTTACCTTGAGCGCCGGGGGCTTCAAGTAGAAGGCCGGGCATCCTGCCATTATGTACAACGTTTCTTTGATTGTTCATAACATCATCGCATTCCTGCTCACCAGCTTCAGGGCTATCTTTGAGTGCGCAGTATAATAAAAAAGTGTCCAAAAAGTGGATTTGCGCTTTCGAAATACCTAAAGGGTCAAACGGATTAATATCCAGGCATCGTACTTCGATATATTCAACGCCACGCTGGCATAAGGCGGTGAGAGCGGTTTCACCTTTTTTGGCTGTTCTTTTGGGGCGTATTGCGCTGTAAAATTCGTTTTCGATTTGGAGTAAATGAGTGTTCAGTTGCTCGTATTCATTATGATTGTTTTTCAGGCCTATTTTCTTATAGCTATCAACGGGCTGATTGAGTGCTTTGCATAAAGATTGGATATAGTCTTGCTTTGAGTTGTAGCACACTTTTAATGATGCTTGCTCTGCGCTTTGATAGCCTAAATCACCCATGCGCAGTGAGGTGGCAAAAGGGAGGTGCAGTGATCGGTTATCCCCTTCAAATGGCGCTAAATTATGCTCTCTCCCGCGAACAAAGCTTGCGCACAAAGCAGGGGAAGCGCCAAATAAGTAAATGAGTAGCCAGTAATACCGCCTAAAATTACGAATTAACCCAAAATATTTCCTGTCTTTAAATTCCTGCAAGCTTTCAATACTGTTTTCTTGCGATTGTAAATGCGTCCAAAACGCATTGGGCAGTGAAAAATTATAATGCAACCCAGCAACGGTTTGCATGGCGCGGCCATAGCGATTTCCCAAGCCAATTCTGTAGGTTGTTTTCATTTTGGCGTTATTTGAGCGGCCGTATTGTGCCACGGGTATAAGAGAATCATCATTAAGTACGCAGGGCATACTGCAGCTCCAGATGATCTCATTTTCAAGCTTTTGTTGGGTGAAAATGTGAGAGACGCTAAGGTTTTTGAAAAGGTCTTCAACACGATGTGATGGCGGCGTGATGAATTCGAGCAACGCCTCACTGAAGTCTGTGGTAATAAGAGGGTGCGTCAAGGCAGAGCCAAGGCTTTTGGGGTGAGGTGTTTGTGCTATTTTTCCATCGACACCAATGCGTAGCCCTTCTCTTTCGATACCCCTCAGAATCCCCGTTAAGGCGGGTGCGTTTTGAGACAGTGTTAAAGAATAGGGTATAGCGTTAATTTTAAACATAAGAAGGCCGCTTGCTTTGTCAGGATTCGTTAAGAAGTATTAAGCGCTATGGGTGTCATCGGTATGTATGACCGAATCGCTTTCATGCGCAGTGATATCGGCGAAATACTTCTCATCTATGATGGGCGCCTTTTTGTCATTTAGCTGTGCTTCGACGATTGTTACGCGAATGTCAGCATCTTTTACGCTAATTTCAATTTTTGTATTAATGGCTTCGTCTTTATGTTGAGTATTAAATAAAGAGCGGTCGTTATTTTTTGGTGGTGCCCACTCGCCTGATTTTAATAAAAAGTGGTTATGTTGATTTTTTAGTATATATGTATAAGTCATAGATGTGGCTTAACTGTAGGCAAAATTATGGAATGTATTATATTAGCAGTAGCTATTACTGGTTATGTTCGCGATATTAAAGTGATTTTGCAAGAGGTCAAGACGCTCAAAGTAATATTAAGTTCACATATAAACCAGTAAGTATTCCGTTGTATGCTAAATTTATACAGTGTTAGAGATTTAGCGGTTTGTTGGCGCGTTAATGTTCGCCTTTTTATAAAACCATGTTAATGTTAATTCTAGAGTAGGTGTATAACTCTCTTTGAGAGCACAGTTTATTTGTTGCGTCATCTTGAAATGATAGTTTTGGGATGTATTGAAGAGAATCTTATGGAATTCTCAGGCACTATAGCGAAAATCGGCAATGAAGACGCCATAAATTACTCAAATAAAAATATACTTTACACCGTTATGTTGGATATTAAATGACTATGATGAGGCAGTTTACTGACTCCCCTTTAGCAAGCAAATTAGCGCAAGCAGCTCAACCTATTGGCGTATTTTTGTCGCGCGTGCCTGTTTCGGTTTGGCGCAATGTGTTGATTTTTCTTATGCTGTTATGGATATGCTATAGCGCGGCTGGATTGTTTTGGCGTGTTATGCCTGCTCCCGATTTGCGTCAGCCTAAAGTATTGGCTGTGCCTATCGTCTCGTCTGGCGTTGCTACTGACTCGATCTCGGTAGATGTCGACGCGATTTTGGCTCAAAAATTATTTGGCGATTTAGTGGCGGTGATAGAGCCAGACCCTAATCAAGTTGTCGAAGTGAACGAAGACAACTTACAGGAAACACGCCTTAACTTAACACTTCACGCTGTTATGGGTAGTTCCGATCAAAGTGCAGCCAGAGCGATTATTTCTGGTGGTGGTGCACAAGAGCTATACAGTGTGAGCGACGATATTCAATCGGGCGTTTCTTTGGCGAAAGTGCTAGAAAAACGCGTGGTATTGGATAATCGCGGTAATTTAGAAACGCTTTGGCTTTACTCTGATGGGGAAGATTCCGCAGCGCAATCAAGGCGCGTAGAATCAAATGATTACTCATCTCAAGAAGCCAGTGGTGCAAGATCGACAGGCAGTAGCGCAAACTCAAGACGCGTAGAATCGACTGGACGGCAATCACGTCCAGTGGTTAAGCCAAAACCGCAGGTGGTCAGCACAAGTAATCAACAGAAAAATAAAGCAAAACCTAAAACTGATTCACCCGCTGAGCCAAAACAGTTTGTTTTACCTCGCAGCCAGTTAAACTCGACAAAATCAGTGGGTGACTCGTTGCGCTTTAGTATGCACAGAGATGAAAGTGGTCAGGTTGTTGGTGTTAAAGTTAGGCCCGGTCGAGATCGATCTTTGTTTGATCAGTCTGGCCTTAAAACCAACGATGTGGTGACGTCAGTCAACGGTATTTTATTAAACGATCTGAGTAAAATGCGCGGCATACTGCAAGAGCTTCAAACTGCGACAGTGGCTGACCTTGAAGTGCTACGTGGTGATCAATTACTCAATATTAGTGTCAGTGTAAATTAAGGTGAAAAGCGTGCGAAGATATTTATGGGCCTTAGGCCTTGCGACAGCAATAGCATTGCCAGTGAGTTCAACTCAGGCTCAAACAGATGAACAACCCAGCTATACGGTTAATTTTAAAGATACCGATATACAAGAGGTCATTAAATTTGTTGCTGAGGCAACAGGTAAAACGATTGTTATTAGCCCGCGTGTTAAAGGCCGTATTAAAGTTATATCGCAAACAACGGTTCGGCAAGATGAGCTCTTTGAGCTGTTTTTATCCATCCTTGAAGTGCATGATTTTACTGCGGTAGAAGTCGACGGTGTCGTTAAGGTGCTGCCTCTCAAAAATGCGCGCTCTTCCCCCGTAAAGGTGAATAAAAAACGTGCAAGCGAATTAAACACTAATGGTTTTGTTACCGAAGTTATTCAACTACGTAACATAGAAGCAGCCAAAGTGTTGCCTTTGTTGCGCCCCTTAATTCCCCAGCATTCACATGTCTCATCCTATTCAGACAGTAACGTGATTGTTCTTGTTGATTCTGCGCCTAATATTGCCAAAGTTCGTGAGATTCTAGAGCGCATAGATACCGCAGCATTGCCAACTGTTGAAGTGGTTTCACTTCAATATGCAGATGCCGAAGATTTAGTAAACACTATTACGCAGCTCAGCCGCAACGAAAAGCAAGGTTCGACACCTGCAAACCAGCTGCAAGTTGTTGCTGATAAGCGTAATAACTCCGTATTGTTAAGTGGTGAAGATGTACAGCGCAAGCGTGCCCGAGAGCTTATTAAAAAGCTAGATGTCGCGCCTCAGCAGTTAGGTAATGTGCGTGTCGTTTATTTGAATTATGCAAAAGCCGTTGATATTGCCGCTGTTTTAACCAAAGTATCACAGAATATGCTCAGTGCTTCACCTAGTGGCGAAGAGGGTTCACCCGGCGGTATTACTGTTGAGGCTGACGAAGATACAAATGCGCTATTGTTAACGGGTTCTGGCGACATGCTTAATTCGTTAGTACAGGTTATTGAGCGTTTAGATATTCGCCGCGAGCAAGTCTTAGTTGAGGCGATTATTGTTGAAATTAACGTTACTGATAATGAGAATCTAGGTATCGATTGGCTATTTGGCGACTCTGATGCAGGCGCATTTGGTTCATCCATTAATGATGGCAGTATTGCAGGTTCTGTTGCTGCAGGTGCTGTTCAAGGCGGTGATACCGGTCTGGCGACTATTGCATCTGCTTTATCCGGTCGTGTTGGTCAAACATTAGCTGGCGTAGGCGGTAGTGGCGGTGAAAATTTTGTATTGCTTCTTACTGCGTTACAACAGAACAACGACACGAATATTTTATCGACACCCTCGCTCGTTACAATGGATAACAAAGAAGCGTCCATTTCTGTAGGTCAAAGTGTGCCTTTTAGAACCGGCAGTTTCTCATCAACAGGTAATGGCGGCGGCGGTGTCACCAACCCGTTTACCACCATTCAGCGTCAAGATGTGGGTATTTCTCTCACCGTGACACCGCAAGTGAATGACGACGGTAAAATATTATTGGATATTGCTCAGGAAGTCTCAAGCCTTAGCTCAACAACGCCAGCAGCCAGTGCCGATTTAATTACCAACCAGAGTCGTATTGAGACGCAGGTTTTGTCATCTGACGGTGAGATTATTGTGTTGGGTGGCTTAATGAAGGATGACGTGCAAGATTCTGATCAGCGCATCCCGATTTTAGGCTCTATTCCTATATTAGGTAATCTATTTAAGTCTCAGCGTACAAATGTCACTAAAAATAACTTAATGGTATTTATACGATCAAAAATTATTTCAACAGATGAAGATGTCGCATCTGAAACAGCTAAAAAATATAACGCTGTTAGAGATATACAAATTGACCAGCGTAAGCAGGGCACCAACTTGAAAGGTCGTGATCCGATTCCAGTTTTACCTGACTTAACATTCCAGCAAAAACAAGCGTTAGAGTCAGCACTTAAAGGTGTTGAGTTCGAACAGCCTGCGGCAGAGGGTGAGTAATGGAACCTGTCCAGCCAGAAGTTGAAGGTATTGCTCAGCATAGCCGTTTACCCTATAACTTTGCGACCGAAAAAGGCGTAGTAATAGACGACGGCGAAGTTGTACACAAGCCTGGTGTCGATAGCCAAACAATACTTGAGCTGCGTCGCCATTTAGGCAAAACATTCGCAATAAAAGAGCTAGCTGAAGATGAGTTTCAGGCGGTGCTATCTCGCATTTACCAAAGCAGTGACGGCGAGGCATTACAAGCCGTTGAAGATATGGGCGCAGAGTTTGATTTAACTCAGCTTGCCGACGATCTCGATGATGGCGAGCTTTTATCTGGTGATGATGACGCGCCAGTGATTCGTCTGATTAATGCTGTCTTATCGCAAGCGGTACAAGAAAAGGTATCGGATATTCACGTCGAACCCTACGAAGACCGCGTATCTATTCGTTTTCGTATAGACGGTATTTTAGATGAAGTGTTATCGCCCAAACCGGCGCTTGCGCCTATTTTAGTATCACGCTTAAAAGTGATGGCAAAGTTAGATATTGCTGAAAAACGTATTCCCCAAGATGGTCGTATTACGGTTAAACTTGCGGGCCACGCTGTTGATATTCGTGTATCGACTATCCCTTCTGCGCATGGCGAACGCGTTGTGCTACGTTTACTCGATCAGGCTTCGGGCCAGCTAGGGCTTGAGCAAATTAGCATGTCACCTGATGTGCGCACACGTTTTGAAAAAGCACTCAAAAAACCCCACGGTATTATTCTTGTGACGGGGCCAACAGGCTCGGGTAAAACAACATCGTTATATGCTGGTTTAAATTATTTAAATAGCCGTACGCGTAATATATTAACGATTGAAGATCCTATTGAGTATCTATTAACAGGTATAGGCCAAACACAAGTTAACACTAAGGTAGATATGACGTTTGCGCGTGGTTTACGTGCTATTTTACGTCAGGATCCCGATGTAGTAATGATTGGTGAGATTCGAGATCAAGAGACTGCGCAAATTGCGGTACAAGCCAGTTTAACAGGTCACTTGGTTATGTCGACGCTGCATACTAATACCGCTATTGGTGCGGTTATGCGTTTGCAAGACATGGGTGTGGAGCCATTCTTACTGTCTTCGAGCCTCGAAGGTTTAATGGCGCAACGCTTGGTACGTGTGCTGTGCAATGAATGTAAAGAGCCTTATGAAGTCACAGAGTCTGAGAATGTACGCTTAGGTATGCCGGTTGGTGAAACAGTTTATCGTGCTGTTGGTTGCGGAAGTTGTAACCAATCAGGTTATCGTGGTCGAACGGGAATCTATGAGTTGATTATTGTCGATGAAACGTTAAGGCAGCTTATTCATGAAGAGGTGGGTGAGCAAGCGATGGTTGAGCACGTAAGGAAATCGGCCAAATCTATTAATCAAGACGGTAGAGATAAAGTACTGCAAGGTTTGACGAGCGTAGAAGAAGTGCTGCGTGTTACGTCACTTTCGTAAATAATTTAGGTGGCGATGTATGGCAGCGTTTTCGTATCAAGCAATAGATGAAAAAGGCAAGAAGGTTAAAGGTGTTATTGAAGGTGATTCAGAGCGTCACGTACGCTCTCAATTACGCGCCAAAAAACTTAAACCTCTTGATATTAAATCGACACGTGCCTCTGTAGGCAGTAATAGCGGGGGCAAGTCTAAAGCAGCTGGCTCCAGTTTTTTTGGTAGCCCAAAGCTTAATTATCGAGAGGTGTCACTGGTTACACGACAGCTGGCATCGCTTGTGCAGTCGGGCTTACCGCTCGATGAGGTATTGCAAAACACGGCTAAACAAACACGCAAGCCAATGGCTAAAAGTATTTTACTTCAAGTGCGCGCGCGCGTACTCGAAGGCTTAAGTTTAAACCAGGCAATGGCCGAGTACCCTAAGGCATTTGATAATCTCTACCGCGCTATGGTGAAGGCCGGCGAAAGCTCTGGCTATTTAGGTCCAGTATTAGAGCAGCTTGCTGATTACACTGAGCGTAGCCAAGAGACGCGACAAAAGCTCCAGTCAGCTATGATTTACCCCATTATTATGCTTATTGTGAGCGTACTGGTGGTCACGATTTTAATGGTGAAAGTCGTTCCCAGTTTAACGAAGCTTTTTGAGCGTGGTAAACAAGAATTACCAGGAATGACAACCTTTTTAATTTCTGCAAGTGATTTTCTCATCAATTACGGCATTTATCTGGTGCTTGGTATTGTGGCGCTGGTTGTGCTCATTAAATGGTTACTCAAAAGTGAATCTCGTGCTCGATCGTGGCACAAACACATGCTCAAACTCCCTATTTTTGGTCAAGTGATTTTACTCGGTGAAACGGCGCGCTATGCCTCAACATTGGGCCTGCTGGCTAACAGTGGTGTCCCCCTTTTAGAGGGCTTACGTATTGCTACGCAAGTACTGACTAATCGAGAAATGAAACAGGCAGGGCTGCAAGTAGCTGTAGCTGTTCAAGAGGGCGGCAGCTTACATAAATCGCTTGATCAAGCTCAGGTTTTTCCCCCGCTATTAGTACAAATGGCAGCCAGTGGTGAGTCTAACGGTAAGCTTGCAGAGCAGCTTTTATATGCCGCACGGAACCAAGAGCGTGAAATGGAGTTCTCAATTAACACGGCTATGTCTATTTTACAGCCGTCGATGGTACTTGGTCTTGCAGGTATTGTAGTATTTATTATTATGGCGATCCTTTTACCGATCTTCAAAATGAATGAAATGGTCGGTCTGTAAATCGGCAGCTAACTAACAACAATTAGGTGAATAAATGAAAAAGAATATACAGCGTCATCAGAAAGGCTTTAGTTTGATCGAGATCATGGTTGTGCTTGTGATCATCGGCATGCTCGCGTCTATTGTCGGCCCTAACGTGATCAATGTTTTATCGTCAGGTAACAAGCAAAAAGTAAAAGCGGATTTTTCTAGCTTTGAAACGGCACTGAAAATGTACAAAGTTGAAAACTATATTTACCCTAATTCTGAGCAAGGCTTAGATGCATTGGTATCCAAGCCGACATCTGCTCCAGAGCCGCGCAACTACCCTGCTGAAGGTTATATCCCCAAATTACCCAATGATCCTTGGGGTAACCCATATCAGTACATTAGCCCTGGTGATTCAAAGCCTTATGATATTTATTCTTTAGGTGCCGACGGTATCAATGGTGGTGAAGGCGACGATGCGGATATGAGTGTTTGGGACGCAGAAAGTTAAGATGGCTTTCATCCCAGAAAGATCACGCCCGGCTGCGTGGCGTGGTTTTTCGCTGATAGAGATCATGGTTGTCATGGTTTTTATCGGCATTATGTTTTCGATTGCGACTATATCTATTAGTACGGCTAACCCTAATAAGCAACTACGTGGCGTAGCAGAAAGCTTTATTACGAATGCAAGTCATTTTCGCGAGGTAGCGATTGCTGGTGGCCTACCAGTTGGTATTTATTTGGAGCCACCTCAATGGCAAGAGGATACCTCCGCGCCCGTATGGCAGATCCGGTGGTATAAGCTCGAGCCTGTTGTGGTGCAACCGACAGAAGAAGAGCTAGAGCAGCGCGCCGCAGTATCAGGTACAGCCTCTTTACTCGATGCACCACCTAAAGTTGTCGATACGTGGGTTGAGGTTGAGGGTGTGCCAGATGCAGGCATTATTGAGCAAACGCTTATTGAGATCAAAGTCGATGAAACTGTGGTTGAGTTTGGGCGTGAACCACCAGAAGCCATCGTGCCACAAATTGTGTTTAACCCTACAGGTGAAGTAACGCAGTTTGAAATTATTCTTAATCACGACGACGATAGCGACCTCCAAGAAACCATCCTGATCGACGAGTGGGGTGATGTTATTTGGAAAGAGGAAGCAGAAATATTAAAAGAAATTGAAGAGCGACAATAATACTATGCGATTAACTCAGCAACTTATCACGCACAAGAAGCACAGCAAAGGCTTTACTTTAATTGAGGTAATGGTTGCGCTTGTTGTTGTGGGCGTTGCTTTGCCTGCTATGTTGTTTCGTTTTCAAATTATGCTCGATCAAGTTTCGCGGGTCGAAGAAAAAAACCACGCGATGTGGCTTGCTCAAAATAAATTTAATGAGTTAAAGCTCAAGACATTGACTACGCAACGTATTGAAAAAGCGACAAAAACACAAAGCGATGAATATGTTGATACAGAGTTTTTTTGGGAGCAGCAAGTGATAGAGACTGAATCCCCTGAGGTATTTCGTATAAAAATTCGTGTTGGCAAAGAGCGCGACAATTGGATTGCGAGCTTAGACGGGTTTATCAGTGTTTAAGGGCCGTTGTCATTTTCAGCCTTATAAAAGCCGCCAAATAAGTAAGGGCTTTACATTAATAGAAGTTTTGGTCGCTGTTGCTGTTATTGCTGTAATCTCGGTTGTTTCTTTGCAATCAATCGATTCTGCAAGCCGTGCAAGTGATGTAACACAGCGTAAATTTAAGCAAATACAGCGCATGGATAGATTCTGGAATTTTATCGCTATGGATCTTAGAAATGCGCTCAAGTACAGTATTGCGACACCTTTTGGTGAAGCTTTTGAACCCATGCTGATAGATCCAACAGAAGAGTATTTTTTATCGCATTTACGTGCTGGCATCGCTAACCCTCTTCTGATGCCGCGTTCTGAATTGGGTAGAGTCGGTTACCGTATCGACGATAACATTGTGTGGCGTGATAGTTGGTCTGACCCTGCTAACAATGATGACAATCTTGCTTATAAACAAAAATTATTAGACGGTGTTGAAGAGGTTGTACTCACCGCACTTCAACCTGGAGCGCCCTCGGCAGAAGAGCGTAATTGGTCTGACCGTTGGCCTGTGCCAGGTCAGCAAAATGTATTACCACTCGCTGTTAACGTTAATTTGATTCTGGAGGACGGCCGAGAAATCTCGCGTATTTTTATGTTGTCTTCTGGCGATTGAGGTTATGACACAATGAGATATCAAAATAAGTCAAAGCAGAGCGGTGTGGCTATTATTATTGCCATGATGATATCTGCTGTCGTAGTGGCCTTATCGGTTAAGGCAAGCTGGCAGTTTGAGTTAGGTATATCTCGCTCGGCGAACGGCTGGTTAGCAATAGAGCAAGAGGTTGCATTGTCTGCCGTCGAAGATTACGCGCGCTGGTTGTTGAAAGCCGATTTACAAAACCCAGATACCCAAGAAATCGATAGCCTTTCACAGCTAGCCGAAGCCAATTCAATATTACAATTAGAGCCAACCGAGGGCGTGTTTGCAACGGGTTTGCTTGAAGACGCTCACGCCCGCTTAAATCTTAATAACTTACAGCGTAAGCAAAATAGTGGCACTGGTTCGGGCAATAACACCAATGGCCTCGCCGCCGCGGGGACCGTTCAGTTTACGCCAGAGCAAAAAATGCTTATACGTTTACTGCAAACAGTCGAAATTGAGCCAGCCGTATTTTTACAAGAATTTGAAGCAACCGCTATTGTTGAATCGTTAATTGATTATTTAGATGCAGACAATACACCGACAGGATTTGGTGGTGCCGAAGAAGACTACTACGCTTCGCTTGAGCCTCCATTGGTTATCGCCAACAGAAAAATGTTGAGCGTCAGTGAATTTTTATTAATTAAAGGCATGACGCCCGTTTTATATAAGGCACTTTTGCCTTTTGTGACTGTGTTGCCAGAAGACACACTGCTTAATGTGAATACTATGCCTATAGAATTGATGCGTGCGATTAACGATGATTCTATTTTGCAGCCGCAACCGTTTGAGGCGTTACAGAGTATTGCCTTGGATCGCCCTTTGGAGGGGTATAATGATGTTGCTGAGTTTTTAGAGAGCCCTGGTATTAGTACTATTTTGACCCAGAATCAGCAGAGTCAACAAAACCAGCAGGGTAATGCAGCAGGTGGCTCAGCAACTGCTATGTTTACAGTTAAGAGCGATTATTTTTTCTTGTTTGGCCAAGTGCAGCTTGGCGAACATATTGGCCGCAGCCGCGTTATGTTAAAGCGTGCAGAGGATAATGTGCAGGTTTTAAGGCGTTCAGATGCCAATTTTTAATAGGTATACAGTGTGAAAAAAATCATATTTGCAAAACAGCTTCCTGGTGGTATCTGGCAGTGGTTTTACCCCGGTGGTGTAGATGCCGATAACGAAGTGCGTAGCGGCGATGCTGAAGCATTGGCAGAATACTTTGAGCATAAAATTCCTGCTCAGGTTGTAATGGTATTGCCTGGTCAGGACGTTATTTCTCAGCGGCAAGTTGTCGACGAATCCAATAAGCGCCATATGGCAAAGCTCTTGCCCTATGAAATGGAAGATAATATTGTCGACCCCGTTGATGATTTGTACTTTCATTTTGGGACGCCGCAAAATGAAACCGTCGACGTACTTTACACCCGCGAAGATAATATTCTTACGGCGATTGAAGATTTAGAAAGCGTGGGTTGTGATATTTTAAAAATTACGCCCGACTACCTTTGTATCAAGGCGCAAGAGAATGAGTGCGTATTAGTACTTGATGAAGGTGTACTTTATGCCCGCAGTGCAAATCTACTTGGTTTTGCTGTTGAATCTGAGTTTGCAGCATTGGTTATGCCTTCTTTAGCGCATTACCTAACGGATGAGCATAAAGTTAAAATTATTGCTTCAGATACTGCTGAGGCTAAATCTATTGCTGCATTGCTGCCTAACGAATGGTTAAGCGAGAACAAAAGCTCGGTTCAAGCGTTGCAAGGTTCGTTTTGGGATGCCGTTGATGTCGAGTTTTTGGGCGCAAAGCTGAACTTGCGAAGTGGAAAGTTTGCCCGTCAGCTCCCATTTAAACAATGGGTCGATCTATGGAAGCTGCCTGCGATTGTGGCAGGTGTTGCCTTTGCTGTATCTGCTGGCTCTGTTATGTTGGCCAATAAACAGCTGAACGATGAATCTATTGATGTGCGTAAGCAGATACAAACCGTCTATCAAAGTGTTGTACCCGGCGGACGCTCTCGTGATCCTGTGAAGGCGCTTGAAAACATGGTGAGTAAAACAGGAAATAAGAATCAACCGTCTAACGCAATGATACTTATTGATGTGGTTTCAAGCGCGATGAAATCTACGCCTAACATTTCACTTACCCGTATGCGTTATTCTGGCGACAAACGTGAGCTACAAGTAAGTGTTGAAACGCCTAATTTTGGCGATCTAGAATCGTTACGCCAAGCCGTTACTCGCGCTGGGTTTAATGCTGAGTTATTGCGTGTGACCACACAAGGAGAGTTGCAGCGCGCGAATGTGAAAATATCAGGGGATCAATCATGAGTGCAGTAGAGAAAGGTCAGCAGTGGTGGGAAGAAGCATCGCAACGCGACCAGCTAGCGGTTGTTATTTGTGGTTTTATCTTAGCGGTGTACATTGTTTTTATGGTTGTGTTAAAGCCACTTTACAATACGCAAGAGAAGCAAACTCGCGTTCTTTCTGTGTCAACCAAAACGCTAGCGAAAGCACAGAGTTTAGCTGCACAAATTAAAAGCACTCAGTCTACTGGTGGGCAAACTCAAGGTATTGTGCAAGTCATTAATCAAAGTCTAAAAGAGTTTGAGTTGCGACTAAGCAACATGCAGCCAAACGGTAAAGATGTGCGTTTACGTATCGACCAAGTGCCTTTTGATAGTGTGCTACCTTGGGTTAATCACCTGGAGGCAAGTAAAGGTTTACAGGTACGTGATTTAGATATTTCAGCTGATAATGAGCAAGGTTATGTGTCTGTGACACTACGCCTTCACCAAGACAGTAAATAAGAGTTTATACATGGCTATCCAAATAAAAAAATCCCATAAATTTTTGGCGATTATCTTTCTTGTTGTTTATTTTACCTATCTTGTTATTTCCAGCATGCCTGCGCGTTACGTGGCGGGTTTGGTTCAGGCTGCCGCGCCAAATGTTTACTTAAATAATGTCTCGGGTACCGTCTGGAGTGGTGTATCTCATCAGGCACAGGTAGATGTTAATCAGCAGGCTATTTCTTTGGGTCGTGTTAGTTGGAAGGTGAAGCTTTTACCTCTCTTGGCATTAAAGGGTTGTGTTGATGTCGATATTGCCGAGGTGAACCAGCGTTTTTCTGGTGAGGTTTGCCGCAGTTTAGCGGGCAGCCTTACTATGTCAGATTTTTCGTTTGATATGCCCGTCGCGGTAGTAAATAGCATGCTTCCGGCTCCTGCTCAAGGGCAGCTAAGTGGTGAAGTAATGAGTATGGCGGTTAGCTTTTCTAATAATCAGCCTCGTTTTAGTGATACTCAAGTGAAATTTAGCTGGAATGGCGCGCGGGTATATGTCGATAATATTTGGTACAGCTTTGGCACGTTTGCTGCGGATATTACAGACATAGACGATGGTGCCGTTAATGCAAAAATATTTGATATTAGTGGGCCATATCAGATTGACTTACTAACACAATGGCAAGCCGGTGGCTCGCTATCAGTAAACGGTACTATTTTGCCTAAAAGCACAGCCAATAAACAGGTTGTTGATACATTAACAGCGGTGTTTGAGCAAAATGAACAAGGCGCTTACAACATAAAGTGGCCATTGTAACAAAACCATACGCTTATTGTTCTCTAATAATAGTAAGCGTTCATTCCATGATCTTTTTTACCCTCTTCTCAAGACAACTCTCATGTTAGTGCCTGTTTTTAATGTTCACTCTATGCGTCTGATCGTGTTTAGCGTTTTAACGTTGTTGAGTCTATCCGTCCAAAGCTCATGGTATTCACATAGCGGTGAAGCAATGGGTACCAGTATTAACATTACCGTTTGGCACCCGCGTGAATCCGTCTCAAGGCTAGCTGTGAAAGCTGTCATGGGTGAAATGGAACGAGTCGACCAATTGTTGTCGCCTTACTTGGAATCAAGTGAGTTATCACGAGTTAATGCCCTCGCGTATCTAGAGCCTCAAAAAGTGTCGGATGATTTTTTCAATATTGTTCAGCAAGCAAAAAAAATATCATATATGAGCCAAGGTGCCTTCGATATTACATTTGCATCGGTAGGGTTTTACTATGACTATAGGCAAAAACAGCAGCCAACACCCGGTGAATTAACTCAGCTTATTAGCGCTATTAACTATAACCATATTGTGCTTAATACTAAGAATCGGTCAATAGCGTTTTTAGATGCTAGAGTAAAAATAGACTTAGGTGGTATCGCTAAAGGCTACGCAGTAGATAACAGTATCAGAAAATTGCAGGCACTCGGTATTACAAGTGCGAGCGTTAGCGCCGGTGGGGATTCTTATTTACTGGGTGATAGGGGGGGGCGACCCTGGATAACGGGTGTAAAACACCCAAGGTTACAGTCTAACCAAGATCCATCGCAGGTTGTCCTTAAGTTGCCCTTATCTGATACAGCGGTGTCTACATCGGGTGATTATGAGCGTTTCTTTATAGATGACAAAACTGGTGAACGTGTTCATCATATTGTAAATCCTAAAACAGGCCGGTCAGCAAGTGATGTGATGAGTGTCACTATTTTAGCTCCTACAGGTGCATTTGCTGATCCTTTATCAACAACCGTTTTTGTCATGGGCGTAGAGAAGGGGCTTAAGCTGGTGAATAGCTTGCCTGAAATAGATGCTGTTATTATCAATAATCAAGGTCGTGTCGTCTACAGTGATGGCTTAAAACCACAATAAAGTGACGTAGCTATCAGAACGATATTTAACGTGTTCTTATTGAGTGTTTTAAGCTAAAAACTGTGAGCTTATCCGCATTCGTTTTAATAAAGCACGTGCAGTCAATGTATTGTCTATTAAACTTATCAGCAGACAAGTAAAATACCCATCTATAGTAAATGTATATTTCCCTTAAAACTATGAGATACATAATAGGAATAGTGACTTTGAAAGAAGTAAAGTGTCAAATTTTGTCGCAAATTCGTGCAGCTAAGCTTTCTCAGCATGCGATACGTACAGCGTTATTCTTTATAGCATACTGCGTATTTACTATAACTCATGTGTTTGCGCAAACTCCCACCCCTGAAAGTAGTGCGGCTGAAATGAATACTGCTGAGGTCAATGCGTCCAGTGGCAATACTGCTGATGCCAACGTTTCTGGCTCCAGCGTATTAGAGCCTGTTGCTGCACCTCCTGCTTCAGATAAAAATATTGTTGTTGAACAAGATTTAGAAGCGCTTAAAAAAACGGCATTAGAGCTTAATCGTGATTTACTTATTTTAGAAGAAGAGTTACTTTTTCCATCTAATACTCAGGTTGTTGTCTTCTTATCAACCGATGTCGGCAAGTTTTTTACCATAGACTCAGTTAAGCTGAAAATTAATAACCAGCTTGTTGCCTCTCATTTATATACACCGTATGAAAATGACGCTCTTGTGCGTGGCGGTGTTCAGCGTTTATATATTGGTAATTTAAAGCAAGGCCAGCATGAAATTACAGCTGTTTTTACTGGAGAGGGGCCTGATAAGCGAAAATATAAACGTGCAGCAACCCTGAATATTGAAAAGGATGATGATAGTGTCATGCTGGAGTTACTCGTACAAGACGCCACAACTAACATGCAGCCAACATTTGAAATAAAAGAATGGGAGCTGTAACCCTTTTCAAAAGTGCAGTGTTGGCGAGTTGTATAAGCGCAGTTAGCTTTACACAGGCATTGCCCTTTTTTAACAAAGAAAAGCCCAAAGAGCGTGTCGCAGATTTGCGTTACGGTGTCGCCTTGTATCATCATTATACCGATGACGGCTTGCAAGCGTTGAGTGAACTACTGGTGGCTAAAAAGCGCGGCGGTATTCAAGGGCATGGCGAAAACCCCGATATAATGGAGGCGGGCTTTGCGCTCGCATACGGCATGGATAACTATGCCGAAAACATTTTTAATCGCGTATTAGAGCAAAATCGCTCAGAAGATGTTCGGGATGCTGCGTGGTTTTATTTGGCCCGCTTACGTTATGACGATAATAACTGGCAAATAGCCGATAGCGCGGCTTCACGTATCAGTGAAAAGCCTGAAGATTATATTAGAAATGAATTAGTATCTTTAAAACATAGCTCAGCTATTCGTCAAAAACGTTTAGGTGAAGCGGCTGAAATACTAGCAACCCGTCGAGCAGAGCAAGGTTGGTATCCGTATTTACAATTTAACTTAGCCTCGGCTTACGCGCGTGAAAAAGATTACGACACGGCACTTAAATATTATGCTTTTTTTGACCAAGAGGTGTTTAAGCGCGAAGAGCATGTATCGCTTTACGATAAAGCAATGACTGCGAGCGGCTATAGTTATTTATTTACAAAGCAGTCTCAGCTTGCTGCTCAACAATTTTCAAAAGTCAGGCTTGATAGCCCACTTTCAAACCGTGCTCTGCTAGGTTATGGCTGGGCTAAAGCGCAATTAGAAGAGTATGAATCAGCCCTCAAAACATGGGCGTACTTATCGACGCAATCTTTGGTAGATGAAAACGTTCAAGAATCTTTACTTGCCATTCCTTACGCCTATGAAAAATTGAACAAGCCCAGTTTAGCGTTAGGGCATTTTAAACAGTCTGAAGTACGCTTTTTAGACGCGTTGGTTGTCATTGATAATATGATGATTAACTTGTCCGATGATACTATCTTAGATGTATTGCGCATTAAGCGAAGCGAAGCGCTAGATTGGATTATTTATGCAAAAGAGAATCAACTCTCGCCAGAAGTTACCTACTTAATCAGACTGTTCTCTCTAGAGCGTTTTCATAATCTTGTGCACGAAATTCGCGATTTATTAGCCATTAAAGAAGGTTATGAAAAGTGGCAGGAGAAAATTGTATTTTATCGAGATATGCTGGTAGAGAGAAATAAAGATCGCCAAGCTCAAAGCCAAGTGTTTATTGCTCAAACTTTCGAAAACAATATTGCGCTTATTAAAAGCAGACGCGCCGTTTTGTCTGCTGAGTATGAGCGTTTAAAAGCCGAGCGTGACTATTTTTCCCTCGCACCAGAAGATGATATTGAACTGATCGAACGTGTGCAAAATGTTGAAAAAAACATTCAAATCCTTCAGCAACACGGTTTAGAAAGTGATGAGTACGCCGAATTAGCAAGACGTTATAAAGGGCTATTGTTTTGGCGTGCAAGCGAAGGTTATAACCCAAGAATTTGGGAGTTAGAAAAAAACTTACGAACGGTTGATGAAACGGTTAGTCATTTAGAAAAACGTTTAATATCGGTAAGGTCTATCAGTGCTAGCGCACCTGATATTGCGCCTTTTGATAGCCGCCTACAAACAAAATCTGAACAGTTAGCTGTTGAGTTAATCAATGTGCAAAATGCCTTAGAAAACAAACAGCAGGTCTTGCGCTCAGAAATTTATAAGGTTCTTGAATCGCAACGTTTTAACTTAAAGCAGTATGTTGCTCAAAGTCGCTTGTCGATTGCGCGTATCTTAGATGAAAAAAGCAAGGCGAGTTCGCAACAGCTACGTATTGACCAAGAGAACAATAGCGAAGACGAGCAAGATGTCTCTGATACTGAGAATAATCCAAAGCCCAATTTAGGCGACAATTTAGACAGTAACCTAGACGGTAATTTAAAAGATGACCAGAAGAAAGAAGTCGCCCCTCAAACTATCATTAAATCGGTAGCTACACCCGCTGATAATAATAGCCAAATTGATACGCCAGAAACCCAACAAGTCATTCCAACTGAAACGGATTTTAACCCTTTACCTCGTGACCTTATTCAAGACGTTAAACCTGAATCAACAGCACAGGGAGATGGCAATAATGAATAAGCTGACTTTCCTATTGTTCATTGTTTTTTGTACTGGTTGTGCCTTTTTTAGTAATACCAATAAAGGCAAGTATGGTAAAAATATTGCTAACCTAGATAAAATTGCAGCGCTACCGACTCTAGAGGAGTTGGAGCCTGTGCCGTTAATCCCGCTTGATGATATTGAAGCTAGCTATAGGTCTGCGCTCGATTTTGCAGAAGATAGCGATATTAAGCATAAAATTTTAATTAGACTTGCCGATTTAGAAATGGCAAAAAGCGAAGAGCGTCAATATGTTTCGCAAGAGCCTGGTAAGTTTTTTACCGAGGCAATCCGGCTTTATGAAGAACTCATTATACTGAATAAAGAATTTGAGCACGAAGAAGCGACGCCTACCAATGAGCGTATTTTATATCAATTATCAAAAGCGCATGCCTTAGATGGTGAAATTGAAAAATCAAATGAAGCGCTTGCTCGCCTTGTTGAAAAACACCCTGAATCTGATTTTTTAGCTGAAGCTGAATTTAGACGAGCAGAGTTAGCTTTTCGTAAAAAAGACTACCGTGAAGCTGAGTTACGCTACAACAATGTGATACAAATTGGTGATCAAACTCCGTTTTATCGTAATGCTATCTATATGCATGGCTGGTCACAGTTTAAGCGTACAAAATACCTCGCTTCAGTGAATTCGTTTACCCAAGTGCTTGACTTAGTCTTAGTCGAGGGGAAAACCGACGAGCAATTATCAAATAGTGAACGCAATATTACCCAGGATGTTTTTCGGATTATGGCGATCGTTTTTTCATACCTCGAAGGTGCAAAAACGATTAACGAAGTCTATGCCGAATTAGGTGATAGGCATTATCAGCATAAGCTTTATCAAAACCTAGGTGATTTATACTTAGAGAAAAAACGTTATCGTGATAGTGCCGACACGTACCGTGCGTATATGCAAAAATACCCGCTTTCTGACTATGCACCTTTGTTTAGCGTAAAGGCTATTGAGGTCTACGAGTTGGGTGATTTCCCTAGTGAAATTCGCCCAGCTAAAGAAGAGTATGTGGCTAATTATGGTATTACAAGTGAATATTGGGCGCAGCGCTCGCAGGAACAGCATAAAGCACTAACACCTTATTTGCGCTTATACATTGATGAGCTTGCTGCATTTTACCATAGCAAAGCACAACAACTAGTTGATGCTCAGTCGTTATATGATCAGCTTAGCGTATCAGGTACCTCGGCTCAAAAGAGAAAACTAGTTCAACCAGACGATGCCATTCCCGCTTATTTAAAAGCGGCTGGATTCTATCGTGAATTTCTTAACACTTTCCCCAAAGATGAAAAAGAAGCGAGCATGACGTACCTTATGGGAGACGCATATTTTGAGGCGGCATATTATATTGAAGCGCTTGATGCCTATGAAGTAGTTGCCTATCAGTTGCTTGATAAAGAATACGGCAGCCGAGCAGGTTTTTCTGCAATTGCAGCGTTAACAGCACTTATTGATCAAACAGCAGACCCAGAAAGAGCCACATGGCTAAACAAGCGTGTTGATTTCTCGGTAACATTTGCTGACTACTACCCAGCACATCCTGAAGTCTTACCTGTTTACACACAAGCGACTCAAGATGTCTTTAGTCAAAATAACTTTGAGCGCTCGGTTACCATGGCCGAGCGTATTATTGCTTGGCAGCCTGCCGCTGAGGTCACTTATTTGAAAACAGCGTGGCTTGTTTCTGCCCATAGCTTGTTTGAATTAACGCGTTACGATGAATCTGAAATAGCCTACCGTAATGTGTTGGCATTAATACCCGAGACAGATCCAGAGCATACGCAAATGAAAGAGCGTATTGCAGCCAGTATTTTTAAATCGGCCGAGCAGCTAGTGGCAGGCGATAATAAAATGGGTGCTGTTAATCGTCTTCTTTCTATTCAAGACATTGCCCCTGACAGTGAGATAGCTGTAAGTGCACAATATGATGCCTCCTCTTATTTAATCGAACTAAAAGAATGGAGTGATGCTGAACAAGTTTTGTTGTTTTTTGCGCAGCGTTATCCTCAAAATCCACTGTCGAATACTATCCCTAAAAAATTGGCGTTTGTATATCAAGAGTCAGAACAATGGGGTAAAGCCGCTAATATACTAGCGGCAATGGGTTCCGATGAGTCAGACCCTGATCTTCGACGGCAATCACGTTATTTGTCGGCCGAGCTATATGAAAAGTCGGGCGATCTAAAAAATGCAATTTTACAGTATCGTGATTATGCTAATAATTACCCCGCACCCTTTGGTTTAGCGACTGAAGCGCGTTTTAAACTGGTTGAACTGTATGGTCAGAATAAACAAACCGATAAGCGTCGTTTTTGGCTGCAAAAACTCATAGATGAAAATAAAAAAGCGGGCAGTAATAGCACGCAACGCTCAATATTTTTAGCGGCTATGGCCGAAGCTGAATTTGCCGAAGATACGTTTGTTGCGTACGAAAAAATTAAACTGACGCAACCACTTAAAAAATCGCTTAAAAAGAAACGTATCGCCCTCAAAAAATCACTGGATGCCTATAAACGTGTCAACGATTATGGTGTGGCGAAATTTGCAACGTTATCCAATTATAAAATTGCACAGCTTTATGCACAACTAAGTAAAGACTTACTGAATTCTCAAAGGCCAAAAGGGTTAAATGAATTAGCATTAGAAGAGTATGGCTATTTAATGGAAGATCAAGCCTTCCCGTTTGAAGAGAAAGCCATTGAGATTCATACGCAAAACTCAAAGCGTGCATGGCAAGGTATTTACGATGAATGGGTTAAGCAAAGTTTTGATAGCCTCGCTAACCTAGTACCCGCACGTTACGGTAAAAAAGAGATTAAACTGGAGACAAGTAATGGTTTATTTTAAGCAAGCTTGCTTACTGGTGCTGCTTGTTTTTTTAACAGCCTGTCAGTCTATTCCTGGATTCAAAAAAACAAAATCTGAAATTGAATCTGAAATAACAGTGGACACTTTACCAGAAGGTGAGTTACCGCCCTTAGTTTTAATTCCTAATCCATACCAAGGTAATGCGTCTGTACCCGAGCAAGCTCTAACAGACTTTAATATTGCGCTGCAGTTCATAAAACAAAAAGAATGGCCGCAAGCACAATCATTATTGTTAGGTTTAACACAAACTTACCCTGAACTTTCTGGTACCTTTGTTAATCTTGGTTTGGTGTATAACGCGCAAAATGAACACGATGAAAGTATTCAGGCATTTGAAACTGCAATACAAAAAAACCGTAAAAATACGGAT
Organism: uncultured Saccharophagus sp.; assembly: GCA_937920545.1. GTDB lineage: Bacteria > Pseudomonadota > Gammaproteobacteria > Pseudomonadales > Cellvibrionaceae > Saccharophagus. Next base: position 34,813 of record CAKZUG010000110.1, read on the forward strand.
GCTTATAGTCAACTTGCCTTGGTATTAAGAGAACAGGGCGATTTTAAAAAAGCCGAAGATATTTATTTAAAAGCATTAGCTATTTGGCCTCATGATCCTAAATCGTTACGCGGGTTAGGTATTTTATATGATTTATATATGGGTAAGCTTCCCGAGGCCCTTGTTCACTATAAATTATTATCGCGCGTGTTAACCACCGAAGATAAAAAATTAAAAGGGTGGATTGTTGATATAGAGCGCCGACTGCCCAAACCTGTTATTGAAGAAAATACAGAAAATACAGAAAATACAGAAAATACAGAAAATACAGAAAATACAGAAAATACAGAAAATACAGAAAATACAGAAAATACAGAAAATACAGAAAATACAGAAAATACA
>CAKZUG010000111.1 GCA_937920545.1 uncultured Saccharophagus sp.
ATACGGTAAGTAATATCGAGTTTTTTACCGTTCGCGCCAGAGATATAAAGGTTTAAACTTTGTGCTTGGTCAATCCATTTTTGTCTACGGCTAGCAGCTTCAACAATCCACTGTGGTTCTACTTCAAAGGCTGTTGAGTAAAGCGCTTTGATGTGTGCAGGTACGCGCTCAATTTTTTGGAGTGAGCCTTCGTAGTATTTTAAGTCATTCACCATGACTGAATCCCATAACCCTTCTTTTTTCAAATCGTGAACAAGGTAAGGGTTAACGACGGTGAACTCGCCCGATAAATTAGACTTCACATAGAGATTTTGGTATGTCGGTTCGATAGATTGTGATACGCCCGTAATGTTTGCAATAGTGGCTGTAGGTGCAATGGCCAATACATTTGAGTTACGCATGCCCACACGTTTGACCGTATCGCGAAGCGTATCCCAATCGAGCGTGGTTGAGCGGTCAACTTTAATAAACTTCTCACCACGGTTTTTCACTAAAATATCGATAGAGTCGATAGGCAGTATGCCTTTGCTCCACAATGAACCTTCAAAGGTTTGGTAGCTACCGCGTTCAGCCGCTAGCTGGCTTGATGCTTCAATGGCGTAGTAACTAATGACTTCCATTGAGTTATCGGCAAACTTAATCGCATCATCACTGCCGTAGGCTTGTCCCATTTTATAAAGCGCGTCTTGAAAACCCATAATGCCCATGCCAATGGGGCGATGGCGCATATTAGAGTTACGGGCCGTTTCGACGGCGTAGTAGTTAATATCGATCACGTTATCTAACATGCGGATCGCTGTAGTGACCGTTTTTTTCAGTTTTTGTCTATCGAGCTTACCGTCAACTATATGCTGGGCAAGGTTAACCGAGCCTAAGTTGCAGACGGCAATTTCGTCTTCTGCCTGTGTATTAAGTGTGATTTCAGTACACAAGTTAGACGAGTGAATTACACCGGCGTGCTGTTGTGGGCTGCGTAAATTACAGGCATCTTTAAACGTTAACCACGGATGGCCTGTTTCAAAAATCATGCCCAACATTTTACGCCATAAGTCGACCGCTTTGACTTTTTTGAATAGCTTGATTTTTCCTTCGGCGGCCATGGCCTCGTATTCTTCATAGCGCGCTTGGAAAGGCTTACCAAATAAATCGTGTAAGTCGGGGGCATCGTGTGGTGAAAATAGCGTCCACTCTTTTTCTTCAAATACACGCTTCATAAATAGATCGGGGATCCAGTTCGCGGTATTCATATCGTGCGTACGGCGGCGGTCATCACCCGTGTTTTTACGTAATTCTAAAAACTCTTCAATATCTAAGTGCCACGATTCTAAATAAGCACACACAGCGCCTTTACGTTTGCCGCCTTGGTTAACAGCAACGGCGGTATCGTTAGCGACTTTTAAGAAAGGCACAACGCCCTGAGATTTACCGTTGGTGCCTTTAATGTAAGCACCCAAACTACGTACTGGCGTCCAATCGTTGCCTAGACCACCTGCCCATTTAGAGAGCATGGCGTTATCGCGCATGGCACCGTAAATACCGTGCAAGTTATCGGGGATACTTGTTAGATAGCATGATGACAACTGTGGACGCAATGTACCGGCGTTAAATAATGTCGGTGTAGAACTCATGTAATCAAATGAGCTGAGTAAGCGGTAAAACTCAATTGCACGTTCGTTTTTGTTTTCTTCGTTTAAGCTCAAGCCCATCGCAACGCGCATAAAAAATATTTGCGGTAATTCAATGCGTGTTTCATCTGCATGAATAAAGTAGCGGTCGTACAGTGTTTGTAGGCCGAGGTAGGTAAATTGTAGGTCGCGCTCGGCAAGCAAGGCTTTACCCAGTTTTTCTAAATCAAACTCAAGCAAGTCTTTTGAGACTAATTCAAGTTCTACCGCTTTATTGATATACGCAGGCAGTGTTTTTGCGTAAAGCGATTCCATCTCTGTTTGTGTCGCTAAGTCGGCTATGCCTAAGTAGCTTAGTGCTTCAGAGCGGATTTTATCCATTAATAAGCGCGATGTGGCAAAGGTATAATTAGGTTCACGCTCAACCAATGTACGTGCTGAAATAACCAGAGCAGTGTTTAAATCAGACAGCGATAAGCCATCATATAGGCTGCGCATAGATTCTTTAAGAATAGCTTCAGGCTCGACATCTATTAAATCAGCGCAGGCTTCGCTTACGACGGTTTTGATGCGATTAACATCTAGCGGCTTAAGTGTGCCGTCTAAATGCGTTACTTTGATGTTTGGGAAGTCACTAAAACTGACTTCGACTTCTTCTTTTGGGCTACGTTGCTTAGCGCGTTCAGCACGGTAAATCACATAGTCGCGGGCAACTTTGTGCTCGCCTGTGCGCATCAGTGTTAATTCGACTTGGTCTTGTACTTCTTCTATATGAATCGTGCCACCTGATGGCATACGGCGTTTAAATGTGGCCGTAATTTGAGCTGTGAGCTCTTCGACTGTTTCATGTACACGGCTAGATGCTGCTGCTGCCCCGCCTTCTACCGCCAAAAATGCTTTAGTCATAGCAACAGAGATTTTATCGTCTGTATAAGGCACCACGGTACCGTTACGTTTTATCACGCGTAATTGGCCGGGGGCGGTGGCAGTAATCGTTGAGGTTTCTGGCGCTTGCTTAGAAGAAAGCGCTGAAGTTGCAGGTTTATCCATAGACGGTGTTTGCATAGTCATGTTGCTCTAAAATACGATGAATAGTGTGGTTGAATGTCATTCAAACACACTATGTAGTGTTTATGTTTATGCTGTGTTCTTAAAAGACAAGACAAGACAGGGAAGCGCTATATTCATGCATATGTATGAATATAAAGAAGAACGCTTTCTAGCTGTTGTTTTGTCGCTTAAGATTTAAGCGCATAGATGAATCATTTACCTGCCATTATTATGGCAGCCTAGCTCTTGTATTATACACGCAAAAAATTACGGATTAACGACAAGATAAGATCCATCTTTAAACGAAATAAACACTATATATAGTGTGTTCTTTTTGATGGGCTACAAGATAGAGGTGTTTTGAGGTAAATGCAAGATGCGAAAACTGGTGGTTAGTTGTGGATAAGGTGTGCAAATATATTATGTTAGTGGATACTTACCTGCAGGTATTTTACATAGCAAGAGACCGTAAAATTCAAGCTCAATAGGGTAATAAAGCACTTTTTTATTTTAATTTTTTTATGTTTTTGACTTGATTTTTTTGGGTTTTCATACTTTATGCTGACCATATGGTTTTGCATTGTAAAGAGGTTTTTTTTCTTACATTTATTTAGAATTGCTTGCAATATCGCATGAGGAAGGTTATGTGCGGGTAGCTAGGCGCCGCACGGTCTCTTGCGGTATCATCATTACTTTCTGGCATAAGATTTGACGATGATATTACGTCTTGAGTAGATAGGGAGCCTCTGATTAACCTCGTAGCGTCTCTGCGTGACCTAGAGCGGTTAATTATTAGGCGTCTTTTGCCGCTAATGGCCGTAGCCCTTAGCAAAAATGCCCCGTAATTCTTATCAAAAATGATAATAACGCATGTGACTACTCTAGGCCACGCCCTTCGGGGCTTTCAGAAAACTCTCCAGCACTAGGGAGCCTTTCTCAGCCGCCTAAGCAGGAAAAATTTCTGAAAGCCAGAGATGCCTCGAGGTTAATCAGAGGTTCCCTAGCGTGTCGATCAAAGGTGCCTGTGTGTGCTGGAATTTAGTATACTGGAATGTCAGCGTGCTTGTATTTTAGCGTACTTACATTTTTTCCATCACATCAATACCTAATAGGTCTAGGCCTGTTTTCAGTGTTTGTGCGACACCTTTACACAGTTGTAAACGGCTGTTTTTAGTTTGCGTGTCGATACCGTCTTTTAAGATGGGGCAGGCCTCGTAGAAGGTGCTGAAGGCACTCGCGACTTCATATAGGTAGTGACATAAAATATGAGGGTACACTTCTTGCGCTATTTGCTCTACCACTTCTGAGAAGTGTAAAAGCTTTAGGGCAAGTTGGTGTTCTTGAGGTGTTGTAATCACTATGTCGCTGTTAAAGCTGGCGCGGTCGATCTCGGCTTTGCTGAATATGCTGGCAACGCGGGTGTAGGCGTATTGCATGTACGGGCCTGTGTTGCCTTCAAATTTAAGCATGTTGTCCCAGTCAAACACGTAATCGTTGGTGCGTGTTTTACATAAGTCGGCATATTTGACGGCGCCAATCCCTACTTTTTGTGCGACTTCTTGCATGGTCTTATCGTTGAGGTCGGGGTTTTTCTTTTCGACTTCTTGGCGTGCGCGTACGATGGCTTCGTCTAATAATTCAGCCAGTTTAACGGTGCCACCAGTGCGGGTTTTAAAGGGTTTGTTGTCTTTGCCCAGCATGGTGCCAAAAGGGTGATGCTCGGGCGTGAAGCTCTCGGGCACAAATTTGGCTTTTCTTGCTAGTGTAAACACTTGGTTCATGTGCAATGCTTGGCGCGCATCGGTAAAGTACAGTGCGCGATCGGCTTTTAAGGTGTTGGCGCGATAGCGTAGGGCGGCCAGATCGGTGGTGGCATAAAGGTAGCCGCCGTCTTTTTTCTGGATAATAACAGGGCTGGGGTCGCCGTTTTTATTGGTGATCTCGTCTAAAAACGACACAATGGCACCGTCATTTTCGGCTGCTAGGCCTAAATCTTTAAGCTCAGTGACCACGTTGGCTAAGTCGTTGTTGTATTCGCTTTCGCCAAAAATGTCTTTTTCGCTTAATGTGACACCCAATTTTTTATAGATGTCATCGGCATGCAATAACGATACGCGTCTAAATTCTTGCCACAATTTAAGCACTTGCTCGTTACCTGACTGAAGCTGTACAACGTAATCCCGTGCGCGGTTGGCAAAGTCTTCGCTATCATCAAAATGTTTTTTAGCTTGTTGATAAAAGACTTCTAGATCTTGTAGGGCGAGCTCGGGTCGTTCGCCTGTGCCAAGTTGGTCTTCTAGTTCGGCAATGAGCATACCAAATTGTGTACCCCAGTCGCCAACGTGATTTTGGCGCACAACGTTGTGGCCTAAATAAGCCAAAACGCGCACTACGCTGTCGCCAATAATGGTGGAGCGTAGATGCCCTACGTGCATTTCTTTGGCAAGGTTGGGTGATGAGTAATCGACCACAACGGTTTGGCTTGCGTTGGTTTTTTGAATGCCCAGTTGCGCATCGTTACTCACATTATGCAGTTGAGTGGCTATCCATTGTGGCGCTAGGTGAATATTAATAAATCCGGGGCCGGCGATATCTATTTTATCAGCGACTCCGTCGAGTTCTAAGTGCTCAACAATACTGCTGGCTATATCGCGCGGTGGCTTTTTCATCGCTTTGGCAGCGCCCATGGCACCATTGGCTTGGTAATCACCAAAACCCGCTTTTTTAGCTGGGGCAACAATGGGGTTAAATTCAGCGGGGATACCCGCTTGTGTCATGGCTGCGCGCACGCGCTCGGCAAGAAAAGTGCGAATGTTCATATAGGCTCGGTTACTCAGGCTAAAAATAATGTGGGTGGATTGTAGCGATTACGCTGTGTAAAGCAATCGTTGTGATAAATCTTGGGTCGCAATTGTGTGAATAATTCGCAAGTAGCGTCAAAAAAAGGGTAAAATACCCGCAAAATGTATCGTAATGTTAGTGAAACTGTATATAAGTGAAGCTGTATATGAGTGTGAGTTCTAGTGTAAATACCCCGTTGGATGGCTGTTCTGCTGGGCAAGACGGTTCTGGCCAAGATGGTTCTGACCAAGGCTTATCGGATAAGGATATTCAGGCAGGTTCTGATGTGATTTTCCCTGAAGGATTAGCCACAGTGCGTGATTGGGTGCGATGGTCGGCGAGTCTTTTTACTCGGGAGCAATGCTATTTTGGCCATGGCACCGATAACGCATGGGATGAAGCTGCTGCGCTTGTCTTGCATGTGTGCGCGCAGCCTTTTGATCGCTTTGAATGGATTTTAGATGCCAAGTTAGATAATTGTGAATCTCGGCGCGTGTTCGATTTGGCCTGCCAGCGTGCTATCGATAAAACGCCGTTACCGTATTTGACGGGTGAGGCATGGTTTGCGGGGTGTTTATTTGAGGTAAATAAGCATGTGCTTATTCCGCGATCGCCGATTGCTGAATTGATAGAAAATCAGTTTATGCCATTTGATATTGATGCGCCGAATCGTATTTTAGATTTGTGCACAGGCAGTGGCTGTATTGGTATTTTATGTGCTTTGCATTATACCGAGGCTTATGTCGATGTGGCCGATATATCGGATGAGGCATTGCATGTTGCCAAGCGTAATATTGCGCGTTTTAATCTGCAAGAGCAGGTGCAGGCATTAAAAACCGATGTGTTTTCGGGGATAAGCGAAAAGTACGATTTGATTGTCACAAACCCACCTTACGTGGATGCGCCAGATATGGCATCGTTGCCACAGGAATACCATGTTGAGCCTACACTGGCGCTAGAAAGTGGCGATGATGGCTTGGATATTACCCGTCAGATCTTGGCGCAAGCTTCACAGTACCTTAGCGACGACGGCATATTGGTGTGTGAAGTGGGAAACAGTTTTGAAGCCTTAGAAGCGGCCTTTTCTCACACCGCGTTTTATTGGCCCGAGCTAGAGCACGGCGGCCACGGTGTGTTTATATTAACAAAAGCCCAGTGCGATACTTTATCAGGCAGTTAACTAAATAGTTAAATAGTTAAATAGTTAAATAGTTAAATAGTTAAATAGCTAGGTAGTGAGTGGTTAGGTAAATAAAGAATTGGGTGAATAAAGAGTTAGTTGAATAAAGTGTGGGGCGTTTGAAGCAAAGCTTGAAGAATAGTTTCAAGAATAGCTTGGTAAAAAGCTTGATAAATACATGCATCATGATCAGTCTTTATCTAATAAGCAGCATAAATACGACGCGTACAATTTAATGACAAGCGCACGATAGGCGCAAGAAAAAAGAGAAAAAGTTATGTCAGGTAATACTTTTGGAAAATTATTTACCGTCACCACCTTTGGTGAAAGTCACGGTTTGGCTTTGGGGGCGATTATTGATGGTTGCCCGCCGGGTTTTGAGTTAAGCGAAGCCGATTTACAGCTTGACCTAGACCGCCGTAAGCCGGGGCAATCTCGGTATACCACACAGCGCAAAGAAGCCGATCAGGTGAAAATTTTATCGGGTGTGTTTGAGGGTAAAACAACGGGTACGCCGATTGGTTTAGTGATCGAAAATACCGATCAACGCTCAAAAGATTACGGCAAAATTAAAGATCAATTCCGCCCAGCCCATGCCGATTATACCTACATGCAAAAATACGGTATTCGAGATTATCGCGGTGGCGGTCGTTCGTCGGCCCGAGAAACAGCAATGCGTGTGGCGGCGGGTGCCGTGGCTAAAAAAATCTTGGCCGAGCGTTTTGGCGTCAAGGTGCGAGGGTATTTGTCACAGCTAGGCCCCATTAAAATTGACACGGTTGATTGGAATGAGGTCGAGCAAAACCCATTCTTTTGCCCAGATAAAAGCAAAGTGCCTGAGATGGAAAGCTATATGCAGGCGCTGAATAAAGAGGGCAATTCTGTTGGCGCTAAAATTACAGTGGTTGCGACCAATATGCCCGTTGGCTTAGGCGAGCCTGTTTTTGATCGACTAGACGCAGACGTTGCGCATGCTCTAATGAGTATTAATGCGGTAAAAGGCGTTGAGATTGGCGCAGGCTTTGACAGTATTGATCAAAAGGGCACAGAGCACCGCGACGAAGTTGACGAGCAAGGTTTTACCTCTAATCAGGCTGGCGGTGTATTAGGTGGTATTTCTACTGGGCAAGATCTTGTGGCTTCTATTGCGTTAAAGCCAACATCCAGTTTACGTTTGCCGGGTAAGAGTGTGG
>CAKZUG010000112.1 GCA_937920545.1 uncultured Saccharophagus sp.
CATACTTTGCCAAACCATATAGCTCATGGCAGCGTGGCCAAAACGAAAATGCGAACGGTTTGTTAAGGTAGTACTTTCCCAAAAAAATGGAGCTCATCGATACGACTACAAAAGAAGTATTTGAAGCCGGTCATAAGTTAAACGATCGTCCAAGGAAGTGTTTGGGTTTTAAGACGCCATACGAAGCATTTAGAGAGTTAACAGGCATAACGCAAGAAGATATTTCTAGCTATGCACTTATGATTTGAATCCAGCCATATTGTAAAATAGAAAATACAATGTAAAAAAATCACAATAGCTTACATTAACACTGGCAAAAAAATACCTAAAAGACACGCATATCTACTCCAGCCCCTTAAAAACTTATTAAACTCCCTTAAAATACAGAGCAAATCGAAATCAAACAACATTGGCACTCAAGTTTCTCTTATACATTTCTATAACACATGATATGTCTATAAGAGGAATAATAATGTCAAACACCATTACAACGGTAAATCCATATACTGAAAAAAATATTAAAACCTTTACGCTACTTACACAAGAACAAGCAAAAAATCAGGTAGATAGCGCGCATAAAGCTTTTCTAAAATGGAAACTCACTTCACTAGATGAGCGCTGCTCACTTGCGAATAAACTCGCCGATACTATTGAGAAAAATGAAGACGCACTCATCACTCTCATGGTTGACGAGATGGGAAAAGTTAAGGCCCAAGCAAAACAGGAAATAGCCCTTTGCGCAAAAATCTGCCGCTACATTGCATCCGAAGCCGCCAAAGAGTTGCAACCGCAAGACCGAGATTATGAGCAAGGCTATGCGAAAGTCGTATTCGAACCACTGGGTGTTATTCTGGGTATACAACCATGGAACTTCCCACTATATCAAGTCATACGTTACAGCATAACCAATGTCGTTGCTGGTAACACAACCGTTATGAAGCACGCATCAAACGTATTTGGCATGGCCACCAAAATACAAGAAATGTACGAAGAAGCGGGTTTTGATCCATTCATATACCAATCGCTACTCATCGATGGAGAAACGGCCAGTGAACTCATTGTGCACCCAAGCATACAAGGTATTTCTTTTACGGGTAGTGATGGTATTGGTAAAAAAGTCGCAGAGAAAGCCGCTGCGCTATCTAAAAAAACTGTATTAGAGTTAGGCAGCAACGATGCTTTCATCGTGCTTGATGATGCCGATATAGAAAAAGCTATTGAAGCCTGCGTTAAAGGCCGAGTCATTAATAACGGCGAAACCTGCGTATCAGCAAAACGCTTTATTGTGACAGAGAAAAACTACAACACTTTTAAAGAAGGCTTTAAACAAGCCATGTCGAAATTGCATGTAGGCGACCCCAATAATGATAAAACCGATCTTGGTCCCATGGCGCGTGAAGATTTACTTAAGACATTGCATGAGCAGGTTGAAGAATCTGTAGAAAAAGGCGCTAAGGTTGTTTGTGGCGGTAAGCCAGAACAACGACAAGGATTTTTCTATCCACCTAGTATTCTAGAAAATATATCACCAGGCATGCCCGCCTACGATGATGAGCTATTCGGCCCTGTTGCCTCACTGATAAAAGCAAAAGATAACGATGATGCCTTGCGTATTGCCAATGATAGCCGCTACGGACTCGGCGGAGGCATCTTTTCAAAAGATGTTGATGCAGCCTTAAATATTGCAACCAAACACTTTGATACTGGCATGGTAAATATTAACGGTTATGGGCTGGCGCAACCTAACCTCCCATTTGGTGGCGTAAAACAAAGCGGTTATGGCAGAGAGCATGGCGGTTTTGGTATTACCGAATTCATCAATGTTAAAACAATCATGATTGCAGTATAACCAATTAAATAAGGAATAAATAATATGTTATTTGATCACGACAATAAAAAAACCAAACATAAAAGTTTATTTACGCCAACAAACGTTGGCAACATCCCGGTTAAAAACCGTATTTTTATGGCTCCACTAACACGCTCAAGATCTATCCATCCAGAAAACACACAAACAGCCTTACATGCCTTATATTACACACAACGTGCAAATGCAGGCTTAATTATTTCTGAAGCTACACAAATTAGCCAACAAGGCCAAGGCTACGCATGGACACCCGGCATACACAGTGATGCCCAAATAAAAAGCTGGCAAACAGTCACGCAAGCTGTACACACATGGAGGGCGTATTTTTTGTCAGTTATGGCATGTGGGCGCTATCTCGCACAATGTTTTTCAACCCGATAATAACGCGCCTGTTTCATCTAGCGACTACCAACCTGAAGGTGAAGCATTTGTCGGTGATTTACTCGAAGACGGTCCAACTGTTCCTCACCCTGAAGCAAAAGCACTCACCCTAGACGAGATAGATTCACTAAAGCAAACCTACAAGAAAGCTGCATTGAATGCTAAAAAAGCAGGCTTTGATGGTGTTGAATTACACACTGGTAACGGTTATTTACTTGACCAGTTTATTCGTTCATCTGTTAATAAGCGCAGCGACAAATATGGTGGCAGCATTGAGAACCGCATACGTTTAGTTATTGAAATAATTGACATACTCATAGATACCATTGGTGCAGAGCATGTCGGCATTCGTCTATCACCCTATGGTGGCGCGGGTGGCAGCTCAGATGAAACCCCTGAAAAAACATATACAGCATTAGCCAATGCACTCAATGGCAAGAACTTGGCTTACCTGCATGTGATTCGCCCAAATAAATACACCAGTGGTATTGACAACATAGATGAAGGCAGTCAATTGCTTCTCAAGATGCGTAAATCATTCGATGGATTTTTTATTGCCAATGGCGAATTTTCGCCGGAAGAAGCTAGCGAATGGATAGATAAAGACCAAGCCGATGCAGTGACGTTTGGACGTTTATATTTAGCTAATCCAGATTTAACCGAGCGCATTAAAAATAACGGGCCGCACAATAAGGATAACGACGAGACATATTATGCGGCTGGCACAAAAGGATACGTCGACTACCCCACGTTACAAGCCACACGATCGGCGCTTGAGGAAGAATAAGATTTTTCCAATGCAAGATAAACTTTCTTGTACTGGCAATTATTTGCATGGCACTAAAAATCATTTCACCTGAATTCAAGTCATAGGCGAAAATCATAAGCATATTTAAAATAGTAACAAGACACAAAGAAAGAATAGAGGCCATCGGAGGCAGGATACCGACGCAGAGCGTATAGGGATATATTGACAGCGTGCCACATACGCAGGGGCATTCTTTTCAGCTGCCGCAGTAACATATTACTACGTGATAAAAATGTTACACAATAACAATAAAACGTTAAAATATTACTTTAGTTGTGTATTTCAACTCACCATATTTATTATTGCTTAATATATTTATATACCCCCTCCTCTGACCACAACTTTAGTACTGCATCCTACTTTTTTTGCAACATCTATATTTATTTCTTTTATGTATACCGGTTAAATCAACCTGATCAAATATTGCACCACACTTTATTTGTTGCTAAGTTGTAATATGTAGTTTTACTTTAACGCATAATTAAAAGTGAAATTAACATAAAAAAATAATAATAATTAAACATAGGTGAAACATGAAAAAAACGATAAGGCGTTCTGCCGCATTGGGTATATCGATGGGTCTCATTTTCCTCTCATCAATTTGCCACTCTCAATCCACACTCTCTGTCAACTATGCGGATATTGATAATCACAGAGGAAAAATATTCAACTTCTGGGGCGTAGAAAATAAAATATTTTCAGGTAGGGTAGAAACACAAGGCGAGTTTAGAGGCGAACAAAGAAAGTTAAATTTCATTCGTACTCTGGGGGGCTGGAGAACAAATATTGAAGGCACGCCAACTAAAGATTTTTCTGGTGACCTTTACTCTCGAGAAAATAACAATGATGATTTTGACTTCAATCAACTTATTGAAAAAATTAGAGAATATAGAGAAAACGGGATTCGCGTTAACCAAATTGTATTAGACAACCCTCCCTGGGATTTTCAAAACGACTACACATTGGTAGACTCGCCAGATGGTATTAATTTTTTAAAGTCAACTGAAATAGAAACGTATGGCAACGCCATACCACCCGACAGACCCAACACTTGGTCAGAATTCATTGAGGCAACCGTACAAAGGTTAGTTGATGAATTTGGTGCAACAACTGTAGCGCAATGGCGCTTTAGAGTAGGCTCTGAAATTGACACACCAGGACACTGGGCAGGAACAGCTACAGAATTCTTTGATCATTACCGCAGAACGCTTAACGCCGTGAAATCTGTATTACCAAACGCAACAGTGGGCGTACACTTTCGTGAGGCTACATTTGCAGCAACACAAAATGGTTCGCCAAGGCTCGACTATACTGGCACTGCGATCACATCCTTTGGCAACAGATTTATAGATTGGGCACAAGAAAATGATGTCGATTACGATTTTTTTGGTGTTTCATACTACCCGTTTTTTAATCGGCTTGAAGGAGGATTAGGCGGCTTAGACCCTATTGCTTGGTATGATAATGCGGTTAAACCCTTTCAGGACAACCCTAACTTTAAACGTGGTACACCCATTGAAGTACATGAGTTTTGGCTATTTACTAATTTCTCTTCCGGCGTCATTGTCAATGTTGGCACGTCACATGGCGCAGCATTTATGGTTCGTCTTGCAAGAATGGCATATGAACGAGGTGTGAGGCAAATTAATCAATGGGGCAATGGATCAATAGGCCGTTTATATTCACCGCAACGTATCGCGCTAGGCATTCTTGATACTATGGTAGGTGAAGAGCGATACCGCTACACCAGCAATCTCAACACTCAAAATTCAAACGTTATTGATGCAGTATTCTCTACACCAAACACAAGCAACCCAAGAACCTTCAATGCGTTGCTGTCTAACTATAGCCACAGACCAGGTTATGCCGCGAGAAATGAACCGGTCAATATACGCATGACATTACCCGTTCAGCCAAACACGCCCTATGAATATAGAATTATTGCCTATGGGCGCAACCAGAGCGGCTTTAACCAATTAAAAGAAATGGATTCAAACTATAGAACAAATGAGCGCAATGGAGGCTGGATTGACAATCGCGCCAATGCTACTTATGGCAGTACAAGAAGATCCATTGCCGGAAGCAGACAAGTTAGACGAACTCGGCTCACCCAACTCGAATCCGACGCCAATACATTAACAGAGTTTAACAGTGTAACTCCTGGTCGCTGGATAGCCGCCACCACACAAACTGGAACACGAAGCAATAGATCACTAGCTAACATTCAATTAGAACTTGAATCTTTTATGGCCGCCAAAGTTGAAGTGCGCTTAACCAGCATCACCTCTCCTACCGATATATCAGGCAGCTGGTATAAAATAAGGAACATAGAAACTGGATTATACCTCGACGGCAACAATCGTACCCTTAGCAGCAGTCAGTCACAGACTGGCTTCGATAAGCAATGGCAATTCATAAAGCAAGGCCAATATTACAATATTGATATTAGAAAAGAGTTCGGCATTGGCACAGGAATCTTGCGCACTTCAGCTAGCGAAAACGATATTATCATAACCGACCTAACACCAAGGAACGATGCAGATAAAACGTTCGACATTATTGAGATAAGCGAAGATGTTTACTCAATTCGATCTAAAAACATTAATCGATTTTTACAAATCGACAACAACAACTTAATTAACGTAACAAGTAACAGACCGGGTAGCAATAGAAATGCTCGATGGGAATTAATCAGGGTAGCAGCCGTCTCACCTTAAATTCGTTACTCTTATATATGAACAATACTGTCATTTTGCTGCCTTCCTTATACTACATGCATTACGTAGGGAGACAGCAAATGATAGATTTCATTTTAATTTATCACGCGCTAAACATTAACCCTAAACACTAAAATGGCCTATAGAGTAGTCACAACACAACAACTTATTTTTTATGATATTAAACCATAAGTACCCACCACCCGAGGATCATAAATCATTGAGTTAAATGCAAACTTTAATACCACGTTAAATGTTACATCCCTCTCCCACACCTCTGCGCTATTCACCTTAAATGCAGCATAATTAAGCGCCTATCTGCGAGGACGCACTCAAACTAAACCTCTATAGGGTCACGCCAAAATGTAGCCTTTGTATCTTCACTTAACCCGTTAACAAACCTTTCCTTTAAGCTAACAAAAAAATGATAACCGCCATAATAAAATTGCCATACAGCCAAACTGCTATCTACTAACTTGTTATCTTTTTTTGTGTAAACCCATAAGTGACGAGCTTCTTACTCATCAATGTGCGCATATATTAGCTCACCATGTTCACCTGAGCCATCCACATTCGCCATAACGATATTATCACTATCTAACCCCGTTCAAAAATCGTTATAAAGTGACGCACTCATTACACTCTTCCTTTTATTGGTTATTTAAATGAATTACTAACTTAAATACAGCGGGCAATCGGCACACCAAAACATGAATACGCATACATTACCGCATCTTACTCAAAGACAGCGAGGGAGGCTGGATGATAAGAGGATGAACGGGGAACAACAGTCAATTTTTACACCTTTTGTAAGATCTACAGAAAGAAGCGATAAAAATAAGCATTAAATGATGCCATCTAACACCTCTACTATGTGCTGAACGTGCAACACACATGACTTATTGGGTAAGCCAGCAAAACCCAAGGAATGCCAAATAGAGAATTAGCACAGATAATTATTTTTATTTACTTGTTATTTATATAATGGCATTAAATATGCGTAGCAACACATAAATTAACATTAATTATTAGAGGATTTATGACGAACATAAAAAAGAGCTTAATTGTTATTTTATTTATAGTAACAGGAACACTCACAACTAGCTTTGCTTACGCCAACTGTTTTAAAGATGATTTTTACCAATCTCTTGATTATGGGCTGTATTGGTATGGTACTAATGGGAAGTGTGAAAAAGCGATACCAAACCAACTTAACCGCTTTTATCAAAAAGACAAGCCAACCGTTATTTTCATTCACGGCTGGCAACCTTCTACCGTTAGCTCAAAAAGGCGATCAACATTTAGCGCCAACATTTACGAGGGCCCCAACATTGACACAGCGCTACCATGGAGAGTTAAAGGCTGGAATATCGGCATCTTATACTGGGATCAATTTGCTGACGAACCTGAATTACTGGATGCTGAAGCAAAAATTTGGACTGCAAATGGCAATAAAGCAATGCGATGGTTAAGCTCATCCAACGGCTACCAATCTAGCAACATAAAGCATTCTGTGACCGAACTTCTAACAACCGAAATCATCTCTAATATGAGTGATTTTAATGGATCAGAACTCAGGCTAGCTGGCCACTCATTAGGACATCAATTAGCTCTCACAATAAGCAACAGCCTTTTTAATAGCACGTTAAAATATCCGGCCTTGCAACCTAAACGCATCGCATTACTAGACCCATACGCGTCGAATGGCAAAAAAAGATTTTTGAATAATGATTGGGTAGGAGAGCGCGCACGAAAGATAGTAAAAAAACTAAGCCTCGCAGGTGTCGCCATTGAAACTTACACTACCAGTGCGGTCGCTAGCACGCCTTTTTCAGGCGACATCAACACTAAACTACTGAACCAAACCGCTTATGCAGAATTATTACCTTGGTATTTTGGCCCACAGAAAATAGCACAAAAACATGAAGCGGCAATATGGCACTACTTTTGGTCTTTTGAATTTTCTGAACCCAATCTTTTCTGGTCTAAAAAACAAGGATTATCTGCCAGCACCACAAATGAAAGGGTACGATCCTTAATGAATAGCCCTAAAAAATTACAACAAGTATATGGTATTTATACAAAGACACCCGCCGATGACACAATGATATTACTTAGAAAATAAGTAACTTGTATTAACCTTTGTTACAAACATATAACAAGGGTTAATACAAACATCTCTTTCGTACTGTAAAAAAATTAACACTCCACCCAATAACTTAAACAGCAATTAAAACAATAATTAAATCGTAATTATTACGCCATTAATATAAGGGCACGCCGCCGCGCACCAACCGTAATACGAAATATATACAGCCTGTCACTTTTAACCGGATTTTTAAAAGGCACCCACCAATAAAAATAGTGTAGAGACTGTAACGCTTGCCAACATAAGACTATGATCTGATATCTACAACAACATAAAACGTAATAAAAAATAAGATTAATATGAATTTAATCAAAGATCTTTTAAAATATTCCCATTAACTCATCAGAGCATCTAATGGCTAATTTTAAAACACATATTCAGGCGTCCACAATTATAAGCGGAATCGCAAGCAGCGTTTTTCTTGAACTGCATATCTTAACTATTCCTGAAGCCATTTATTGCTGGCTTGCAGGCTCCCTTGGAGGTATTTTACCCGACATTGATTCTGACAACTCACACAGCTTGTCCATTATGTTTGGCCTACTATCCATTGCTGTATGCTTGGGCGTATTTGTCTTTTTATCGGGCAAGTACACACTTCCTTACTTATGGGCGGCAGTCGTTATAGCCTATATTATATTAAACACCTTTATTCGCTATATTTTTGAAAAGCTAACCGTTCATCGTGGCGGCTGCCACTCAGTACTCATGGGATTACTATGTGTTTGTGTCGGCGTAAATGCAACACACTACCTCAACACAGATAAACACTTAAGTTGGTTGATTGGCCTATTTATTGGCTTAGGTTTTTTAACGCACTTGGTGCTAGATGAACTTTACGCAGTAGATTTTAGCGGAGCACGCATTAAACGATCATTTGGAACTGCGCTTAAATTATTTGACATTAAAAACAAATCGACGACGGCATGCTTATTTGTTTTACTGGGTATTAATATTTATTTTTTACCGTCACACAACTCATTAATAAACACGTTAAACACATCTATTTCTGACTACAAAAACACGATGAAATAAATATTTTAAATATAAAATCAGCTCACGCTATTGATCATAACCAATAAAAAAGGTGATCAATAGCGCTACCTTACTATTGACCACCTTTAGCTAAACCGAGAGAACATCAACGATATTATTATCGACCGTAACGGCTCATAATTTCGTCGGTCACTTGCTTTGACGCCACCGCATACTCTAAGAACTCCATTGTATACGTTGCACGGCCTTGTGAAGCTGAACGCAAATGTGTTGCATAACCAAACATATTACCCAGTGGCACATGCGCAGAAATAGTTTTGCCCATTGGACCATCACCCATCCCCTGAATAACGCCACCTCGACGATTGAGATCACCAACCACATCACCCATATTTTCTTCTGGCGTAACAACTTCCACATCCATCATTGGCTCTAAAATAACAGCACCACCCTCATCAGCAAGGTCGCGCGTTGCCAAGCTTGATGCTGCCTTAAAGGCCATCTCACTTGAGTCTACATCGTGAGACGAGCCATCATACAACGTCGCTTTTAACCCAAGCATTGGATAACCAGCTGTGACACCGTTTTTCATCTGATCGGTAATCCCTTTTTCAATCGCGAGGAAAAACTCTTTAGGGATAGCGCCGCCTGTTATGTCATTGACAAATTCAAGACCTTCCGCGTTTTGATCTTCTGCTGGCTCAAATTTAATTTTAACGTGCGCATACTGGCCTTTACCGCCCGACTGCCGTACAAACTTTTGCTCGATATCCGCCATTTTAGTAATACGCTCGCGATATGCCACTTGAGGCTTACCCACATTGGCATCCACTTTAAACTCACGACGCATGCGCTCAACTAAAATATCAAGATGCAATTCACCCATACCAGAAATAATCATCTGCCCGGTTTCTTCGTTGGTTTTAACCTTAAACGAAGGGTCTTCTTGGGCAAGTTTCCCTAATGCCACAAGCATTTTATCTTGATCTGCTTGTGAGCGCGGCTCAACGGCTACCGATATAACAGGTTCAGGAAAATCCATACGCTCCAGTATGATTTTGGGCTTTTCGGTACACAAAGTATCGCCCGTTGTAACATCTTTTAAACCAATGGCTGCGGCAATATCACCCGCCCAAACCTCTTTAATCTCTTCGCGATTGTTTGAGTGCATTTGCACCATACGACCAATACGCTCACGCTTACCTTTTACAGAGTTCCATACCGCCATGCCTGTTTCGAGCTTACCCGAGTAAACCCTAAAGAAGGTTAATGTACCAACAAAGGGATCGGTCGCAATTTTAAACGCTAGCGCAGCAAAGGGTGCATCGTCGTCAGCTTTTCGGGTATCAGGCGTCTCACCATCATCAAGCGTACCTTCGATCGCCTTTACTTCTGTTGGCGCAGGTAAATATTCTACAACCGCATCAAGCACCGCCTGCACACCTTTATTTTTAAAAGCTGAGCCACCCAATACAGGCACAATCTCGTTAGCAAGCGTACGTTTGCGTAGGCCAGCTTTAATTTCATCCTCTGTGAGTGTTTCGCCTTCTAGGTATTTATCCATGATAGCGTCATCAGCTTCAGCAGCAGCCTCAATGAGATTTTCACGCATGAGCTCGCACTCATCTTGCATTTCTTCCGGAATATCAGCGTATTCGAACGTCAGGCCCAAATCCTCATCATTCCATAAAATGGTTTTCATTTTAATCAGGTCGACAACACCTTTAAAATCTTCTTCTGAACCGATTGTCATTTGTAGTGGTACAGGCACAGCACCAAGGCGCTCTTCAAGTTGAGATACAACAGATAAAAAATCAGCGCCTGTCCGATCCATTTTATTGACGAACACTAACCGCGGCACAGCGTATTTATTTGCTTGACGCCATACTGTTTCGGTTTGCGGCTGCACACCAGATGAACCACATAACACGACTACAGCGCCATCTAAAACACGTAGAGATCGCTCTACTTCAATGGTGAAATCCACGTGACCTGGCGTATCGATAATATTCACTCGGTGCTGATCAAACTGCTTATCCATTCCCTGCCAGAAACAGGTAGTGGCCGCAGATGTAATGGTGATACCACGCTCTTGCTCTTGCTCCATCCAATCCATGGTTGCCGCGCCGTCGTGCACCTCACCTATTTTATGCGATAAGCCTGTATAAAATAAAACACGCTCGGTCGTGGTGGTTTTACCAGCATCGACGTGCGCACAAATACCAATATTACGATAACGGTTTATAGGGGTTTTACGGGCCACGGGTCACATCCAATTTTTTATTAAGGGGTAGATTTACACAAAATTTTTGACACTATGTCATTGACGATACATTGTTGACGCTATCTATTACGACATAATAATAGATTCTGCTTACAGCATATATTCCCAAACAATTTTGAGGCACTGCTTTAATTTCATTACCGCCAAACGGCAAAAAGGCAGCTTACGCTGCCTTTTAAGATAGTACTTAACAAACAAAACTTAGAAACGAAAGTGCGAGAACGCCTTGTTCGCATCTGCCATACGGTGAACGTCTTCACGTTTCTTAACCGCACCGCCTTTGCTTGTTGAAGCATCCATAAGCTCACCTGCTAAACGCTGTGGCATTGACTTCTCACCGCGACCGCGAGAGTACTCAACTAACCAACGCATAGCCAAAGCTGTACGGCGTGAAGGTCGAACTTCAACAGGTACTTGGTATGTTGCACCACCAACACGGCGAGACTTAACCTCAACCATAGGTGCTATATTTTCGAGTGCTTCATCAAAAACTTCTAAAGGATCTTTATTTAGCTTTTGTTGAACGATATCTAATGCACCGTAGACAATTTTTTCAGCAACAGATTTCTTGCCGCTAACCATCACGTGGTTCATAAATTTCGCTAATGTCACATTACCAAATTTAGGATCGGGTAATACGTCGCGTTTTGCGACGACTCTTCTTCTAGGCATAGTAAATTCCAATATGCACGCACAAAATGCGCACAAAATATTCAGGTTTTGTCCAAGACTCTCACAAAGCAAACTCTGGGAAAACGCTTGGCCTTACTGGTTCTAACAAAAAAACGCATAAACGCTTAAGCAAGCAAAGCTTACTTAGGACGTTTGGTACCGTATTTAGAACGACCTTGCTTACGATCGCTAACACCGGATGTATCCAAAGAACCACGAACAGTGTGATAACGCACACCAGGCAAATCTTTTACACGACCGCCACGGATAAGTACAACACTATGCTCTTGCAAGTTGTGACCTTCACCACCGATATACGATGTAACCTCAAAACCATTTGTCAAACGCACACGGCAAACTTTACGCAGTGCTGAGTTTGGCTTTTTAGGTGTTGTAGTATAAACACGAGTACAAACACCACGGCGTTGAGGACAGGCCTGCAATGCAGGAACGTCGCTCTTTTGAACCTTGCGCTTTCTCGGCTTACGAACCAATTGGTTGATCGTTGCCATGAAATATAACTCCAAATTCAAAACGGCTAAAAAATATAGCCTTATAATAAAAAGGGGAAGATCCCCGCCACACTATGTGGGAGGCGCATTGTATAGATACCACCCACTTACGTCAATAAACCAAACAAGTATATTGTAACTTGTTTGGCTATAAACTCTTTTTTTAGCCTGCTTACACAGGCTTTAACAGCTTATGCTTAGCTTAACTTTAACGCTTGCGTTAATGCTGCTTCGATCTCTTCTGCACTCACATCAGTGCTTTTAGCCACTTTTGCTTGCTTATTCTGCTCTCTGACACGACGACGTTCGGCATGATAAGACAGACCCGTACCAGCAGGAATCAAACGACCTACAACCACGTTCTCTTTAAGACCACGTAGTGTATCCAACTTACCTGTTACAGAAGCTTCTGTCAGTACGCGCGTTGTCTCTTGGAACGATGCCGCCGAAATAAACGACTCTGTTGCAAGTGACGCTTTAGTAATACCTAATAGCTGACGCTCATATCGTGCTGGCTGACGCTGATCGATGCGTAGTTTTTCGTTTTCTGCAACAACTGCAGCAAACTCAACCTGCTCACCTTTCACAAAACTTGAATCACCCATACCGGTAATTTCAACTTTTCTTAGCATCTGCCTAACGATCACTTCAACGTGCTTATCGTTAATTTTTACACCTTGTAAGCGGTATACATCCTGAATTTCGTTCGTGATGTAGTTGGCTAAGGCCTCTACGCCTTTAAGACGTAAAATATCATGCGGATTACTTGGACCGTCTGATACAACCTCACCTTTAGCAACCGTCTCACCTTCAAACACAGTCAATTGACGATGCTTAGGGATCAGCACTTCATAGTGAGTTGAACCGTCTTCTAGTACTTCACCGTTTGCAGGTGTAATCACTAAGCGACGCTTACCTTTTGTCTCTTTACCAAATGATACAGTACCCGATATTTCAGCAAGAATGGATGGCTCTTTTGGTTTACGTGCTTCGAATAGGTCGGCTACGCGAGGTAGACCACCCGTAATATCACGCGTTTTCGAGCTTTCTTGTGGAATACGTGCAATAACATCACCTACGCCTACTTCATCACCATCGCTAAGATTAAAAATAGCTTTACCTGGTAATAGGTAATGCGCCGGCTGCTCAGAGTTAGCCAATAACAAGTCATTACCGGCTGCATCAACAAGCGTCACCGCCGGCTTTAAATCTTTACCAGACGAAGGACGCTCACCAGCATCAAGTACTTCAATAGAAGATAAACCCGTTAATTCGTCTGTTTGTCGACGAACAGAGATATTATCTTCCATACCGGCTAAGGCAACACGACCCGCTACTTCCGTTACGATGGGGTGAGTATGCGGATCCCATTTAGCGATAATAGTACCGCCTTTGACTTCGTCGCCTTCTTTAATATTAATTACCGCACCATACGGAATCTTATAACGCTCACGTTCACGACCCGATGCATCAGCAATGGCTAATTCACCCGAACGCGATACAGCGACAAGCTCGCCAGTGACGCGTGTTACAACTTTAATATTATGTAAACGTACTGTACCGTCTTGCTTCACTTCTACGCTATCTACCGCAGAGGCTCTACTTGCCGCGCCACCAATGTGGAATGTACGCATGGTTAACTGTGTACCCGGCTCACCAATAGACTGCGCCGCAATAACACCAATAGCTTCACCTACGTTGGCTTTATGTCCACGCGCAAGGTCACGACCGTAACACTGTACACATATACCAAAATCGGCCACACAACTAATGGCAGAACGAACAGTCACTTCATCAATACTTAAGCTTTCAACACGCTCGACCCATTTTTCGTCGATCATGGTACCAGCCGGCACTAAAATCTCGTCGCTGTTAGCACGAATCACATCTTTGGCCACGATACGACCCAAGATACGATCGCCTAGCGATTCAATAATGTCGCCACCTTCAATAACAGGCGTCATTAATAGACCTTCGTCAGTACCACAATCTTGCATGGTAATAACAACATCTTGCGCAACATCCACTAATCGACGTGTCAAATAACCCGAGTTTGCTGTTTTAAGTGCGGTATCCGCCAAACCTTTACGCGCACCGTGAGTAGAAATAAAGTACTGAAGTACGTTTAGGCCTTCACGGAAGTTTGCTGTAATAGGTGTCTCAATAATAGAGCCATCTGGGCGTGCCATTAGGCCACGCATACCCGCCAACTGACGAATCTGAGCAGGGCTACCACGTGCGCCAGAATCAGCGTACATAAAGACCGAGTTAAAAGAGGCTTGCTCTTCATCTTCGCCGTCTTTGTTTTTAACCGTTTCTTTAGAAATACCTTCCATCATCGATTTAGCCACTAAGTCGTTCGCACGCGACCAGATATCGATAACTTTGTTGTATTTTTCACCTTGTGTTACCAGACCAGAAGCATATTGCGCTTCAATCTCTTTTACTTCGCCTTCAGCACGCTCAATCAAGCCCGCTTTACTATCTGGAATAGCGAAATCGTTAACACCAATAGATGAACCCGATTTAGTACTGTACTCATAACCGGTATACATTAATTGATCGGCAAATATCACCGTGTCTTTAAGACCCACAATTCGGTAACAGAAATTAATAACGGCAGAGATAGCTTTTTTAACCATCGGCTTATCAACCATCTCAAAAGGAATACCTTTTGGTACAATCTCCCAAAGTAAAACACGGCCAATAGTCGTCTCTTTAATAGATGTTAGCTCAGTTGTCTCGCCGTCTTCGTCCATAATCACTTCGTGAATACGAACCTTAACACGGGCCTGCAAACCTACTTGCTTAGAATGGTATGCACGTGACACTTCATGAACATCAGAGAAGACCATGCCTTCACCTTTGTCATTAACGCGCTCACGGGTCATCCAATATAGGCCAAGTACAACATCCTGAGAAGGTACAATAATTGGCTCACCCGATGCTGGCGATAAGATGTTGTTTGTAGACATCATTAACGCACGCGCTTCAAGTTGCGCTTCAATTGTTAACGGTACGTGTACCGCCATTTGGTCACCATCGAAGTCGGCGTTGTATGCTGCACAAACCAATGGGTGCAACTGAATCGCTTTACCTTCAATAAGGACAGGCTCAAACGCTTGAATACCCAATCTGTGAAGTGTTGGTGCACGGTTAAGTAACACCGGATGCTCACGAATCACTTCGTCTAGAATATCCCAAACAATGGGCTCTTCACGCTCAACCATCTTTTTAGCGGCTTTAATTGTAGTCGCTAAACCACGCAATTCTAGCTTACTAAAAATAAACGGCTTAAATAGCTCAAGTGCCATCTTTTTAGGCAGACCACACTGATGCAAGCGTAATGTTGGACCCGTTACAATAACAGAACGACCCGAGTAATCTACACGCTTACCCAGTAGGTTCTGACGGAAACGACCTTGCTTACCTTTGATCATATCGGCAAGTGATTTTAATGGGCGCTTGTTAGAACCTGTAATAGCACGACCGCGACGACCGTTATCTAGTAACGCATCAACCGATTCTTGCAACATACGCTTTTCGTTGCGCACAATAATGTCTGGCGCATTTAGATCAAGCAGACGCTTTAAACGGTTATTACGGTTAATAACACGACGGTACAAATCATTAAGATCAGATGTGGCAAAACGACCACCATCTAGCGGCACTAAAGGACGCAGATCGGGCGGCAAAATGGGCAGTGCTTCTAAGACCATCCATTCAGGTTTATTACCTGACTGTATAAAGGCTTCAAGTAACTTTAGGCGCTTAGAAAACTTTTTGATTTTAGTTTCTGAGTTTGTAGTTGGGATCTCTTCGCGGATATTTTGCGCTTCTTGCTCAAGATCAATATCTTTCATCAAGATCTGAATCGCTTCAGCACCCATTTTTGCATCAAACTCGTCGCCAAATTCTTCCATGGCTTCAAAGTACTGCTCGTCGGTCAACAACTGGCTTTTTTCAAGCGTTGTCATACCTGGATCAGTCACAACATAGCTTTCAAAATACAATACGCGCTCAATGCTGCGCAGAGTCATATCTAACAATAAGCCAATACGACTTGGTAGCGACTTCAAAAACCAAATATGTGCAACAGGGCTAGCAAGTTCAATGTGACCCATACGATCACGACGTACTTTAGCCAGCGTGACTTCAACGCCACATTTTTCACAAATAATACCACGATGCTTCATGCGCTTGTATTTACCGCATAGACATTCGTAATCTTTTACTGGACCAAAAATTTTGGCACAGAACAACCCTTCACGTTCAGGCTTGAAGGTTCTGTAGTTGATTGTTTCTGGCTTTTTCACTTCACCGTATGACCATGAACGAATCATGTCAGGTGAGGATAATCCAATACGAATACCATCAAATTCATCTGATGGACCCTGATTTTTTAAGAGATTGAGTAAGTCTTTCAACGTTTTTCCCTCAGTGGGTGCTTATGCACAGTGAGCCGCACAAAATGCGACCCACCACCGTTTTTAAAAGCCAATAGCAGCAAGCCTAAATTACGACTCTTGCTCTAATTCGATGTTGATACCAAGCGAGCGAATTTCTTTAACAAGTACGTTAAAGGATTCTGGCATACCTGGTTCCATTCTATGATCTCCGTCGACGATGTTTTTATACATCTTCGTACGTCCCGCCACATCATCCGATTTAACTGTCAGCATTTCTTGAAGTGTATAAGCTGCACCGTATGCCTCAAGCGCCCACACTTCCATTTCACCAAATCGCTGACCACCAAACTGCGCTTTACCACCCAAAGGCTGCTGCGTAACAAGGCTGTATGAACCCGTAGAACGAGCATGCATTTTGTCATCAACAAGGTGGTTAAGTTTAAGGATATACATATACCCTACTGTCACAGGACGCTGGAATTGATCACCTGAACGACCGTCAAATAAAGTCATTTGACCAGAATCATCCATGCCGCCAAGTGTTAATAGCTGCTTAATCTCTTTCTCTTTTGCGCCGTCAAATGCGCGTGTCGCCATTGGCACACCTTCACGCAAGTTACCGGCTAGCTCTAGAATTTCTTCATCGGTAAACGAGTCGAGATCTTCATCTTTGTAGCTTTCACCTATTTCATTGTAAATTTCATGCAAAAATTTACGAATATCAGCAATAGCTTTTTGCTCTTCAAGCATTTCATCAATGCGTTCACCCAAAGATTTAGCCGCTAAACCAAGGTGCATCTCTAAAACCTGACCTACGTTCATTCGAGAAGGAACACCCAGTGGGTTTAGCACGATATCAATCGGGTTACCTTTTTCGTCATACGGCATGTCTTCAACAGGCATAATGACCGAGATAACACCTTTGTTACCGTGACGTCCCGCCATTTTATCGCCAGGTTGAATACGACGTTTAATCGCAAGATACACTTTAACAATTTTAAGTACGCCAGGCGCTAAATCATCACCGGTTGATAACTTGGCTTTTTTATCGTCAAAACGGTCATCAAGCTCTTTACGACGCTCTTCAAGTGCCACTTCAGCTGTATCGATAAGCTCGTTTAGCTCATCGTCATTCATGCGCACTTTGAACCATTCGTCTTTAGTTAACGCACTTAGCATGCCATCAGTAACAGGCTCGCCTTTAACCACGCCTTTACCTGTCATTGCCGTTTTACCGACAATGGCAACACGTAAACGCTCAAGGGTTGCCGCCTCAACAATGCGGTACTCTTCGTTAAGATCTTTACGAACTTGATCTAACTGTGCTTTTTCGATTTCACGTGCACGTGAATCTTTTTCTAAACCGTCACGGGTAAAAACTTGCACATCGATAACGGTACCTTTCACACTTGAAGGTACGCGTAATGACGTGTCTTTAACGTCAGACGCTTTTTCACCAAAAATAGCACGTAGTAACTTTTCTTCTGGCGTTAACTGCGTTTCACCTTTTGGTGTGACTTTACCAACAAGAATATCGCCAGCTATCACTTCTGCACCAACGTAAACAATGCCAGACTCATCTAACTTAGAGAGTGCACTTTCACCTACATTAGGAATATCAGCAGAAATTTCTTCACTGCCTAGCTTTGTATCACGAGCAATACATGTCAGCTCTTGAATATGGATAGTAGTAAAACGATCCTCTTGCACAACACGCTCAGAAACAAGAATCGAATCTTCGAAGTTGTAACCATTCCAAGGCATAAATGCAATACGCATATTCTGGCCAAGAGCTAGCTCACCCATATCAACAGATGGGCCATCAGCTAAAATATCACCACGCGCGATAATATCGTTAGTACGCACTATTGGACGCTGATTAATACAGGTATTTTGATTTGAGCGGGTATATTTAGTGAGGTTGTAAATATCAACGCCGGCTTCGCCTGCTTGCAATTCATCGCCGTGCACACGCACAACAATTCGACCAGCATCAACACGTTCGATAACACCGCCACGATTGGCAACAACACATACACCAGAATCAGTAGCAACATTTCGCTCCATGCCTGTACCCACTAACGGCTTTTGCGCCTTAAGTGTTGGTACAGCTTGTCGCTGCATGTTTGAACCCATCAATGCACGGTTTGCATCATCGTGCTCTAAGAATGGAATCAACGAAGCTGCAACTGAGACTACCTGACGAGGCGACACATCCATAAATTGCACATCGGCAACAGATTTAAGTGTAAATTCGTTTTGGTAACGTACCGAAACAAGCTCTTCAACTAACTTACCGTTATCGTCTAACTCGGCAGATGCCTGCGCGATCACGTATTTCGCTTCGTTAATTGCTGAAAGGTATTCAATTTCGTCTGTTACAACGCCATCAATAACTTTACGATGCGGGCTTTCTAAAAAACCGTAGTCGTTTGTTCTTGCATATGTTGCAAGTGAGTTAATGAGACCGATGTTTGGTCCTTCAGGTGTTTCAATTGGGCAAACACGACCATAATGCGTTGGATGCACATCTCGCACCTCAAAGCCAGCACGCTCACGCGTCAAGCCACCAGGGCCTAATGCAGAAACACGACGTTTATGCGTAATTTCAGATAATGGGTTGTTCTGATCCATAAACTGAGAAAGTTGGCTCGAACCAAAGAACTCTTTAACCGCAGCGGCAACGGGCTTTGCGTTAATGAGATCTTGCGGCATTAAACCTTCGCTTTCTGCCATAGACAAACGTTCTTTTACTGCACGCTCAACACGCACTAAACCAACACGGAATTGGTTTTCAGCCATCTCACCAACAGAACGAATACGACGGTTACCCAAGTGATCGATATCATCGACCGTACCTTTGCCGTTTCGAATGTCGATTAATGTACGCATAACACTCACGATATCTTCGTTTGATAACGTGCCTTCGCCTGTTTCAGATTCGTGACCTAAGCGACGGTTAAATTTCATACGACCAACAGCTGACAAATCATAACGCTCAGAACTGAAGAATAAGTTCTGGAACAAGGCTTCAGCCGACTCTTTTGTAGGTGGCTCGCCTGGGCGCATCATTCTGTAAATTTCAACCAAAGCTTCTAGCTGCGTTTTACTTGGGTCTGCACGTAAGGTATCCGACACAAACGAACCGCAATCAAGATCGTTGGTATAAAGTGTTTCAAACTCTTCTATACCAGCTTTAACCAGCTCAGCGATCGCTTCTTCTGTAATTTCTGTATTACACGCAAGAATCACTTCGCCTGTATCTTTATTGATAATATCACGGGCCAATGCGCGGCCAAGTAAATATTCATCAGGCACAGAAAGCTCAGTCACACCAGACTTTTCTAACTGGCGAATATGGCGTGCCGTAATACGACGACCTTCTTCAACAATAACGCTACCGTCATTGTCTTTAATTTCAAAAGAAGTGACATCACCACGTAAACGAGCAGGAACAAGCTCTAAACTAAAATCAGAACCATTGCTAATTTTGAAATTGCTTGTTTCAAAAAACATATCAAGCATTTGTTCAGTGGTATAACCAAGCGCACGTAAAAGAATAGAGGCTGGTAACTTACGGCGTCTATCGATACGTACGAACACTAGATCTTTAGGATCAAATTCAAAATCCAACCATGAGCCACGGTAAGGAATAACACGCGCTGAGTACAACAATTTACCAGATGAGTGAGTCTTACCTTTGTCGTGCTCAAAAAACACACCCGGCGAACGGTGAAGCTGAGAAACGATAACACGCTCAGTACCATTAACAACAAACGTCCCGTTTTCAGTCATTAAGGGAATTTCACCCATATAGACTTCTTGCTCTTTGATGTCTTTGATCGCTTTACTTGACGAATCTTTGTCATAAATAATCAAGCGAACTTTTACACGCAGCGGCACTGCATATGTCGCGCCACGTAAAACACATTCTTTAACATCAAAAACAGGCTTACCCAGCGAATAGCTCACATACTCAAGCGCTGCGCTGCCTGAGTAACTAACGATTGGGAAAATCGATTTAAAGGCAGCATGCAAACCCATATCACGTCGACTTTCGACAGAGGTATCAGCTTGCGTAAATTTTCTATAGGAATCGAGTTGAATTGCCAAAAGGTAAGGCACATCCATAACATTGGATAAGCTTCCAAAGTCTTTTCGAATACGTTTTTTCTCAGTATATGAGTAGGCCATCGGTGTTCCTCAGCTGGTTCACAGATCAAAATATCTAATGGGGCTAACTTTTAAGCATTCTTGCTTAAAAATTGATGAAACATATTGCTTGCGTTGCACTTTCAGCTTTGTTGGCTTACCGACTTATTTTTACCGGCTTGTAGCGATTCAAGCTTATATACGAATTACTCTATTTATTTGCACATTGTGCAAACGGGAAAAGGCCAGCCGGTTTTCACCGACTGACCTTGACCTTCTGAAAGAAGAAAAGACTTCTTTTCAGGCAAATTACTTAAGCTCGACAGTTGCGCCAGCTTCTTCAAGTAATTTTTTAGCTTCTTCAGCGTCGTCTTTCGAAACAGCTTCTTTAACAGCTTTAGGTGCGCCATCAACGATTTCTTTTGCTTCTTTAAGACCAAGACCTGTTAAACCACGAACTGCTTTAATAACGTTTACTTTCTTGTCGCCGATAGAGGCAAGAATAACGTCAAATTCAGTTTGCTCAGCAGCAGCAGCGCCAGCATCAGCAGCAGGAGCAGCAACCGCAACAGCAGCAGCAGCAGATACGCCGAACTTTTCTTCCATTGCTGAAACTAGTTCAACAACATCCATTACTGACATTTCAGCAATTGCATTTAAGATATCTTCTTTAGATAGAGCCATTACTCAATCTCCAATTTAATTTTTTAGTAGTTTAGCGCGTAATAAAATTTACGCTGCGTCTTGTTTTTCGTCGCGAACAGCTGCAACAACACGTGTAACTTTAGTAGGTACTTCGTTGAAAGTACGTACCAATTTGGTGACAGGTGCGATCATTACGCTGGCTAGTTGACCTAGTGCTTGCTCTAATGTTGGTAATGTTGCAAGTATATCTAACTGACTTGCATCTAATAACTTACCGCCAACAGACAATGCCTTAACGTCGAATTCGCCTTGTTCTTTAGCGAAATCTTTAAAAAGGCGTGCAGCAGCACCTGGATCTTCCATAGAAAACCCAAAAATACTTGGCCCTACTAGTGCATCTTTCACACACTCGAACTCGGTTCCTTCAATAGCGCGCTTAGCTAGTGTGTTACGTACTACACGTAAATCAACACCTGCTTCACGAGCTTGCTTGCGCAAAGAATCCATCGCTCCAACCGTTACCCCACGGGCATCGGCTACCACCAGTGACAGTGCGTTTGCTGCTGTATCGTTAACATCGGCGACAATCGCCTTTTTGTCTTCGAGTCCAATAGCCACGTTACTTCTCCTGGATTTGAAAGAAAGATTTAAAAATTGCTATTTTTAAATCCGTTGCGGTGATCAAATCCAATAAATTGAATCGGGTCACACCGTTTGCGTAGGCGATATTTCTATTAAGCGGATAATCCACACCTACGGTCTTTAACGGCTCGCCTTTAAAAAAGACGAACCCTTAACTTTTTTGAGGTTTACACCTCAAGAGTTG
The DNA here is from genome assembly GCA_937920545.1 of uncultured Saccharophagus sp. Lineage (GTDB taxonomy): Bacteria > Pseudomonadota > Gammaproteobacteria > Pseudomonadales > Cellvibrionaceae > Saccharophagus. Next base: position 22,419 of record CAKZUG010000112.1, read on the forward strand.
AAACATCTACCGAAATGCCTGGGCCCATTGTGCTGCTCAGAGAAATCTTTTGTAGGTAAATACCTTTTGAGGAAGCGGGTTTCGCTTTCTTCAAATCAACTAATAATGCTTCTAAGTTCTCTTTGATTGCTTTTGCATCAAAAGACACTTTACCAATACCGCCGTGGATGATACCACCTTTGTCAGCACGATATCTAACCTGACCTGCTTTTGCTTTCTTAACAGCTTCTGCAACGTTAGGTGTTACTGTACCTGTTTTTGGGTTGGGCATTAGACCACGCGGGCCAAGCACTTGACCTAGCTGGCCAACAATACGCATTGCCGCTGGATCAGCGATAACAACGTCAAAATCCATCATACCGCCTTTCACTTCAGCAGCTAATTCGTCCATACCAACAAATTCAGCACCCGCTTCTTTAGCGGCTTCAGCATTAGCGCCTTGAGTAAACACAGCAACACGCACATCGTTACCTGTACCATGCGGCAAACTTGTTGCGCCACGTACAGCTTGATCTGACTTACGTGGATCGATGCCTAAGTTTACAGCAACATCAACTGTTTCAGAAAACTTAACTTTTGATACTTCTTTCAAAATCGAGATAGCATCTTCAATGCTATACACGTTACCTGGCTCAACCTTTTCGTTGATTAACTTTTGTCTTTTACTTAATTTTGGCATCTTATACGCCCTCTGTTTCCAAGCCCATAGAACGTGCTGAACCCGCAATTGTGCGAACGGCAGCATCCATATCACCAGCAGTTAAATCTGGCATCTTAGTTGTCGCAATCTCTTCAAGCTGAGCACGTGAAACCTTGCCAACCTTCTCAGTATTTGGACGACCAGAACCTGATTTCAAACCAGCAGCTTTCTTTAACAAGAAAGAAGCAGGTGGCGTTTTCATTGCAAACGTAAAGCTACGATCACTGTACACAGAGATCACTACAGGTACTGGAGCACCCGCTTCAATGCTTTGAGTTTGCGCATTGAACGCCTTACAGAATTCCATGATATTCACACCATGCTGACCAAGAGCTGGACCAACGGGTGGACTTGGGTTTGCTTTACCAGCTGCAACTTGCAACTTGATATAAGCTTCTACTTTTTTAGCCATGATTACTCTCCTGATTGAGTATTTTGGGTAAGTCACCTCCAACGCGGCTAACGTCTTCTTAGGCTCCCCGATTTTTCACTATATTTTTTCACACAAAACGCTAACACAATACAAAAAGCCCCAATTAAGGGGCAATTCAGAATTATTAAAAGCATTAAACCTTTTCGACTTGTCCAAACTCTAATTCAACGGGTGTTGAACGACCGAAGATGAGAACTGCAACTTGCAAGCGGCTTTTCTCGTAATTAACCTCTTCAACCACACCATTAAAATCGTTAAACGGACCATCAATAACACGCACCATCTCACCTGGCTCAAACACTGTTTTTGGTTTGGGCTTATCAGCAGAATCATCAACGCGCTGTAAAATTAAATCTGCTTCTTTCTCTGTAATAGGTGCGGGCTGGTCAGCTTTACCACCGATAAAACCCATTACACGAGGAGTTTCTTTAACCAAATGCCATGCAGCATCAGTCAACTCCATTTGAACTAGAACATAACCTGGGAAAAACTTGCGCTCAGAACGTCTTTTCTGACCACCACGAATTTCGACCACTTCTTCAGTAGGCACTAACACCTCACCAAAGTCTTCCTCCATTGAATTCAATTCAATACGTTCTTTAATTGCTAACGCAACTTTTTTCTCGTAACCAGAATAGGCGTGAACTACATACCAACGCTTTGCCATGATAGAACCTTAACCGATTATTAGTGAAAATGCGTAGCCAAGCAGGGAATCTAAACCCCATAAAATCAATGCAGTAATAATAACAACAACTAAAACAAGCATTGTTGTCTGCATTGTTTCTTGTCTTGTCGGCCACACAACACGTCGAACCTCGACCTGAGAAGCCTTCAAAAGCTCCCAAAAGGCGTGCCCTTTTGCTGTATTTACAGCAACGTAGGCGGCAACCAAACCAACAACAACCAATGCGATCGAGCGTACAATAAGCAACTGTTCTGAAAAATAAGCATTACCAACTGTGCCAGCCACAACTAGTGCAACAACAACCAGCCATTTCAACCAATCAAAACGAAACTCTTTTTCAACCGCTGCGTTCATACTTAACACTCAATAAACTGGGTTAAAAAACCCTAAAATGGCAGGCCAGGAGGGACTCGAACCCCCAACTTTCGGTTTTGGAGACCGACGCTCTACCAATTGAACTACTGGCCTTTAACTAACATAAAACACGAGGCTAGCACTTTCGAACTAGCCTCAGCTAAAAATATTAAGCAATAATTTTAGCTACAACACCCGCACCTACTGTACGGCCACCTTCACGGATAGCGAAGCGTAAACCTTCTTCCATCGCGATAGGTACAATCAATGTTACAACCATTTGAACGTTGTCACCAGGCATAACCATCTCAACACCTTCAGGAAGCTCACACGCACCCGTTACATCCGTTGTACGGAAGTAAAACTGTGGACGGTAACCGTTGAAGAAAGGTTTGTGACGACAACCTTCATCTTTACTTAATACATACACTTCACAAGTGAATTTAGTATGTGGCTTAACAGAACCTGGTTT
>CAKZUG010000113.1 GCA_937920545.1 uncultured Saccharophagus sp.
TCAACAACAAAATATTGTTTATCGGTTATGGCGAAATTGCACAACTGTGTACAACACACCTGTTCACTCGGGGTTTCAAAATAACCGCTCTTTCTCGTACGCAACGCAATTCGCCAAGTGCCGCCCAACCCGATCAGTGGCGACATATTTGTGGCAGTGTGTTTGACTCGCAAATACAAAAACAAATAACGAAAGAATATTTTAATACTGTAGTAGTTACGCTAACGCCTGAGGAAAGATCAGACGAAGCGTATAATTTTACCTATCCAAAATGCCTTTCTGATTTAAAAAAACTATGGTCTATATCGGGAAATTACCCCGATCAGCTTATTTACATAACAAGCACAAGTGTGTACGCGCAAAACAACGGTGAGTATGTCAATGAGACCAGCAAAACATTACCTACACGCTTTAATGGCATACGCTTGTTAGAAGCCGAGCAGATTGCACATAGCTTGGCCGAGTTAGGCACTTCTGTTACTTGCCTGCGCTTTTCAGGTATATATGGCCCAAAGCGATACCATTTGCTAAAAAGTGTTATGCAGGGTCAAATACGGGGTGAGCACTACACTAATCGCATTCATGTTGAAGATTGCGCGGGTATAATTAATTATTTGGTTGAACGGTTTGTCAATGAGGGTTGGTCTTTGCCAACACTTATAGGCAGTGATGCATGCTCAGAAAAAGCCAGTGCGGTAAAAACATGGCTGCATGAACAGTTGGCTCAACAAATAGACGTAGAGCCTATCTCAGAGGGGCAACCTGTTAGGCCAATTGGCAGCAAGCGCTGCGATAACCGTTTATTACTCGACAGCGGCTACACGCTGAAATACCCCGATTATAAAAAAGGCTTTAAAGAGGTGATTGATGCATTTTGTGTTGATGTTAAAAAGCAGCGATAACGCTGCTTTTTGTTAGGGCCTATCTGATGTCTTAAGCTTTATACTAAAGTTTTATACTTAGCTTTTATTCTTCAGTTTTATACTTAAACTTTATTCTTAGTTTTCACCCTTAAGTTTTGCCTCTAGCTAGGCTCATTAAGCAACAACCGCCACGCCATCGGCTTCTACCATAGCGGCTTTGGGCAGTTGGCTTATACCGATTGCTGCGCGTGCTGGGTAAGGCTCTTGAAAAAACTCGGTCATAACTTCGTTAAGCAAGGGGAAGTTATCTAGATCGGTAAGATATAAATTAAGTTTTACAATACTGCCTAAGTCACCGCCCGCTTCTTCGCATACAGCGCGTAGGTTTTTAAACATTTGGCGTGCTTGGTCTTTAAAACCGCCCTCAACCATTTCCATTGTTTCTGGGATTAATGGAATTTGGCCCGACAAATAAACGGTGTTTTCAACTTTAACAGCCTGAGAGTAAGTCCCAATAGCTTGTGGTGCATTATCGGTATGCACAATAGAACGGTTAGGCACATAGCCTCCTTTTAAGGTTATTTTTTAGGGCGAGAAACGCGCGTTACCGAGCGCATGGTACGCACTAAGCGCATCACGTTTGCAAGGTGGATACGGTCTTTTACGGCAACAGTGAGTGTAATCACGCTGTTTTCAGCATCGCGCTCTTCAACGTGAATCCCGTCGATGCTGGTTTGATTGCTAGCAATACGCGTCGCCAAAGAGGCAATAATACCGCGCTCCGAGCGTACTTCTATGCGTAGCTCACAAATAAATTCGCCTGCAACAGAGGGCGACCAATGCGTGGGCGAAGTATTCTCTTTTTTACTGATAAGATCATTTAAGTTTTTACAGTTTTCTCTGTGTACCACAATCCCTTTGCCTGAGCTCATATGGCTGACCACAGGGTCGCCAGGAATGGGTCGGCAGCAGCGTGCAAAGCTAATGAGCAAGCTGTCAGACGATTCGATCACAATAGGCGCTAACGAGCAAAAATCGGTATTGCTGTTTGGTTGCAATAATTTAGCCACGCCGTAAGCGGCAATATTGCCAAAGCCGATATTTTCGAGCAGTGATTCGGTATCGGGCATGTTAGTTTGCTGGCACAGATAGTGATACTGATCTTCATCTAGATCATCCATATGGATATCAACATTTGCTAGCGCCTGCTTGAGCATGCGTTTGCCTAAATCGATCGATTCCATATGGCGCTGTGTTTTTAGGTAGTGCCTAATGGCACTGCGCGCTTTGGCGGTAATCACAAAGTTAAGCCAGTTTGGGTTAGGCTGTGATAACTCTGAGCAAATAATTTTAACTTTTTGACCGCTCTCTAACGCTTGCGATAAGGGCGCCGGGCGGTCATTAATACGGCATGCAACGCAGGTATTGCCCACTTGTGTGTGCACGGCGTAGGCAAAGTCGATAGGCGTAGAACCCGATGGTAGCTCAATAATCGCGCCCTTAGGCGTAAACACATAAACCTCGTCCCGGAATAAGTCGATTTTTACGTTTTCGACAAACTCGACCGAGTTTTGTGTGTGTTGCTGTATTTCTAATAAGCGTTGCGTCCAGCGGTTGGCGCGGTCAAAACTTTTTGAGGTGGGCGTGCTGCCGTTTTCTGACTTATACAACCAATGCGCTGCTACGCCGGTGTTTGATAGTTCGTCCATCTCTTTGGTGCGAATTTGCACTTCGATGGGCACCCCGCGCATGCCAATCACGCCAGTATGCAGTGATTGATAGCCGTTTTCTTTTGGGATGGCGATATAGTCTTTAAATTCGCCCGCTTTCGGCTTGTAAAGATTATGGATACTGCCTAAGGCGCGGTAACAGTGGTCGATATCTTCCACAATAATTCTAAATGCGTAGACATCCATAATCTCTTTAAACGATTTATGTTTGCTGCGCATTTTTTTGTAAATGCTGTAAAGGTGTTTTTCACGGCCAATAACAAGGGCGTCGATGCCATCACGCTCAAGCCGGGCATCAATAGATGATTGGATTTTTTCAACAAGCGCTTTGCGGTTACCGCGAACATCGCCAAGCGATGCTTGTAAGCGCGAGGCTCTAAGCGGATGCATGGCGGCAAAGCTGCGGTCTTCAAATTCTATGCGCCATTCATTCATGCCTAAGCGGTGGGCAATGGGGGCATATATTTCGAGTGTTTCTGTGGCTATGCGGCGTTTTTTTTCGGGGGGCATAACGCCCAGTGTGCGCATATTGTGGAGTCTATCAGATAGTTTAACCACAATAACGCGTAAATCTTGCGCCATGGCCAAGGCCATTTTTTGAAAGTTTTTGGCTTGCTTCTCGGCTTGGGTCTCGTATTCTATTTTTGCAAGTTTACTCACGCCATCAACAATATCGGCTACGGTTTCACCAAATTGATCAATAATGGCTTCTTTGGGAATGCCTGTATCTTCAATCACGTCGTGCAGCATGGCCGACATCAGGCTTTGGTAATCCATATGTACCGACGCCAGTATGTTGGCAACAGCAAGTGGGTGGGTAATGTAGGGTTCGCCGCTACGGCGATACTGACCAGTGTGCGCTTGCTCGGCATAATAGTAAGCGCGTTTTACACTGTTGACCTGTTTAGGGTCTAAATAAGAGGACAGGCGGTGACTTAACGAATCTATTGTCAGCAATGTGGGTCTGTCCTCGTATTAGGTGTGGGTTATATCTCTGATTGTTGAGGTGGCTGCAAAGCGTCTAGCTCAGAGCTCTCTAGTAATGCGTCGTTTTGATCTTCGTCTTGTGCTTTCAAAAACTCTGGGGTAATTAAACCTAGCTCAATTTCACGTAACGCCACAACCGTTGGTTTATCGTTTTCAACATCGACAAGCGGGTCTTTGTTTTTAACGGCAAGTTGACGTGCGCGTTTGCTGCCCACAATCACTAAATCAAAACGGTTATCAACGTGATCTAAACAATCTTCTACTGTAATACGAGCCATAATAGTTTCCGGTTAATGCAATGAATAATATAGTGTACGTAATATAAGCACTTACGACAACAAACTCTCTAATAAACTTTGATGTTTAATGCGTTGTTTTTCAAGTGTTAGGCGTTCGCTTAGCATAATTGATTGCAAATCGCGCAGCGCCAGTGCGAAGTCATCGTTAATAATAACAAAGTCGGCTTCGGGGAAGTGCGACATTTCATTTTTTGCTTCGGCCATGCGTGCGTCGATCACGCTTTTATCGTCTTGCCCGCGGCCGGTTAAACGTTCACGTAAACAAGCACGCGATGGCGGTAATATAAAGAGGCTTTTGGCTTCTGGTATAAGCCTGCGCACTTGCTGGGCGCCCTGCCAATCTATTTCTAAAATAACATCGTGGCCTTTTGCGAGGGTTTCTTTTACCCATTTTGTTGATGTGCCATAAAAGTTATCAAATACTTGCGCGTGCTCTAAAAAAGCAGACTCACCTACCATGGCGTTAAATGTGTCATGTGTGACAAAATGGTAATTAACACCATCTTGCTCGCCGGGCCGCATAGGGCGTGTGGTGTGCGAGACAGACACTAAAATGCCGTCAGTTGAGTCTATTAGTGCTTTTACTAAGCTGGTTTTGCCCGCCCCCGAAGGAGCTGAAACGGTGTATAAAGTGCCAACGGCCATGTTTTTCTCGTTAGATAAAAAATAAGAAACAATATGTAAGAGACAATATAATAGTTAACTCTGTGTTATTTGGATAGAGCCTAAAAGCATTGTGGTGGTATTAGCGCCAATAACTGTCATCTTAAAACTCAAACAACAAGTCAAACAACAGCTCAAACGTACAGCTTAAACAGCAGCTCAAACAATCCAAACTGCATTTCAAAACCCAAAAAAACGCCTGCGTTAGCTTTTGCGTAGTGCATTAATAACTTGTGCCGTATCTGGCATCACATTGCGCCATAGTTTAAAACTTTGCGCCGCTTGGCCCGCAAGCATGCCTAAACCATCTGATGTTTGCGTGACGCCTAATGTTTTGGCGTGCGCCATAAAAGGCGTAGGTTCGTTGGCGTATACCATGTCGTAAACGCAGGTGTGCGCTGCTATAACGTGATTGGGTATAGGCGGTAAGTCACCTGTTAGGCTGGTTGAGGTGGCGTTGATGACAACATCGAAAGGTGTTTGAGTGGCTTGTAGCGTGTCAAAGCCTGAGCCTTTAATTGTGCCGTACTCGCTAAAAACGTTAGCTAAATCGGTCGCTTTGCTGGCTGTGCGGTTGACAACCCAAACACTGCTGGGGTTCTCATTAAGGAGTGGCAACAATACACCGCGCACTGCACCCCCCGCGCCAATAATCAATACATTCTTGTTTTTAAGCGCCCACTTTAAATACTGCGTGATGTGCCAAACAAGCCCTAAACCATCGGTATTTTCGCCAATAATGCGGCCATTATCTTGCTTCATGAGTGTGTTCACCGCGCAGGCTAAGCGCGCATTATCGGTGAGTTCATCGGCAAATTCGTGGGCGTCGCCTTTAAAGGGCATAGTGATATTCATGCCGTGGTTATTTTCTTGTGTAAAAAATTGCGTAGCAAAGGCGTTAAATCCATCTAACTCAACCAACGATTTAGTATAAGTGAGCGATTCGCCGGTTTGCTCGGCAAATGCTTGATGAATTTGGGGGGATTTAGATTGTGCAATGGGGTTACCCACTACCAAATAATGCTGAGTCATATTGAATACTTACGTTAAAAATAAAGAGGAGAGTATAACTGGCTCTTTAGGATAAGAGCCAGTTTTGGGTAGGTGGAACCAATATGGTCTAAAACATGGTGGTGTAAAACATAACCTAAAACATGGCCTAAAACACTCTTTAAAACAAGGGCAACTAGACCCAGTCGCGTGGCTTTAAATAGTCATCATGCAGCTTGTGTTCGGGGGTGCCTGTTTCGGGTTGCCAGTTGTAATCCCACTTTACGTTAGGTGGCAGCGACATCAAAATAGATTCAGTTCGCCCGCCCGTTTGTAAGCCAAACAGTGTGCCCCTGTCATAAACCAAGTTGAACTCCACATAGCGGCCACGGCGATAAAGCTGAAAATCCTTTTGCGCTTGGGTAAATGGCGTGTCTTTACGTTTATGAATAATGGGGAGGTAGGCATCAATATAACTGCTACCAATAGCCTGCATGAGCGCAAAGCTTTGCTCAAACCCTAGCTCGTTTAGATCATCAAAAAATAAACCGCCCACACCGCGCTGCTCATCTCGGTGTTTAAGGTAAAAGTAGTCGTCACACCATTTTTTATAACGCGGGTAAACATCATCGCCAAAAGGTGCGCAGGCATTTTTGGCGGTTTGGTGCCAGCTTTGGCAATCTTCGTCAAAACCATAATACGGCGTTAAATCATAGCCGCCACCAAACCACCATACGGGTTCTTCGCCTTCTTTCTCGGCAATAAAAAAGCGCACATTGGCGTGGCTAGTGGGGATAAACGGGTTGTTAGGGTGAATCACTAACGATACCCCCATGGCTTCAAATTTACGGCCAGCTAGCTCAGGCCGGTGCTGGGTGGCCGAGGCGGGCATTTGGTGACCAAATACATGCGAAAAATTGACGCCGCCTTTTTCGATGATATCGCCATTAGTGAGTACGCGCGATTGACCGCCGCCGCCTTCTGGGCGAATCCAGCTATCGTGCTCAAAATGCTGCTTAACGTCGGCCTGCTCTAGTTTTTGGCAAATATCATTTTGGAGAGAAAGCAAATACGCTTTCACGGCTTCTTTGTTGGGTTGGCTCATATTTATCTCGTTTACCCTCTTAATACTGTGCCTGTTGTTAAATCACGTATTGTTGAGGGTTTGGTTAAACCGCCGACAACCCCTTGGCTAAGGGTGGGCATGTCGGGGTGCTGTTTAAAATATTGACGTACTTTGGTTGCGTTTGTCGCAGCCGGTAAACCTTGCGGGTTAGCAGATGTGGACACAATAGGCCCACCAAATTTTGTACACAGTGCCTGCACAACAGGGTGTTCACTCACACGCAATGCAACAGTACTATGCTTACCCGAAATCCAAGAGGGTACGCGGTTATTGTGCTCGACTAGCCATGTGTTTGGCCCAGGCCATGTGGCAAATAGCCGTTCACGCAAACTCCAGTCTAGATCTTTTAATAAAAAATAAAATTGATCTATGTGGCCTGCAACCAAAATAACGCCTTTTTCAGCTTTACGGTTTTTTAAATTGAGTATTTTATTAACGGCGTCTTCATCAAAAGGGTCGCACCCTAAACCCCAAACAGCCTCAGTTGGGTAGGCAATCACATTGCCTTCGTATAATTGTGACACGCACTTATATATGGAGGGGCTAACAGTATAACGATTAGGCATGGTCGTTGCTCTTAATGGTAGTCATTTGTAAATAGCGGTATGTCATCGAAACAATATCGTCAATATATTAACAAACTTAACATATTATCGTTTTGATGTGTCAGGCGTGGCCGGCTTCGCCTAACAACGTAGTTTAGCTCTACGCCATTTATGACTCTACGCCGTTTATGGTTGGGTAGTTTTTATTGTTTTGTAATATCTAGGGAACCTTTGATGCTTTGTAGTGATTAATTAGGTGTGCCAATACGCGTATAACCTGCACCGTCATGAG
>CAKZUG010000114.1 GCA_937920545.1 uncultured Saccharophagus sp.
TAGAACTGCTACTGCTACTGCTACTGCTAGAAGAACTTGAAGAGCTGCTAGAAGAGTTTGAACCGCCGTTACTGGCCCAGCTTTGAATAATATCTTTGGCTAGCTCACCTGAGGCGGTTAAGTCGCCGTCGCCCCATGCGCCATCAATAGATACACCCGCTGTAAACATAGACGATGCCTGAAAATCAGAAACAGCCCAGTTTGCATGGCTGATGTTGTTTTCACGCATAAAGTCGGCCCATCTTTGGGTTTCTGTTGCGTTAACACTGCCGTCGCCGCTTGCACCTGTTGTGCCCCACTCGGTGGCAAATAAGGGAATGCCAGCATCTAGCGCGCGCTTGGCTTTGTCGCGTAGGCTCTGTCTGTGTGTGTCGGCATAGAAATGCAATGCGTACGCCACGTTCACATCGTCAATAGGGTCAGCTGCGGCATCGTCTACATCTTGCGACCATGTAGGCGTACCCACAATAATAAGGTTATCTGGGTCAATCGCACGTATCGCTGCAATCACTGTTTCAGCATACGGTTTGATGGTATTGCTCCAGCTTACACCGCGCAGTGGCTCGTTATAAATTTCATAAATAACGTTATCGTACTCACCGTACTTTGTGGCGATGTCTTCAAAAAACTCGACGGCTTCTTGGGTGTAATCTTCTGCATGGTGCGAGTGCCAATCGACAATCACATGCATGCCATTTTCGATGGCGGCGTTGGTTACATCGTAGGCGCGCTTACGGTGCCCAAAGTAGTCACTTAAAATACCTACGCCACTCTCTGGGATATTAGGCGCGGCTTTTTCTTCTACGCCAATCGCGGCGCGTATAAGCTCGGCATTCCAGTTATTTTTAAACGCTTTTACGGTGGCTTCGTTGTAGAAGAACTCGCCAATACCAAAGTTACTGCCCCAAAATAAGCTTGGGCCTGCAATAGAATCGACTTGGCCGTCAAATAACAGCTCGTTGCCACGGGCAGTAATTTTACGGACAGGCGGTGCCATTGCTGGCTCGGTAAAGGCAAAGTTTAAACGGCCGTCATTGCTGGCGCTATCGGCGCTAAGTGTAAATTTATCAATATTACCCACACCGCCACCAGTGATACCCACTAGGCATACTGTATGGCTACCAGAAACAGCGTCAAAGCCTATTTCCATAGTGTTGAATGTACCCCAGCCACCTGTGCCTTTTGTGTTTTTTTCAGCTAGGTATCTCTCGTTTTCTATATCAAAAAAGGCGTTTTTGACTAAACCCACGCTAGGGTTATCAATATAAATACCTAAACGCGACGGGCGATCAAAACGGCTGTCGCGCGCATAGCTAATTTTAAGGCTGTTTACGCCGTTCATGTTAACGTCGTCGTAACAAACGTAATTACCGCCATTAAAATAATCGACCACGCCTTGGTTGATGCGTGCGCCCGATGATTTATTGCTATTAAAATCTTCAGCCTGGATAGTATCGTTTAATTGGTATGCCGCAAACGAGGCTGCAGGCATGATGGCCGCTGCACCCAGTACGGTTAAAAGCGCTTTGCGTAAGAGAGGTGTTTTATGTTTAAACGTTATTGTGTTACCCATTGTAATACTCCGAGATATCATATTAATTATTATTTTTGGTTAGCTTAAAAACAACTTTATTAGTGGTTAACTAACAAGGTAATTAAGCGATATAGAGTATAGTACTTATTTTAAAATGTACTAGATTAGGATCACAACTGAGCAAAAATAAGACAAAAGACAGATAAGAAACACATTGATTTATGCATGACATTAAATAAAAAGGTGCAGAGTCATTTTTGCAAAATGCGCTAGGGAACCTCTGATTAACCTCGTAGCGCGTCTGCGTGACCTAGAGCGGTTAATATGGCTAGGCGTCTTTTGTAGCTAATGGCCGTAGCCCTTAGCAAAAAAGACAACAACGCAAGTGACTGCTCTAGGACTCGCCCTTAGGGGCTGTCAGAAAGCCAGAGATACCACGAGTTTAATCAGAGGTTCCCTAGGTTGAAGGTTGAAACTCAAGTATTCAGGGGAATGTAGTCAGAAGGTAACGTAACCATTAGATAGTGCCTGCATAGCCACACACTTTTATCACATATTTTTGAAAGGATATACGTTGTTCATGAAGGAAAACCACGAACGCTTAACCCTAAAAAGGGCAGCGCGAGCACACCACGTATGCCTTTAAGGTTATTCTAAAATGCCGCATACATTGTATGCGGCAACACACTTTATTATTTGAACTAATCGTGCTCTAGAATAAAATTAGGTTCATTGAAGAAGCGGTCGAGGCTTGATGCGGCAAAGACTAAATCGCTATTCTGCGTCACGGTCACAAAGCCAAATTGGATCGATTCACGGGATAAAAACCGTATATTTTGCAAACTAAAATCGGGGACCCAAACCTGTAAACGTGAACCAACATTTTCGGGGCTAGCCAAAACACCAAACGGCTGATTAGCATTAATCGCTGAACTCAAAGACAAAGCACGCTCTAAATCAATTCGGTTTTGAATCACAAGAAAACCTTCGGCATTTAATACAATGCGCCAGTCTTGATTGTCTTGATCATTACACGCTTGTGTATTGGCAATAAATGTTTCCACATTAAGCGTGATACAAACCTCGTTATTTTCGCTGGGCTGCAACCGAAAGAAAGGAGTATTAAAGACGCTAGTATTGACTGCGTCACCTGAAAAAGTTAATGCAACACCATCAACACGCGTATTGCTATCAGTCAATACGGTTAAGCCATTATCTGCTTGAATAAACACTTGGTTTGCAACTTGTTTAATTTGGTTTGCATAAACATGTGTATTTTGACCGTATTCAGTAGCCAGTCCCTCTGTTGCTGCTGGTGTCACACGAACAATAGCATTTGGGTTTTCACCGCCCTCTTGCATCACAAAGTTGTATCTAATTACCGTATCATTGCCCTGTACAGCCATAGCGGTACCTGCATTAGGTAAAGCAGTCTGTGCGCTAAGCGTGAAACGGTTAAACTCTATAATAGTATTTTGCGCGCCCTCGTTAACCTCAATTACAGGAGCGTCAGTCGCACGCATAAAAACATTGCCACGTACAATATTATTCATATTATCGGCAGCTAATGTACCTTGACCGCCAGATTCAGGGAGCCACGTTGCACTATCAGAGCCGACAACAATAGCAGTACTTTGCGTATTAAACGTCGATTGAACAATAAGATTGTTATTGCTGGCGTTTTCAATAATAACACCGTTCATGACAGTCTCATTTACATTAATATTTTCAACAACAATATTCTCTGCGCCATTTAAACGTATGCCTGTTTGAGCGCCAGTAATATTAAGGTTGGCAATAACCCAATGATCACCATCTAATTGCAAAACGGCGCGAGTATCATCACCCTCACCAGTTAATGTCGCACCGTCACCTGTAAGCTCGCCACTAATAAAAATAGGTTGCTGCTGAGTACCAGATTGATTCGAGTAAAAATAAGCACTGTCAGTCGCGCTGTCTGTCGATACCGCGCTTAAAACACCTTGCGTCACTCGGATCTCTTCGTTGGGCTGTGCGTTTGTTAATGCTTGTTGAAAAGCTTCAGGCGTCGATACTGTTGTGAGGTTACGTTCTACACTATCAATGACTATGTTATAAAAAGTAGGGGGGCCTGTTTGCGGGGTCACACGCAATTGATATAAGTTTCGATCCAACGCTAAGGGTAAATCAAACGTTTCATTGTTTGTTAATGCCGTGATGCTCACGGTATCAAGTGCACCGGTTTGCGTATCTACCGCTTGTTCAATAAGTGCAACAGTTGCATCTAGGGCGTCAGGCGTGTAATTAAGCTCCACAGTAAATGGCGCTTCACCGTCACCTGATGTATTACCGCCAACCGTTGCACCAACAAGGGTAGTGGTGCAATTAAAATCAAATGTAGCCCCCTCTATACTTAACGCCGACAGGGTACTGATCGTTTGACGCTCTAGTTCGGTTGGCTCTGGACGAGTTAAAACAAGGGTATAAGTATTACTAGAAGAGCCGTCTTCACTGTCAACCACCACTTCTACAGACGTCTCACCGACGGGTGTTAATATCGTTTGGGCTTCACCAAACGCATTGACGTTATCATTAACAGTAATGCGAGTAGCATTAGACGGCGCACGCGTTGTTAATGTTGTAGCACAGCTGGTAGCGGGTATTTCAAGTGCGTAGTTAAACTCATCCGTACTAAATTCAGGCGTTAACGTTTGTAATGTTGTCCCTACAAAGACATTGAGCTGAGACAGTGCAGCTTGAGCACTTAAACGGCGAACACTAAAACTATATTGAGAGACAACGGTGCTGTCATCACCAATAACAGAAATACGAAGTAAGTTTTCACTTTGGCTATCGCTTAAGTCAATTGAGGTGGTGACACCAGCGTCAAACTCTGTCGAACGATCGGGCGAATCTAAGCTAGGGGCAATAAAACGCGGATCAGATACTGCAAAGCCAAGCTCATAACGCAAGGTAAATTCAGCCTGTGCCTGAGCGGTAAACGATATTGTTTCAGTATCACTTGGCACTTCAATAACATACGGCCCAAAGTTAGATGGATCAAAATCAATATTAAATGCTTCGATCGTAAACGATGACAACCTAGCTGTAGGCACGGTTAACTCACCGCCCGGCTCATCGTCGCTGCCGCCACAGCTTGTTAAAGCCCATGTTAAACATATAAGTGTTACATACTGAAAAACTGTCTTAAAAGCTAAAAAACGCATAATTATTGTCATACCTACAAAATGCTGTATTAGTAAGGGTTGCAAATATTTGTGGGTGACCCGTAGAGCCAAAAGAAACACAGTAAACCACCACACAAACAATTTAGTTAAAGCGATTCTACCCAAAAACCTTTTTTAATGCTTGCCTTATCTTACAGACACTCGGCGATAAACCATGCAATAACATCAAATATTCACCTAGGGAGCCTCTGGTTAACCTCGCGGCATCTCTGGCTTTTGGAAGTTTTCCGGTTTAGGCGGCTGAGAAAGGCGGGCTGGTTGCCCACCGAGCGAAGTCAACGCAGACAGGTCCCTAGCCGCTAGCCGATTAGATGGCACACATTTTATCTACAGCATGGCCTGAGTAAAAAGCAATTTTATTTTCTGGGTACGCGCTTAATAAGACGTTATACATGCCAAAAATATCCCGAGATTTACGATCAAAATACGCATCAAAATACGCATCAAAAATTGTCACATGCAATCAATCCTCGTCAACCACACGCACCAAAAAGACTCACAAAAGCACAATAAAAGGCCCCCCAAAAAATATTATGCGATTTATTTTGAATCAGAAAAAAAACAAGATCACCATTACAGTGCAGCATAAATATTTATTAAAAATATCATGAACGATTTAAATATATTTTAAACTCATGATTTTAAAGGGTTTTTATTTTCATATTCATTAAAATTATAGAATTGGCAAGAAGCTTGCGATAACCGAATTAGTCAAAATAGTTTTTCCATTATTTTTTTAACGAGGTTTCACCATGCTAAGCCGATTCAAATCGCACTCGTGCGCGTCCATTGTTAAACAGGTTTCAACAGTCGTCACAACAACCGCATCTGTCGCCGCACTTACTTTTAGTTCTCAGGCATTTTCTGAGCTAGATGTTGAAAAAGACGAACTCACTTTTGGTTTTATCAAACTGACCGATATGGCGCCTCTTGCGGTTGCCTATGAAAACGGTTACTTCGAAGACGAAGGCCTATTTGTAAAACTAGAAGCCCAAGCTAACTGGAAGGTACTTTTAGATGGCGTGATCGACGGCAAACTAGACGGCGCGCATATGCTAGCGGGCCAACCTTTGGGTGCCACCATTGGTTACGGCACAAAAGCCCACATCGTGACAGCCTTCAGCATGGATTTAAACGGTAACGCGATTACGGTTTCTAATAACGTGTGGAAAGAGATGAAGAAAAACATCCCGCACGAGAACGGTAAACCTGTTCACCCCATTAGTGCCAGTGCCCTAAAGCCTGTTATTGAAAGCTACAAAGATAAAGGCAAGGCATTTAACATGGGCATGGTGTTCCCTGTGTCGACACATAACTATGAGTTACGTTATTGGTTAGCCGCTGGCGGAATCAACCCTGGTTTTTATGGCCCGGGTGCATCGGGTAACGTTGGCCAAATATCAGGCGACACTTACCTATCGGTTACACCCCCTCCTCAAATGCCATCAACCATGGAAGCCGGTACGATCGACGGTTACTGCGTAGGCGAACCGTGGAACCAACAAGCCGTATTTAAAGGCATTGGCGTACCCGTGATTACCGATTACCAAATCTGGAAAAACAACCCCGAAAAAGTCTTTGGCGTAAGCGACGAATGGGCCAAGAAAAACCCACAAACGCATTTAGCCGTGGTTAAAGCGCTTATTCGTGCATCAATGTGGCTAGATGAAAACAACAACGCCAACCGTAAAGCGGCCGTGAAAATTTTATCTAAGCCCAACTATGTTGGCGCAGACTACGACGTGATTGCCAACTCAATGACAGGCACATTTGAGTTTGAAAAAGGCGACAAGCGCGACATTCCAGACTTTAACGTGTTCTTCCGTTACTTTGCTAACTACCCATTCTACTCAGATGCCGTTTGGTACTTAACGCAAATGCGTCGCTGGGGCCAAATTGCTGATGACAAACCCGATACTTGGTACCGCGATATGGCGAAAAAAGTCTACAAGCCAGAAATCTACTTAGAAGCAGCGCGTTTATTAGTCAAAGAAGGCAAAGCGAAAAAAGCCGACTTCCCCTTTGATTCAAATGGCTACCGCGCACCGCAATCAGAGTTTATCGACAACATTACCTTCGATGGTACTAAGCCAAATGCGTACCTTGCTAAGTTCCCTATTGGCTTAAAAGAAGGTCAAAAAGTAAGTTCAACCGGCCTTGCCAAAACAAGTGCTGCTAAATAAGTTCTCAAGTACATATTTAAACATAGGTGTAAACGCAGTGTTTACACCTCTACCCCGTTTTTTTAGGAACGTCACATGAACAAAATTATCAACTTTTTGCAGATATCAGGGTTAACGTGGTTTGTCCCATTCGTGCGTATGGCCGCAGGCGAAAACCCCAAAACGCAAGCAAAAGATTTGTGGATGATAATGGGTATCCCCATTGTTGCTTTTATTATTTTCTTGATGCTATGGGCGCAACTATCAAGCAAAGTGGTAACCAGTTTAGGTACCGTACCCGGACCAAGTGACGTTTATAAGCAAAGCACACTACTGTGGCAAGATCATAAAGATCAACGCGCAAAAGAAGACGCTTTTTACGAGCGCCAAGAAAAGCGCAACGCAAAATATGCCGAGCAAGGCCGCGACGAAAAAATAAAGTGGCGTGAATTTACAGGCTCACCGACTTATATAGATCAAATTTTTACCAGTATTAAAACCGTATTTATGGGGTTTATTATTGCTACACTCATTGCCGTCCCCCTAGGTATATTCTGCGGATTAAGCCCTACCGTTAACGCCGCTTTTAACCCTATTATTCAAATTTTTAAACCCGTATCGCCCCTTGCATGGCTACCCATTGTAACCATGGTAGTGAGTGCAACCTATGCCACCTCTGACGATGCATGGTTCAGTAAATCATTTTTAAACTCAGCCATTACCGTCACACTCTGTTCACTTTGGCCAACATTAATTAACACCGCAGTGGGTGTCGCGTCTATTGATAAAGACTTAATGAATGTCGGTAAAGTATTACAGCTTAACTGGTACACCAAAGTGACCAAACTGGTATTACCCTCTTCTTTACCGCTTATTTTTACGGGCTTACGTTTATCGCTAGGTGTGGGCTGGATGGTATTGATTGCCGCCGAGATGCTCGCTCAAAATCCAGGTTTAGGTAAGTTTGTATGGGATGAATTCCAAAACGGTTCATCACAAAGTTTAAGTAAAATTATGGTTGCTGTGTTAACGATTGGTTTTATCGGATTTTTACTTGATCGTATTATGTACACCCTGCAAAACCTTTTCACTTTTAGTGACAAACGCTAACCGCTACTTAGACAGGATAAGACAATGAGTTTTTGTGAAATAAAAAATCTAGGTAAAAGTTACGGCGAAGGCAGTAATAAAAGCGAAATTTTACACGATATTAATTTATCGGTAGAAGACGGCGAGTTTATTGCCATTGTGGGGTTTTCGGGTAGCGGTAAAACCACACTAATGAACTCTATCGCGGGGCTCATCACCCCCGATGAAGGCGCTATTTATTTTAAAGGTAAAAAAGTGCAAGGCCCGTCACCCGAGCGCGGTATTGTTTTTCAGAATTATTCACTGATGCCGTGGTTAACTGTATTTGGGAATATTTCTTTGGCGGTTGATCAAGTATTTGGTAGTTGGTCTAAGCAGAAAAAAACAGACCATGTTAACCATTATATTGACATGGTGGGTTTAACCCACGCAAAAGACAGACGCCCCGCCGAGCTTTCTGGCGGTATGCGTCAGCGTGTATCGGTTGCGCGTGCGTTATCTATGCAGCCGACCATGTTGTTGCTAGATGAACCGTTATCGGCGCTAGATGCCTTAACACGCTCAAAGCTCCAAGATGAAATTAATGATATTTCTCAAAAAGAGAAAAAAACCATTATTCTCATTACTAACGATGTAGACGAAGCTATTTTATTGGCCGACCGCGTTATTCCGCTTAACCCGGGCCCCAAAGCATCGCTTGGCCCAGAGTTTGTCATTAATGTGCCGCGCCCGCGCGATCGCACAAAAATGAATAACGACGAAAACTTTAAAAAACTGCGCAAAGAAATTACCGAATACCTCATGCAAATTGGTATTGAAGCCGCAGGCGAAGACGACAGCTTTAAACTGCCCGATATTGCGCCCAACACATCGTTCCCACCTAACGATGCAGCAAAAAAAGCGGCCGCGGTTATGAACCCACAAGCCCTTGAGCGCTATGTTGAGTTCTCGCAAGTCACTAAGATTTACCCCACACCAAAAGGCCCCTTAACGGTTGTGGATGAGTTTGACCTTAAAATGAAAAAAGGCGAATTCATTTCGTTAATTGGTCACTCTGGTTGCGGTAAATCAACCGTGTTATCAATGGTGGCAGGTTTAAATGATATTAGCGAAGGCGGTATTATCTTAGACGGTAAAGAAGTCACCGATGCCGGCCCCGATCGCGGTGTGGTTTTCCAAGCGCCCAGTTTATTCCCTTGGCTAAGTGCCCGCGAAAACGTTAAACTGGGTGTTGAGCGCGTCTACCCGCACGGTACAAAAAAAGAACGTGCCGAAATTGTTGAGTATTATTTATCCCGCGTTGGCTTAAGCGATTCAATGGATAAAAAAGCCTCTGAGCTTTCAAACGGCATGAAGCAGCGTGTGGGGATTGCCCGCGCCTTCGCTCTGTCGCCCAAGTTATTATTACTCGACGAGCCTTTTGGTATGCTCGATTCTTTAACACGTTGGGAATTACAAGAAGTGTTAATGGATGTCTGGAAGCGCACGCAAGTGTCTGCGGTATGTGTTACGCACGATGTCGATGAAGCGATTTTATTAGCCGACCGCGTGGTGATGATGACCAATGGCCCCAACGCAAAAGTAGGTAAAATTTTAGAAGTGAATTTACCGCGCCCAAGAACACGTAAAGCGCTGCTTGCTCACCCCGATTACTACCGCTACCGCGAAGAAGTGTTAACGTTTTTATCTGATTGCGACCGTAAGCATGACGCACCATCAGAAACAGAAGAACAAACACCATCAAAACAAGAGCCCGTTCCTCAAGCGACGTCAAAAGAAGCAAGTACGGAAAACGCAAGTGAAAAGCAATCTGCATAGTGCAGGCTTTTATGAAAAGTGGATTATTTATACGCTAATGGATAACAGGTTACTCATTAGCCAAAAACCGATAAATAACACGCTTTTTAATACATATATTATTAACACATAAATATTTAAAACTGACTAATAGGACAACTAAAATGAAACACGCACAAAA
Source organism: uncultured Saccharophagus sp. (assembly GCA_937920545.1). GTDB lineage: Bacteria > Pseudomonadota > Gammaproteobacteria > Pseudomonadales > Cellvibrionaceae > Saccharophagus. Next base: position 9,991 of record CAKZUG010000114.1, read on the forward strand.
ACGCTTTTCTCCACTTGCTCTTGCCACAGCTGTTACAGGTATAACGGCGGCACTGTCTGCGCCGGCCGTTTTTGCAGAAAAAGATTTTTTGGAATCTATTAAAGACACCAAATCAAGTTTATCACTTCGCTTTCGTCATGAAGAAGTATCACAAGATGGTGTCATTGATGCAGGCGCAACCACCCTATTAACGCGCTTAAATTTAACAACAGGTGCGTACAATGGCTTCAGTGGTTTTGTTGAGCTAGACCATGTAGGCGAGATTCAAGACGTTGATTACAACAACACAACACCAAACGGTCGTGCTGGCGCAGCTGTGATTGCAGACCCAGACGGTGCTGATTTAAACCAAGCTTTTATTCAATACAAAACAGATGGCGCAGTGTATAAGGTAGGTCGCCAACGTATATTATTGGATAACCAACGCTTTGTTGGTGGTGTTGGCTGGAGGCAAAATGAGCAAACCTATGATGCGGTATCGGCAACGTTTACTCCAAGTAAAGAGCTAAGCATCTTTTCTGCTTATGTTAAAAACGTCAACCGTATTTTTGGTGATGCGAACCCCATTGGTGATCATGCCAACGAAACACTTTTACTTAACGCCGCGTACAAAACGTCGATTGGTAAATTAACAGGTTACGCTTACTTAATTGATAACGAAAACGTTGAGCGCTTCTCTACCAGTACATATGGCGTACGTTTTACAGGTAAGCAAGGTATGTTTGGTTACACCGGCGAGTATGCAACGCAGTCAGATTACAAAGACAGCCCGCTCGATTATTCTGCTAGCTACTTAAACCTAGAAGGCAGCGTTAAGTTTGAAAACATCACACTTAAGCTTGGCCATGAACTCATGGGCTCTGACGGTGCCAACGGTGAATTTATTACACCTCTTGCGACTTTACATAAGTTTCAGGGTTGGGCCGATAAATTCTTAGGTGCTGGCGGAACAGGTAACATCGCAGGTGGTATCGCCGATACCTATTTGTCAGTGGGGACCAAAATTGGCGGCGTGAACGCCAGCTTGATTTATCATGATTTCTCATCAGATGATGAAGCTGCGTCAGGTAATAGCTCAGACTCGCTGGGTTCTGAAATAGGCTTTGTACTAAAGGGCAAAGCTGGCCCTGTTGGTTTATTGCTTAAATATGCTAATTACATTGCAGACGAAGATACTGTCAACTTACAAAATAATACAGCTATCAATACCGACACGAAAAAAATATGGTTGCAAGCCGCCATTAAAATCTAACACTATGATGTTAAATGTATAAAAACAGTACACCATACTTTTAAAAGGCTAATACATATATGTATTGGCCTTTTTTTTTACTTACCAGACAACGAAAGGCCACATGAATACTGCTTAGCGCTAAGCAAATACATTAACTATCACTGCCCTGTTATCTCGATTTTATCAATAACAATAAAAGACATAAAATTCATCCTTTATTACCTACGGTAATTAAAATGCCAAAAATGGCATACCATTCCTCAAAAAAATCAATAACAACCATCAGAATGTGTACAAACGCGCCAAACGAAGATATTGTGCGCACAAATTAAGTGCCTCTTTGATATGGCAAAAGCAATCAATTGAGCGACAAAAAAACAATTAAACAAAGGGTGAATATATGCAAAACAATCTATTAAATAAAGCTACGTTAACCTTACTGCTGGCATTACCAGCACATGCGATAAGTGCAACGTACACTGTTGACACCGTTAACAAGCTAAAAAACCGATTAGAAACAGCTAAAGACGGCGACGTGATAAAAGTAGATGGCAACGGTGGTAAAGCTGGCGTTTATACCTACAACGGCACAACCTACTCTATATACACGACAGACGGGCACACAAACGTTGCCGCTATGTTTTTGCTTAACAATGCCAAAAACGTCACTATAGAAGCGCTCAACCCAAACAAAAAACCCGTGTTACGCGGTAAAGATTACACAGATAAATACGCTTTTTATGCTCAAAAAGCAGATGGTCTTACCATTCGTAATATTCGTTTTAGCCATGCCCGTAAAGGCGTTGTTATCGACCGTACAAGTGACCTTACATTTGAAAAAAACACCATATCTGAAGTGGGCGAAGAAGCTTTTCACCTACGCGATGGCAGTGATAATGCTTTAATTCGCTCTAATCATATTCATGATACCGGCCTTGTCAAAGTTGAACGCGGTGAAGCAATCTATATTTGTAACGATAGAAAGATGTGGAATAGCTATTATCAGCCCGCAGAACTCGAAGAGAATTACCTACAAAACTGTGACTTTGCACATATTACAGGCAATACGCTTGGCCCCAATATTGGTAACAACAGTGTTGATGTTAAAGAAGGTACTGTTGGCGTATACATTAATAACAATACCATTAATTTAGGCTGGACAAGAGCCGAATTAAAAAATAGCAACGCTACAGACCACCCAGATGTATCTATTCATTTAAAAGGGACCGAAGCTGTTGTCACAAACAACACGTTTAACTTTAAAGGCGCACCTGCATCTCTTTTTCGTGTAATAAGTGTCGATCAGCAATTAGATAAAGACCCTGCACTAAAAGCGACTCACGGTTACAATAACTGGGCAGTTAATAACACCATTAAAAATGCCAATAATGGTCAATATGCGTTTCATGCGAGCAGTAGAGGTGGAGCTTATGTTGGTTGTAATATGGGTGCGCTCGATAAACTAGCAAAACCTAAATCAGGCAGGGACTATATCAAAGTTACGGGCAGTAATTGTGAAGCACCAAAACCACCCACAACTAAAAGTGTTAAACCTACCGCACCTACAGCAGCGCCTACTACAAACACGCAAACGAGTACCGCAAACAATAGCGGCGCTTCAGCACAAGCTTCTGCATCGACAAGAAATGGTAGTGTGAAAGTTGAAACAAGAGCTGTTCGAATTAAGCGTGACCCTAAACCAACCACGTCAAACGAACCAACATTCGACTCAGCTCAAAACGCACCAGAGAAAAATGAGACAACATTTGAACCAGCACTTGAACCCACGCAAAACACATCAGGTAAAAGCCAATCTACACAACCTGCTGATTCGGCTTGCGTTAAATATCAACCAGGCTCTAAACTGACAGAAATAACATTAAACAACGCTAAATGTATTTCTGTTTCTGGTGGTTTATCGGGTAAAAAAATTAACTTTGCTGACAGCGATAAAAATACCAGCTGTGATTTTCGTGCGCATGCCACTGCAAAGAATAGCGAAGGCTCACATGTTATCGACAGTAACTGGGAAACAGTAAGTAAGAACTGGACAGGCAACACCATTACATTTAGCCAAACTAATGATTGCCAATATTTAAAATTACGCGTTAATGGTTAACCTCTATACGAGTATGGCTATCTCATAAGCCCTCTTAAATAACGACAAAAAGCCACGCATGTTTATGTGTGGCTTTTTTTATGCCTTTATAAAAATTTAAGGAACCTCTGATGAATCTCGTAGCGTCTCTGAGTGACCTAGAGCAGTTAATTACTCGGCGTCTTTTACAGCTAATGGCCGTAGCGCTTTGCAAAAATAACCCGTAACCCCTAGCAAAATGATAATAACGCAAGTGACTGCTCTAGGCAGCGCCCTTTGGAGCTTTCAGAAAGCCAGAAATGCCGCGAGGTTAACCAGAGGTTCTCTAGCAACAATCCCCATATTACTGCCTTCTCTTTTCATACAACGCTATATTGTTTCGCAGGTGCGCTAATCTTGCGCCACTTGCGTATCATAGATAACGCCTATTGATTCACTGTGGCTTATATTCCATACCTTTTCTTATACCACTCTATACCGCACTGTAAACATCATACTTTTTTAAGGGGTTAATATGTTCCGCCTTTCACTACTTGCCTTAGCTTTTTTGCTATCGAGCTTATATAGCCACGCGCAAACTACACCCGTTATTGCAGGCATTGTTCAAGAAAAAACCATCAGCGATACGGTCGAAACAACCGGCACGCTCCGCTCCGAGCAAAGCTTAACGCTAAGAGCACAAGTGACCGAGCGCGTTAGCGAAGTATTGATTAGCGACAACCAGCGTGTCAGCAAAGGTCAAATACTGGTTAAGTTTGATACCAGCGATGAGCAAGCTCAGCAGCAAGAACAAAACGCATTTTTAAGCGAAGCCAATAAACAAATTAAACGCTTTAACCCGCTGGTTAAAAAAGGCTCGGCGTCGGTGTCTGATCTCGATGCCAACACCCGCAACAAAGAAGCTGCCCAAGCACGTTTACAATTTATTCAAGCGCAAATTAACCAGCGTATACTGCGCGCGCCTTTTGATGGCGTATTGGGTTTACACAATATCACGGTGGGCACATTGCTCCAGCCCGGCGACGCGATTACCACGCTAGATAACGACAGCGCCATGTACCTTGATTTTTCGATACCCGAGGTGTTTTTAGCCAGTGTGATGCCCGGGTTAAAAATCAAAGCCTTTAGCCACGCCTACCCCAACACCCCGTTCGAAGGCGAAATCAAAAGCTTAAATAGCCGGCTCGATCCCGTCACACGTTCGCTATTAGCACGGGCAGTGATCCCCAACCCCAGCGGCAAACTTAAACCCGGCTTGCTGATGCGCGTTACCCTGTTTAAAAATCAGCGCGATGCACTCACCGTTCCAGAAGAATCCCTTCTCATTAACGCCAACCAACATGCTGTGTATGTTATTGACGACCAAAACACCATTGAAAAACGCTTAATTACCATTGGCCAACGTCAGTTTGGTCACGCCGAGGTTATAAAAGGGTTACAAAAAGGCGAGCGCATTGTGACCCACGGTATTTCACGGGTTGGCCCCAATAGCAACGTCAACATTAAAGCTATAGATGATGGAACAAAAACAGTGAGCGAGCTTTTAGCCAAAGCATCAGACAAAAGCAGCGTTTCTAATAGCACAAAGCACAACATAAAGAGCAACACAAATAGCAACACGCTAGATAACACACAAACTGCATCCGCTAACCCATAGGCCAAACACATGATTATTTCAGATATATCTGTTAAACGGCCCGTCTTTGCCAGTGTGATTTCGCTGTTATTGATTGCTTTTGGGTTGGTCTCTTTTGACCGTTTATCGCTGCGTGAATACCCCGATATTGACCCACCTATTGTGACAGTCGAAGTCGAATACCCCGGCGCGCCCGCTAACATTGTAGAAACACGTATTACCGAATTGATCGAAGAGCGTATTGCTGGCGTTGAAGGTATAAAATTTGTTGAATCGTCATCCAGCGATGGGGAATCACAGGTGACTATTGAGTTTAAAATCGGCCGCGATGTGAACGCCGCTGCCAATGATATTCGCGATCGCGTATCGGGTATTGCCGATAACCTCCCCGAAGAAGCCGAACCGCCAGAAGTACAAAAAGTGGACAGTAACGACGATGTCATCGTCTGGCAAAATCTCACATCCGACAGGCTCAGCGTGCCCGAACTAACCGACTACGCCCGCCGTTATTTAGTTGATCAATACTCGGCATTAAATGGCGTTGCCCGTGTACGCGTTGGCGGCAGTTTAAATTATGCCATGCGTATTTGGCTCGACCGCAAAGCCCTAGCCGCACGCAACCTAACGGTCAGCGACGTAGAAGACGCATTAAGAGCCGAAAACGTCGAGCTCCCTGCGGGCAGCTTACAATCGGATGAACGCATATTTAAAGCCCGCGTACAACGCAGCTTTAAACAACCTAGCGATTTTAACAACTTAGTGTTAGGCCAAGGCGACGAAGGCTACTTAATTCGTTTAGGCGATGTTGCCCGTGTTGAAAAAGGCGTAGAAGAATCGCGCACGATTTTTAGGGGTAACGAAGTCTCTATGGTGGGCATTGGCATTATTCGTCAATCCACTGCCAACACCATTGAGGTATCTGACAACACACGCAACTTAACAGAGAAATTACGTAAAAATTTACCCGATGGCATGCGCATAGAAAAAAGCTATGACGCCGCCGTGTTTATCCAAGCCTCGATTAAAGAAGTCTACAAAACGCTCTTTATTGCTATTGCCTGCGTGATTTTTGTGATCTTTTTATTTTTAGGCAGCCTGCGCGCTATGCTAGTGCCTGCCGTGGCCGTGCCCATCTCGATTGTGGCTGCGTTTATTGTGATATACGCACTTGGGTTTTCTATTAACTTGTTAACATTACTAGCGCTTGTGCTGGCTATTGGCCTTGTGGTGGACGACGCGATTGTCATGCTCGAAAACATTGTAAGGCGCATACAACGCTACGGCGAAACACCCCTTGTGGCCGCTTACCGTGGTGCGCGCCAAGTGGGTTTTGCTGTTGTGGCCACCACACTCGTGCTGGTATCGGTGTTTGTGCCTATTGCTTTTTTACAGGGCGATATTGGCCGTTTATTTACCGAGTTTGCCCTGACTATTGCTGCTGCGGTGGTTTTTTCATCGGTGGTGGCGCTAACATTAGTGCCCGCGCTAGCATCCAAAATACTCACACCACAAGAAAAAAGTAGCACGCCTACCGTACTCAAACGCTTTAATACATTTTTTGATCAACTCTCTAAAAAATATATTCACCTGTTAATTAAGTGTATAAAGCGGCCGCTTATTGCCTGCTTAGCATTTTGTGTATTAACAGGCGCAAGTATTTGGTTGGTATTAAATGTTAAGCAAGAATTTACACCCAAAGAAGACCGCGGTGCCTTTTTTGTTTTTGTGAATGCACCCGAAGGCGCAAGCTTTAAATACACCGAAGAGTACATGGACGAAATAGAACAGCGTTTAATGCCCTATGTCGACAGTGGCGAATTTACACGCTTACTGATTCGCGCCCCACGCGGTTTTGGCAACATCGAAAACTTCAACTCGGGTGTGGTGATTGTGATTTTAAACGACTGGGCAAAAAGACGTTCGGCCTTTACTATTTTAAGTGAAGTACGCCAAAACTTAAGCGAATTACCGGGCGTAAGGGCCTTTCCCGTCATGCGACAGGGTTTAGGCGGCGGTACAGGTAAACCTGTGCAATTTGTGATTGGCGGTGCCACCTATGAGCAACTCGCCCAGTGGCGCGACACCATTATTGAAGAGGTGAATAAAAATAACCCCGGCCTTGTGGGCTTAGACAGCGACTACAAAGAAACCCGCCCGCAAATTGACTTTAATATTAATTACGAGCGCGCAGCCGATTTAGGCGTACAAGTGCAAAGCATAGGTCGCACGCTCGAAACCCTTATGGGCGGGCGCAATGTCACCAGCTTTTTAGAAAACGGCGAACAATACGATGTCATTTTAGAAGGCGAGCGCGAGTTACAACGCACCCTAAGCGATCTTGAAAGTATTTTTGTTCGCTCACAACGCTCGGGTGAGTTAATTCCGTTATCTAACGTGGTGACCATGAGCGAATACGGTGCCGCCGATACGCTATCGCGTTATAACCGTGTTAAATCGATCACGCTTGAAGCCAATCTCGCCGACGGCTACACACTAGAAGAAGCCCTTGGCTTTTTAGAAAACATCGTACGCACCAAACTGCCCGACCAAGCCATTATTGATTACAAAGGCCAAAGCCTCGATTTTATCGAATCGGGCCAATCTATTTTGTTTGTGTTTGTGCTGGGTTTTGCCATTGTCTTTTTAGTGTTAGCGGCACAATTTGAAAGCTACATTCACCCGTTTATTATCATGTTAACAGTACCACTTGCAGCAGGCGGCGGGTTATTAGGGTTGTATTTAACAGGCGGCACGCTAAATATTTACTCGCAAATAGGGCTTATTATTTTAGTGGGGCTAGCCGCCAAAAACGGCATACTGATTGTAGAATTTAGCAACCAACTACGGGCAGAAGGCGCAGGTTTTATGCGCGGTTTAATACGCTCCTCTCATGTACGCTTTAGACCGATTATTATGACGGGCCTCACCACCGTTGCAGGCGCAATACCGCTTATTATTACCAGCGGCGCAGGCGCAGAAACACGCAGCACGATAGGCATCGTCGTATTTTTCGGCGTCTTCGCCGCCACACTGTTCACCTTGTTTATCGTACCCGTAGCCTACAGCCTACTCGCCAGAAAAACAGGCACACCCAACGCTGTAGAGCAACAACTTAAAAAAGAAGAACACGCATTGCAAAAAGAAAAGTAATATTGATTAAATAACTGACAAGGATGTTGGTTATTTTAAGTGTGAATCCATGTAAAAGTATAAATATATAGATTAAGAAAAACTCGCCTTTTTTCACTTGCCTTTAACGCTCTATTATCTATAGCCTGTTACCCACCCCTCAACTCGTATTCATTTTATTAAGAGCATGCTTAAATTTTTATATTCTTTAAGAGCAATAGACTTTTATTAATTGAGAATACAAATAATTGAAGCTGTTCACGTTAAGCCAGCCCCTATTACTACAGCAAACACGCTGTAAATACCTCCCTGTAAGCTCACGTCGGCATCCTGCCTCCGATGGTTTGCCATAGTAATAGGAGCTGACTTTTATCTGATTATTGCGATAAATGCAGAATTATTCCGCCTATTAATGCTTTTTTTAGTGCATTCAGGCAAGCAAGTTGTCACAAGGGCTTTGCAGGTGTTAATCTTGAGGGTAAATGAGATAGATTGGTCGTGTGGAATAGACGGAATTTTTTCATCTAATAAACTTTTATATTTAAACTTGAGAAATACCTATGGAAGTTGGTGAAAAGGTACGCCTAGTTACTTTTAATGGTGAGGTTAAGTGCTCTGACGACTGCGACCCAAAAGAAAATTATTGGTGCCTAATAAATTCCACTGGTGAGGTTGTAAGTAGCATCAATGGTCGTGGAAGAGTTATGGTTACTTTCGATATTGACGTAAGTGTTCATGGGCTCCATTGCCATAATGAAATACCAAATAGCTTATACATACTGCCTTCGGATTTGATTCGTTTGTAGTCTGTGTAAAAAAGCATAAATCGGGTAAGGAAGAGTGTCTAGCTCTCCCTCCCCACAACACCCTGCGTGCGGATCCGCACAGGGCGTTTCCCTACTGATAATGAATTTCTACCCAGCGATCTCGTAAAGTCAGGGACACCCATAAATTTTTACTTCTGTTAAGCATAATACGTTATTTTCAATAATTTATGGGTGTCCCCGATTTTATATAATCCCTAACACAAACATCAAAATGTATGGAGTAGTCAAAGTCTCATGAAAACTCTATATGTTAAAATCATCGTAATCTTTTTGATTACTATAATTTTAGGTGTATTCTGGCTAGCAAATACACACTTATTTCCTAAGCCTCCGGAAAATATCGCACTGTTTTTAGTTAATCTATTTGGTGCGGAAACACAGGAGGATGTTGCTAATATTGAAATGTTTTACGTGTTTTTTATTTCAGCTCTTATAGCAACTGCGATTGTAAATTTTTTTCCGTACAAAAAAATACTAGCAAGTTTGTCAAAAGGGCGCTCCTGACGTCGGGAATCTAACCCGTTTTTGCACATACCTCGCATTGGAAGTGGTATATGCTCAGAAAAAGATAGTACAACTTTTACGACCAGAAAGTCAGGGAAAAAGTCAGGGACACCCATAAATTTTTACTTCTGTTAAGCATAATACGTTATTTTCAATAATTTATGGGTGTCCCCGATTTTATAACCAAATAAATACTGCTATTGAGCTCAACAAAACACAGGACACCCATATTTTATTTCACAAATACAATATCAAATTTAATAGCAGAAATATATTTAAATATTTTATGGCTATGTGTTTTTATATGAATAAGTTAATTTTGAGTATTAAGGTAAAATTGCTAAGTAAA
>CAKZUG010000115.1 GCA_937920545.1 uncultured Saccharophagus sp.
TGGGCGCAAGGTTATAGGCTACAACGAAGTCTTGAATACCAATCGCGTCTTGTACAATTTTACGCGAGGTTAGCTGATCTTGCTGATTGTTAAAGCGAATCGTTGCCGAGCTATCATTTAAATTTGAAGCAATATAAGGAATTTTTGCGTTATCTAACGCTTTTTTGGCGCTATCCAATACAGACTGAGTGATTTTAACATTGCTTTTGGCCGCCGAAATTTGCACAGCGGGGTCGGGTACATAAATATTGGGAAGCGAGTAAATTAACCCGAAGACCACTAAGGCCAAAACAGCCAAATACTTCCATAAGGGATAGCGATTCATTATTTATCCTACGTTTTTTCTTATCTAATTATTGAAATGCGCTGAGTGTATCTAAAAGCACATAACGTGATTTGTATTGACATGCGCGCGAGTATAACGTCTATGGTGCTAGCGTGCTGACAATTCAAGATGCAAAGCCTACCGTGTAGGCAAATCAAGCCACTTATCATGTTAATTTGCGACCGCCGCATCAAAATACGGCAATATCAACGTAATAATAGCAATGCAATAAAGTGATGACTTACCCTAGCTGCCTAATGCTTACTGTGATTCTAGCTTACTGTTACTCTAACTCACTGTAATTCCGATTCGCTGGGGCTCTGCATAGCGATGGCTGGCCGCTCTTTACCTTGGCGAGCATAAAACGCCTCGATATAATCATCGAGCTTATCGACTTCAATTGCGTCGCGCAGTTCCTGCATAATGGTTTGATAATGGGTTAAGTTATGTATTGTATTCAGTTGCGAGCCGAGAATTTCGCCGCATTTGTCTAAATGGTGCAAATAAGCTCGGCTAAAGTTGGTACAGGTATAACAACTACAATGTGGGTCCAGTGGTGATGTATCATGCTTATGCTTGGCGTTGCGGATTTTAACCACGCCTTCCAAAGTAAATAAATGACCATTACGAGCATTACGTGTTGGCATCACACAATCAAACATGTCGATACCCCGCGCTACAGCTTCAACAATATCTTCAGGCTTGCCCACCCCCATCAAATAACGCGGCTTATCGGTAGGCATTTCGGGGGGTAAATGATCGAGCACGCGTAACATATCTTCTTTTGGCTCGCCCACCGACAATCCACCAATGGCATAACCATCAAAATCAATATCGGTTAACCCTTTAAGCGACTCTTTGCGCAAATCTTCATACATACCACCCTGCACAATACCAAATAAAGCAGAAGGGTTGTCGCCGTGGGCAATTTTTGATCGCTTTGCCCAGCGCAACGATAAATCCATGGATTCTTTCGCTTGCTCGACCGTAGCAGGGTAAGGGGTACATTCATCGAAGATCATAACAATGTCAGAACCTAAATCGCGCTGTACCTGCATAGCAATTTCTGGGTTTAAATACACTTTATCGCCATCAATGGGCGAGCGAAACTCAACGCCTTCTTCGGTAATTTTACGCATTGCACCTAGGCTAAACACCTGAAAACCACCCGAATCGGTCAGCATGGGGCCTTGCCACTGTGTGAAATCATGTAGATCGCCATGGGCTTTGATGACTTCGGTGCCCGGGCGCAACATTAAGTGAAAAGTATTACCTAATATAATTTCTGCACCCGTATCAACAATATCCTTGGGGAGCATGCCTTTCACCGTGCCATATGTGCCAACAGGCATAAAAGCAGGTGTTTGCACCGTGCCACGGTCAAACTGCATCTCACCACGGCGTGCTTTTTTATGGGTATGCTTTAATGTAAATTTCATAAAATTCTCAATTTTTGGTTCTATTTTAACTATGTTGCGCCCTTGAAAGGCTGAGGTACGTCGGGTGGCTGTTACAGCGTTGTGACTAAATGCCGTTAGCTGGGTTTATCTAAGTGAGCATCATGGTTGCGCGTGATAAACATAGCATCACCATAACTGAAGAAACGATATTGCTCTTTCACCGCCGCTGCATAAGCAGACATGGTACATTGGAAACCCGCAAAAGCAGACACCAACATCATTAATGTTGACTCAGGTAAATGAAAGTTAGTGACTAACGCATCCACCACATTAAAGCTAAAGCCGGGGTAAATAAAAATATCCGTTTCACCCGAGTAGGGCTTTAACTCACCACTTTGAGCCGCGCTCTCCAAGGTACGTACACTGGTTGTGCCCACGGCAATAACACGCTTGCCTGCCGCTTTGGTCGCCTTAACGGCTTCACAAGTGACTTCATCAATATGCATGACTTCGCTGTGCATTTGATGAGTTTTGATATCATCTACACGAACAGGCTGAAATGTACCGGCCCCTACATGCAAGGTAACAAAGGCTATATTAACGCCTTTATCCTTTAATTGAGCAAGTAAGGGTTCATCAAAATGTAAGCCAGCGGTTGGCGCTGCCACTGCGCCTTTATGCTCGGCATAAACAGTTTGATAGCGCTCTTTGTCATCGTCTTCACAGGCTCGATCAATGTAAGGTGGTAATGGCATTTGACCAAGGCGATCTAGCACATCAAATGCCGATACGGCCTGATCAAACACTAAACAAAATAATGCACCAGCACGCTCTTTCATGGTAATACGCGTACCATCTTGTAATACAATAATACTGCCTGGCTTAGGGGATTTACTTGAGCGTACATGCGCTAATACATTTTGCTCATCAACAACACGTTCGACTAATATCTCAAGCTTACCCCCCGTTTCTTTTTGGCCAAATACACGAGCAGGAATCACACGCGTATTATTAAATACCATTAAGTCACCAGGTTGCACGAGGTCTAACACATCTAAAAACTGGCCGTGTTCTACTGATCCAATAGCACCATTAAGCTTGAGTAAGCGGCTATCTGTGCGGTTATCACATGGTTTACGTGCAATTAACTCATCGGGCAATTCATACGAAAAATCCTGCAAGCGCATTAATATGCTCTCCAAAAGGTAGATTAAAAGCTAAATAAGACACTGTTCGCTGAGCGCTAAGGCCCCTCAAGAGTATGAAGATATTGCAATTTAAAAAAAATTCATGCGAACATCAATCATGCAAACATCAATACAGACACGGCTTAAAGCGAAGTTGGGTGACTTAAATCAATTGGCGGGTAGGTTAATGTAAAACTGGTGTTTTTTCTATGATTAGAGAGCTAACCCATCTTGAAAAAAGATTTTTCTATAAATAAAGCTAAATTCACGCTTAAATATCACGTATTACTTGTACGTAGTAACAATCACTGCAACACAAAGCATATGGGAGATCTCTATTATGTATACCAACGAAAATGCGCTTCAATATAATTTCCTGGCTCATGAATGACGATCTTCTCACAAATCGAATACAACAGGGCTAATCCACGACCATGAAATTTTTCAGACATCTGAACGTGCTGATCCTGAGTGAGATGATGGGTTAACGTTTTAAAATCGTACCCTTTACCACTGTCTTGAACATGGATATTTAAAAGCCCACCACTTGAGTCGCGGATATGCGAAAATTTAAAAGAAACAAAGCCAACGTCAAGTACATCCAAGCGTTTTTTGCGCTCAGAATAAAATGCCGTAAATCCTTTTGGATCATGCTTGTTTATCGATTTAAGCTGTAAGATTCCATGCTCTAATGCATTGGCATACAGCTCGGCTAACACAGTATAAAGCGTTGTGCGATTCTTCTTTAGACCTGGAACTTGCGTAATAATATTAATCAATAAAGGCAATGGGTCGAACTGCTGTAAACTATTAGCCTGTAGCGTAAAAGCCATATTCCAATCTTGCATTCCGTCAGAAGCAATAGAAGATGTGTCTGTTTTTGGGGCAAGATCGATATCTTGCACATCAATTTCAAGCAATGAGATATCGTCGTCTTTACTGTTTTCACCAATATGGTCTTGCACACGCGTTAAAAGTCGATCAAAAAGTACCGCATCGCCCTTAAACTCATGCATTAAGTCATCTAAGCGATCTTGACCAAACATTTCACCATCTTCATTACGTGATTCAAAAATACCATCGGACCACATATAGATTTTGTCGCCATAATCAAGCTCGATTCTTGTAGGCTCAGCCTTAAAAGATGATTTATCGAGTACACCTAAAGGTAAGTTTGACGCGTTTAACACTTCGTAATTGTGGCTTTTTTGCCGGTATAAATAACTGGGTGGTAGCCCACCAGTCCATGTAAATAAGGTTTTATCTTTGAAGTTAATTTCAACGCATGTTGCACAGCAAAAAAAGCCAATAGGGAGTATCTCGTTAAGCTTGCTATTTATCTCGGATAATACATCAGGTAATGAAAAACCTTTCTTTACCATGCCGTAAAACGTGGTTGCCAACGGCATAGAACCGACTGCAGCGGGTAAACCATGCCCGGTAAAATCACCAAGCAGTACAATTAAATTACCGCTGGGGCTAACCTCTGCTACTAGAATATCGCCATTAAATACCGCTAAAGGCGACATAGAATACCGAATATTCTCAACATCAAGCATGCCGGTATGTGCAATTTTATCAAACACCTGTTTAGCCACTTGCTGCTCTTGAATTAAGTGAACATGGTGGCGCTCTAACTCATCACGCTGGCTAATAAGGGTTTTTTGCATATCATGCATTCGGCCAAATGCCTTGATTTTTGTTTGTAAAACAATGGCATTGTAGGGTTTAGATATAAAATCTGCACCGCCCGCTTCAAGGCATTTTATTAAAATGTTTGTATCGGTATGAGACGTTAAGAAAATAATAGGAACAATACCTAACGTAGAATGCGCCTTTAAATGCTTTATGGCCTCTAAACCATCCATT
>CAKZUG010000116.1 GCA_937920545.1 uncultured Saccharophagus sp.
TATTTTCTTGAGCGGTAAGAGGCTATTATGTATTCGTTAATTATTTTTGACTGTGATGGTGTGCTGGTTGACAGCGAGCGTTTGTCTGCGCGCGTTTTTTCTGATGTGCTAAGTCGTTATGGTGTCCAGATGGGTGCGGATGAATGCTTTAATACTTTTAAGGGGTTGACGTTATCGGCGTGTTACCGTGTGGTTGAGAGTGAGCATAATCTTGTTTTACCTTCTTGTTTTCATCCTGCGTTATCCGAGGCTACATTATTGTCGTTTAATGATTACCTCTGCGCAGTTGATGGGGTGGTCGATGTTGTGAATACCTTACAAGAGAAAGGCGTTACATTTTGTGTAGCATCAAATGGGGGGCACGATAAGATTCGGCATGCACTAAGCTTAACGGGGCTGTTAAGCTATTTTGACGGGGCCATCTTTAGTGCTCAAGATGTTGATAAGGGCAAGCCTGCACCGGATTTATTTTTATATGCAGCCAGCCAGTTGGGCATGCGCCCTGATCAGTGCTGTGTGGTTGAGGATTCTACGCCGGGTTTAATGGCATCTAAGCGTGCTGGCATTGATGCCGTGTACTTCGATCCTCAAACGTCTTCTGATAAAGCGGATGCACAACACAAAGAAAAACGTTTATCTGCTTATTCTGTCAGCAGTATGTCGGCCTTATTGCTGTTACTAACGAAGCTGACGGCTAATGCGCGTTAGTGTTGATGCATTGTGCATTTTTTGAAGTATATCTTCACGGCTTTGAAGCATACTTTCAAAGTTTTTAAGCATCTCGATATTAGGTGTGTGGTGACGCTTGATTGTATCAATACGCATGCTCAAAAAAGCAATTTCTTGTTCAATTTTTGGCAAAATATTCTGATGATTCTCAAACGTTTGCATTGTATTAGTTGGCATTTCCATGAGTTCTTCATTCTCCAGTATGTGTTCTTGTTACTATTATGGACGAAAAAAGTAACATTTAAAACAATATTGTGACGCAGTTTGCATTTTTGTAAACTTTTTTGTGACGTTTTGTTGATTTTTCTATTTTTTAGTATCTCAGGTTATCACCTTGGACTTTAATATAACCAAACCTCTTTATTGGTGTTTTTTTTTCGGGTTTTTCCCAATCAGTAATAACTAAAAATACTTAAAGCGGATAGGCTATACTCGATTTATTAAAGATTTGCAGAGGCTGTGTTGGTACTTTATAGCGACATTTTTCTACGGATTTTTTTAACTTATTAACGATCAAATACAATATCTTATCTATAAATGGACAATGATGATGCCTACAAAACAATACGATATTATTTTTAATGGTGAAATAGTGGATGGCGTAGACTTAAATGTAGCCAAACACCAATTAGCCGCTTTATTTAAAATAACGGATGAAAAGGCTGAGGTATTGTTTTCAGGAAAGGCCGTTACGTTAAAGCGCAATTTGCCTTTTGCTATGGCAAATAAATATCGCGTTGCGATTAAAAAAGCGGGAAGCCTTGTTGACGTAATTGAAAATACGGCTGCAAAGGAACCACCTAAAACAGACGTGCCCGTGCAGGCTAAAAGTGTAGTGGGCGCGACGACATCGAGCGATATGCCTGTTAGCGATAGTGGTATTAACCGTACGGATAAGGCCGAAGCCTTGAGTGTTTTACCTGTAGGCGCTGATTTGGTGGATTCTCCTAATCATGTTGTTGCTGCAGAGGTAGATGTAAGCCACATTAGTGTGCGGGAGGGGCAGGGGTTATTGCTTGATGAGTCAGAAAAAGAACCAGTAGCCGTTCTCGAAGTTGATATTAGCTCACTCACTATGGGTGAGGTGGGTGCGGATGTTTTAAGTGTGGATGAGCGCGCTCAACCTGTTGAAAACACTGTCAATATATCGCATCTAGCACTCGATGCCTCTGATGAGCCGCTGGAGGTCAGTCGTAAAGTGGATCAGCCCATACCTGACACGGGTCATTTGTCGCTTGTTGAGTCGCATTAACCTCAGTGAATATCCAGTCAGCTAGTTTGGTGACTGGATATTGAACACACCGCCAATCAATGGCCGTGTTGGCAAGTACAAGGCTTATTTGTTGTAGTTGTTTTGTGAGTCGATAATTTCTTTTTTAGCCGACTCGACGTCTTCCCAGCCGTCCACTTTTACCCACTTGCCTTTTTCAAGATCTTTGTAGTGCTCAAAAAAGTGCTCGATTTGTTGCAATACGATGGGCGGTACATCTTTAATCGATTGCACACTATCGTAAATTGGCGTGGTTTTGCTAACGGGTACAGCCAGTACTTTTGCATCTTCGCCTGACTCATCCGTCATTTTAAGGACACCAATGGGGCGGCACTTAGCCACACAGCCATGAACAAGCGGGCGGTCCATATAAACAAGTACATCAACCGGGTCGCCGTCACCACATAATGTGTGGGGTACATAGCCGTAGTTACATGGATAGCGCATAGATGTGCCTAAGATACGGTCAACAAATAGCGCGCCAGAATCTTTGTCTATTTCATATTTTACAGGCTCGCCACCCATGGGGATTTCGATAATAACATTTATTTCGTCGGGCAAATTTTTGCCTGCTGGCACAAGGTCTAAACTCATGGTGTTTCCTTCATCGTAGTGAACAAGAGTGAGTGCTTTTTATAAGCACGCTGAAAATGCGCTAATTATTACAAATTTACGCCCCAAGGGCACCTTTAATTCTTCAATGAGTGATGACTCAAGGGAATCTATCTCAAAAAATTGAGTCTGAATTAGTATTGCAATGACATTCGTTAGAGTGTCACCCCTCAACAGGTAGAGAGCTATCATGAAGCATAATAGATTTACGTTACATCTTAAGGTGTTACCCATAAACGAGTTTCTTGTAAGAGCAACGTGCTTTAAGGCGTTGCTGACAAAAGCCGTTCTCGTGAGCATTCTTGTGATGAGCACGTTATTCGGCAGCTCTGGGTGGGCTGAAAACAATGCTGAAAGTAATAATGAAAGCATCAAGACTGCCGTTTTTGCTGGAGGCTGCTTTTGGTGTATGGAGCCGCCCTACGATAAGCTCAAGGGCGTGAAATCGACTATTTCAGGTTACAGTGGGGGTAACACGCTTAACCCAACTTATAAGCAAATAAGCCAAGGTAATACTGGGCACTATGAAGTGGTGCAAGTGACATACGATGCTTCGCAAGTCACATACAAAGAGTTGCTTGAGGTATTTTGGGTTAACGTAGATCCATTCGATCATAAAGGGCAGTTTTGCGATAAAGGCGAGCATTACAAAAGTGTGATTTTTTATGGTAACCAAAACGAGTTTGCCAGTGCAGAAAGGAGCGTCGCTGTGGTCAAGCAAGCGTTATCGGCAAAGCATGGTGATAAAAAAATCGCAACTACGTTACTTAAAGCCGGCACATTTTACCCCGCAGAAAATTACCACCAAGATTATTACCAGAAAAACCCTATACGTTATAAATGGTACCGTAGTGGTTGTGGTCGCGATAAGCGTTTAAAGCAAGTGTGGCAATCTGTTGATGTTACGCTTTAAGCTTCAGTAGCCATAGCGGTGGTGACGATAAACAATACAGAGATAAACAATACTGTGTGATAATTACCGTTTTAATTAACGGTAATACATATGCAACATGTTCATATACTCGGTATTTGTGGCACCTTTATGGGGTCGATTGCACAGCTGGCCAAAGCTATGGGGTTGCGTGTCACAGGCTCCGATGAGCATGTGTACCCGCCCATGAGCACCCAGTTAGAGGCTGCAGGTATCGAAATATTTGAAGGCTTTACTGAGCAATCGCTTGAGGCCAAGCCCGACTTAGTCATTGTGGGTAATGTGGTTAGCCGTGGTAACCCTGCCATGGAATACGTTCTTAATCGCCACATTCCTTATATCTCTGGGCCACAGTGGCTTTTTGAAAATGTGCTAAAAAATAAATGGGTGTTGGCTGTTTCGGGTACGCATGGTAAAACTACCACAACCAGTATGTTGGCTTGGATTCTCGATTACGCAGGTTTTGATCCCGGTTTTCTCATTGGCGGTGTGGCGGGCAATTTCACTCAGTCTGCGCGCCTAGGTTCTTCTGATTTTTTTGTGATTGAAGCTGATGAATATGACACGGCCTTTTTTGATAAGCGTGCAAAATTTGTGCATTATCACCCCCGCACACTTATTGTGGGCAATTTAGAATTTGACCACGCCGATATTTACCCCGACCTACACGCCATCCAAACGCAATTTCATCATCTTATGCGCATGCTGCCCCAGCAGGGGTTGGTGATTGCTCCGCATATCCCCGCTATTGATGCCGTTTTACAGCGCGGTTGTTGGAGTGAGCAGCAGTTTATGGGAGGTAGAGTTGTAGAAAGCAAAATGGAAGATGAAGATCGTCATCATGCGGCGTGTGATTGGCAGGTCAAGGCCCATAATGCACACGGCAGCGAGTTTACTATAACGCTAAAAGACAGCGACGCATGTGCGCATGTATCTTGGTCGTTAACTGGTGAGCATAATATGCAAAACGCCATGGCCGCGATTGCTGCTGCGCGCCATATTGGTATTGACCCCGCCCTAAGTGGTGAGGCGCTCAGTTACTTTAAGGGTGTTAAGCGGCGCATGGAGGTGATAGCAGAGCACAACCAGTGTACGTTATATGATGATTTTGCTCATCATCCAACCGCTATCGCTACCACACTTGCAGGTTTACGTCAAAAAATGGGTGCAAGCACGCCCATTACATTAATCATTGAGCCGCGCTCCAACACCATGAAAATGGGGGTGCATAATACGCAGTTAAATCATGCTGTTAGTGACGCGGATGCGGTTTATTGGTATAGCGCAGAAGATGACCAAGCATTTAATACACTATTACATAAACCCGAATCTAACCGCCACGTATATAACCATCTCGACACACTGATCGCCGAAGTGAAACGTATTATTTTAGCCGACATAAGAGAGCATCATGTTGTGATTATGAGTAATGGTGGTTTTGGTGGTATTCATCAGAAACTTGCCACTTGGCTTTACAATACCAAATAAGCGGTCACTCATACCTTATGAGTATGCTTCAAGAGCATGGTGTGTGAATCTGTTGCATGCAATTACCACTCTGGAGAATGAGCGGGGCTGTTAATAATGAACCTGGTTATCGAAAAATGAATTGGACTATCGAAAAATGAATTGGACAAAAACAATTGCCCTCGCCATTACTGGCGCATCGGGCGCGCAATATGGTTTACGGTTGATTGATTATTTAATTCGTCATAACTGCAAAATTTATTTGATGATTTCAACGGCAGCCGATGTGGTGATCAAAACAGAGACCGACATTACTCTGCCCGAAGGTTTTGAAGCAAAACAGGCTGCGCTTAATGCTTTGTATAAACCCAAAAAAGGGCAGCTTATTTTGCTGGATAAAACCGATTGGTTTGCGCCTGTTGCGTCAGGCTCCAGCCATGCAAATGCGATGGTGATTTGCCCTGCAAGCGGCGGTACATTGTCTGCTGTAGCAACAGGTGCCAGTAATAATTTAATTGAGCGCGCCGCAGATGTGGCTCTTAAAGAAAGGCGACCACTGATTATGGTGCCACGCGAAGCGCCGTATTCACAGATTCATCTAGAGAATATGCTTAAGCTCACTAAAATGGGTGCGGTTATTATTCCCGCCAGCCCAGGTTTGTATCACGACCCTAAAACCATTGATGATCTCATCGATTTTATCGTTGCGCGCATTGTGAGTCAGTTGGGGATTGAGCAAACGCTCACCCCTTATTGGGGTGAGGATGATAACGGTTAGGCGTGATAAGCTTCAGTGTTATTGACCGCTTAGTTTATCAAAGCTGGGCGGTTCGTAAATCTACCGTGTAAGCAATCTACCGTGTAAACAAATAGGTTACCAGCCCAATAAACCCACCTAAAATAGCGATAGCGGTTAGCCAGCTAATCATATTTTCGCGCTTTTTTAGTGCCGTTTCTTCCCGGTTGCCCGGTGATGTTGGGCGTACTTTCCAGTTTTTTGGGGTGGTTTTAATGGGGTTGATTGGTTTGGCATGTATTGGGCCCGCCGCGCGCGGCCTAGAAGCTTGATTGGTAATAACTTTAAGCCCGGGGCCAAACACTCTAAAGCTGTATACATCAAAGCGGATTCGATCCCCCGCTCTAATCTCGGTGGGTGTTTTGATGCTCTTCTCGTTGACAAAGGTGCCGTTAGCTGATTTTAAATCGGCTAGGGTGAGCGATTGTTCATTGACAGTTACTGATGCGTGCCTACGCGATAAGTGTGTTCCTGGAAAGGTGATATCACACTCGGCGTTGCGGCCAATAATGACGTCTTGGTTTACGTTAGCGTTTATTTTAAACTCTTGGCCTGTCAACCAGTTTGAGTCGGCAATTAATGACCATTGCGCGGTATTGGGCTTATCTAGGTCGGCTAAAGGGTCAACAATAATAAACGTGATGTCGCCAAGTTGAACTTGATCTCCCTTGATGAGTGATTGCTGTGTGGTTTTTAGGCCATTCACATAAATGGGTGAGCTAGAGGCTTCTTTTATAACGAGTTGGTCACCTTTGTTTAGCAGTTTGGCGTGCAAAGGGGCAATCGAGGGGTGATTCAGTGTTAAATGGTTGGTATCGCTGGATCCAATCGAACAGGACTTCTCCATAATCCACATGGGGTCGAGAAAATTATCCTTAAAACGTATTTTTATCATAAAAATGGTCGATTGAATAAAAGAGTAATATGTTACGCGCTTGAGGCTGATGCGTCTTTTTAATGAGTATAGTGTTTTATATAGATTCGTGCATTAAATGTTGATTCTAAACGTGTTTTAGTTTTTGTGGCAGGCTTTGAGTGCGTTCGTTAGTTATTATGGCAATTTTTGTTTTTAGCAAAAAAGTAAAGATTTAATGATAGAAGCCCCGCTGTTTGGCGGGGCTCAAATATAGGTGACGCTAAAGCTCGCCTAAATCATATCAATTTTACTTTGGCCGCTTTTGATAGGGTGCTTATCGAAAATTTTGGTGCTTTAAGTTTTATGGTTATCTTTAAGCGTATTGTCATTTACTACTTTATATCGCTATATGTAATATGAGCAGCCGTATAATGGGCTGGGCTTATGCCATCAATACTGCATAAATTGTAGGGGTGGATTGTTCTGAGCACCCCAGCTGGTGCTGGGGTGAGGTTTGAGGGGGTTTAACGGTTTTGAAGTCTGTAAATATTTTAACTTGCCAACGCTTGCTCAACAGACGCTAATTTCACACAGGTTACAAACACATCCATTGCTTCGTCTACCTGCGCTTGTGTGGGCACGGTTGGCGCAATGCGTATGTTAGTGTCTTGTGGGTCGTTACCGTATGGGAAGGTTGCGCCTGCTGGGGTAAGTTTAACGCCCGCGTCGCCCGCTAAAGCAACCACTTTTTTGGCCAAGCCTGCGCGTGTATCAAATGAGATAAAGTAACCGCCGTCGGCAGATTCCCATTCGCCTAAATCGTTATCGCTAAACGCTTTTTCTAAGTGAGAGAGAACCGTTGCAAAGCGTGGTTTGATAATCGCTGCATGTTTTTTCATGTGGTTATGTAAACTGTCGACAGCGTTAAAAAAGTTAACATGGCGCAATTGATTGGTTTTATCTGGCCCAATCGTCATAAAGCTGATGGCTTTTTTGTAGTGGGCAAGGTTGGAATCGCTTGCGGCCAAAAATGCCACGCCCGCACCGGCATGCGTGACTTTAGATGTGGAGGCAAACTGGATAACGCTGTCTTGCGTGCCTGCGGTTTCGCAATGCTCGAAAATATTGCCTAGCACAACGGGGTTGTCTGATAAGTCGTGTATCGCGTAAGCGTTATCCCAAAACACGCGGAAGTTATCGCCAGCAATGTTGCCCAGTTTTGCAATGCGCTCAACCGTGTGATCGCAGTATACAACGCCTGTGGGGTTTGAGTATTTGGGTACACACCACATGCCTTTAATGCTGCTGTCGCTTTTGATTGCAGCTTCCACGGCGTCCATATCGGGGCCGTTTGATGTCATGGGGACAGTAACCATGTTAATGCCCAAATGCTCGCACACGCTAAAATGGCGATCATAGCCGGGAACTGGGCACAAAAAGGTGACTTTTTCTTCGTGCTTCCACGCCGATTGCTCGCCGTTTAGGCCAAAATGATAGGCAATAAACGCCATTTGGTACATCAGCGTTAAGCTGCTGTTACCGCCGGCGTATACATTGCTGACGGGCGCTTTGAGAATGTCTGCGCCCATTTCGCGGGCTTCTTTAATGCCCTCTAGGCCGCCATAGTTACGTGTATCTACGCCCGATTCTGTTGTGTAGTTACCGTTTAGCATGCCGTCCAAGCCATCGGATAAACTTAACTGCTCGGCAGAGGGTTTGCCGCGTGTTAAATCTAAGTTGAGGTTTTTAGCTTTAATCTGTGCGTACTGCTCAGTTAATGCTGTTTGCCACTGTTGTAGCTGTTCTTTGCTGGCATTATTTAGATTCAACGTTTTATCCTCTGTAAGGTTACTTAAGGTCATCTGTAAAAGCCTATCTACGGGTTAAAAGGCTTGAAAGTTTGAAGGCGAGGTATTTGACCCGCTTTTTTTTGCGGGCAGATTATAGCGTGTACTTGTGCGTTGTGCAGTCTCATCTGTGAATTTATCGTGTTTCAATGCTCTTATTTTTATTTATCGCGCGTAACGCGAGCTATAATAGCGTTTTTTATGGAGCACATTATGACTGCATTGTTTGTCTCATCGGGCTTTTTACCCTCTAGCTTGCCGCCCAATAGCCAAGAAGCCACGCTCGATTGGGAGAATTGGCCGCCATTTTTGCGTGTGTTATTGACAACCGATGGTACGGTCACAAAAAGTTTAGAGTCTTATTTTTGGGAGCCTGTAGAGGTGCTGACATTATCACAGGCATATTCTGCTCTTGAGTGTGATATGACCGCCATTGATTGCACAAAAGGCGATAAAGTATGGTTGCGCGATGTTAGCCTTAAAGGAAGTGTTTCTGGGTGTGAATATGCCACTGCGCAATCGTATATCCGCTTGCAGGCGTTGCCTCACACTATGCAGCTAGCGCTTAAGGAAGGCCGAATAGGCATTGGGGAGTTTTTGCGTGAATGCGAATACGAAACCTATCGAGAAATTTTAGCGGTAGGTGAGAGCGAAACAAACCAAAATATTATCTGGAGAACGTATCGCATTATGATGAACAAAAAGCCATTGATGCAGATAACAGAGCGGTTCAATAAAAAAAGTTTTGAATAAGGCGTTTTGAAGAAAGTGCTTAGAGTAAAAATAGAAGGTGGTGATAATTTAGTAACAATGATGGTGTAACAATGATGGTGTAGTAGAAGTAGCGTTGCAACAATAGAGTTATAAAAAAGGAAGGCAGTAAAAGCGGTAGAAGGTATTGTGTAAGATGGTAGCTAGGGGGAGACTTGAACTCCCGACCTCAGCATTATGAATGCTGCGCTCTAACCAGCTGAGCTACCTAGCCATCTCAAACAATAAAGAACGGTGTTTTGTTCTTTCAA
This sequence comes from uncultured Saccharophagus sp., assembly GCA_937920545.1. Taxonomy (GTDB): domain Bacteria; phylum Pseudomonadota; class Gammaproteobacteria; order Pseudomonadales; family Cellvibrionaceae; genus Saccharophagus. Next base: position 9,531 of record CAKZUG010000116.1, read on the forward strand.
AAAAGCAGTTTGGGTCACTGCTTCAGAGGGCGGCCATTTTCACTACTTGCCCCTATAATGTCAAGATTAAATCATGCTTTTTTTACATTTTATGCAAAAAAATGTGATTAAACGTTAAATCGAAAGTGAATCACGTCGCCATCTTTAACAATGTAGTCTTTTCCTTCTAAACGCCACTTGCCTGCTTCTTTTGCGCCAGCTTCGCCTTTACCTGCAATGTAGTCGTCGTAGCCGATAATTTCAGCGCGAATAAAGCCTTTTTCAAAGTCGGTATGGATTTTACCAGCCGCTTGTGGTGCGGTTGATCCCACAGGAATTGTCCATGCGCGCACTTCTTTTACGCCAGCAGTAAAATAAGTGTGTAAATCAAGTAAGCCATAACCCGCGCGGATAACACGGTTTAAACCTGGCTCTGTTAAGCCCATCTCTTCTAAAAACTCGTCTTTTTCATCGTCGTCTAGCTCAGATATTTCGGCTTCCATTTTGTTGCAAATGGGCACCACAATGGCGTTTTCTTCTTTGGCTATAGCGGCAACGGTATCGAGTAGTGCGTTGTCTTCAAACCCGTCTTCTTCCACGTTGGCAATGTACATGGTGGGCTTGAGTGTGAGCAGTGATAACTCTTTTACCAATTCAAGCTGATCATCATTCAGTGTCATGGAGCGTAGCGGTTTGGCTTCATCTAGGTGTGGTTTGATAGTATCGAGTAGGCCAACCATTTTGATAGCGTGCGCGTCTTTGCCTTTGGCTAGTTTGCCGTAGCGGAAGAGGGCTTTTTCGACGGTATCTAAATCGCTTAAGGCTAACTCGGTATTAATGGTTTCGATATCTGATTGCGGATTCACCTTGCCGTCAACATGGATGACGTTGGGGTCATCAAAACAGCGCACGACGTGTGCAATAGCGTCTGTTTCGCGGATAGTGGCTAAAAATTGATTACCTAAACCTTCACCTTTGGATGCTCCAGCGACTAAGCCGGCAATATCCACAAATTCCATTGTTGTGGGGATTTCACGTTCGGGGCTAACAATCTCAGAAAGCGCTGTCATGCGTGGATCGGGCACGGGTACGACACCTGAGTTAGGCTCGATGGTACAAAAAGGGAAGTTCGCGGCATCAATGCCCGCTTTGGTTAGTGCGTTAAATAAAGTCGATTTGCCTACGTTGGGTAGACCAACGATGCCACATTTAAAACCCATAATTGGTGCCTTTAAACGGTTAAGTGTTTGAGTGTAGTTCGCGCATGGCAGCTTCCCAATCACCGGTTACAACGGCGTTGGTTTGGTTAAGTGAAGCAGTGATGGCGGTATCGATAAGGTCGCGCTCAGCCATAGGGGCTTTTTTTAGCACAAAGTTGCTGACTTGGTTGGCGCTACCGGGGTGGCCAATGCCAATGCGTAGGCGACCAAAATTTTTATTGTTGCCAAGGCTGCTGATAATATCGCGCAAACCGTTGTGTCCACCGTGTCCGCCACCTTTTTTAAGGCGTGCAACACCAGGGGCGAGATCGAGCTCGTCGTGGGCAACTAATATGTGTTCGGGGGGGATTTTATAAAATTGGCTTAGTGCTGCAACGGCTTGGCCGCTTTTGTTCATAAAGGTATTGGGGATCAGTAAATGAACGGTACGTGTGCCAATAAGCGCTTTAGCTGTATAGCCAAAATACTTTGTTTGCAAACTTAATGTTGCGCCAGCATCGCGTGCTAGCATCTCAACATAATCCTGCCCCGCGTTATGGCGGGTGTGCGCGTATTCTGAGCCGGGATTCCCCAGTCCAACAATAAGCGCAACAGGATCAGATGGTGTTTTCATAATAGTAGCGTTATAAAAGTGGGAGGATTATTCCTCGCCACCTTCCGCAGCTTCACCGTCTTCTGAATCTTCATCCATACCGCGTGGTACAAATACAGATACAACAGGTAGGTCGTGATCAGTACCGTGCGCAAGCGCAACAGACTCGACGCCTTTAGGTAAAGTAAGGTCAGAAATATGAATCGTTTTGCCTACTTCAACATCAATCAAGTCTACTTCGATAAACTCAGGTAAATCAGCAGGTAAACACGTGATTTCAAGATCGGTTAAGCTATGTTGTACTTTACCGCCTTGTACTTTAACGCCTTTAGATTGGTCTTCGTTAATGAAGTGTAAAGGAACGCGTGTTTGGAATGTTTTGGTGCTAGAAACGCGTAAAAAGTCAGCATGCATAGCATGGTTTTTCGCTGGGTGACGTTGTAAGTCTTTTAAGATAACTTGCTCAGACTTATCACCTACGTTTAACGTAATAATGTGCGAGTAAAAAGCTTCGTTGTCTAGGTGCTTTTTAAACTCGTTTTCTTTGATGCTGATTTGTAGTGGTGTTGATTCGTCACCGTATATAATAGCAGGCACTAAGTTTGCTAAGCGACGTAGGCGGCGGCTCGCACCTTTCCCAGACTCTTCGCGTAGTTCTGCATTTACAATAAAATCTTCTTTAGTAGACATGTCTTTCTCCAAAAATAAAAAATCGTAAGTATCCGCGACCAGAATGCTTACGACGTTAAAGCCAAGCTTTATTGCTTAGCTGCTTGCAGGGTATCCTGCAAATTTTAGGTGCTTATCTAAACATTGCACTCAATGATTCTTCGTTACTAATACGGCGCATGGCTTCGGCCAACATGTTGGATAGGCTTAGTGAGCGTATTCGTTTGCATTTTTTTGCTTCATCGGACAATGGAATAGAATCAGTAACAACCAATTCATCCATTACTGAATTTTCGATGTTTTTAATCGCAACGCCAGATAAGACAGGGTGTGTGGCATAGGCTACCACTTTTTTAGCGCCACGCTCTTTAAGGGCTTTGGCTGCGCTACATAATGTGCCAGCGGTATCAACCATGTCATCCACTAATAAGCAGGTGCGGTTTTCAACATCACCAATAAGGTTCATGACTTCTGTGTCGTTTGGCTTGGGGCGACGTTTATCAATAATAGCGAGTTCGATATCAAGTTGTTTGGCCACCGCGCGTGCGCGTACAACGCCGCCAATATCCGGTGATACCACGACAAGATCATCAAAATTTTGTTCTTCAATATCGGCAAGTAATACAGGCGACCCATAGACGTTATCAACAGGTACATCAAAAAAGCCTTGGATTTGTTCTGCGTGAAGGTCGACAGTTAAAACGCGGTCAACACCTACAGTGGCCATCATATCGGCAACCACTTTTGCAGTAATAGGTACGCGGGCAGAGCGCACGCGGCGGTCTTGTCGGGCGTAACCAAAGTAAGGTACAACAGCAGTAATACGGCCAGCTGATGCACGGTGTAATGCATCAATAATAACCAGTAATTCCATTAGGTTGTCATTTGTGGGGGCGCAGGTAGGTTGTATAACAAATACATCGCGTCCACGGACATTTTCAAGTAGCTCAACAGCGATTTCGCCATCAGAAAATTGATCAACGGTCACGGCACCTAAGGGGATACCTAAATGAGATACAACACGTTTAGCAAGCTCAGGGTTAGCATTGCCAGTAAATACCATCAAGTCTGCCACAGAAGACACCTTTAATTAATGAATGTAATCCAATGAGTTTAGACGTTGCTGAGTATTAGGAATGTACAATTACTGTTTGATATGGCTGGGGTGGTAGGGATCGAACCTACGCATGGCGGGATCAAAACCCGCTGCCTTACCGCTTGGCTACACCCCAGTAATTGATTGCTCGGGGAGATACAAATTTAACGCTGATGTGTTAATGCCTTTAGCAATAAAACCGTTTAAATTCGATGGCTTATTACTAAATATAGACTCTGCTTTTTCTAAAGAATCTACAGCTAAAAACACACTAGCACCTGTACCTGTCATCTTTGCCGGACCATATTGATTGAGCCAGTCAATCGTATCCTTAACTTGCATAAACAAACTTTCAACCAGTGGTTGGCAGCTGTTGTTTGCGCCTCTCTCAAAGAAGGTGCGCATATTAATGGGCAAAGAGTCTCTTGTCAAACGTTTATGTGAAAAAATTTCACGTGTTGAAATATGGCACTCAGGTGTGAGTACAACGTACCATTTTTCGGGCAATGATATGGGTGTTAATTGCTCACCTACGCCCTCTGCCCACGCGCTTTTTGCTTGGATAAAAACAGGAATGTCGGCACCGAGTTGTCGCCCTAGTTCTAAAAGCGTATCTAGAGGAACATGTGTTTGCCATAAATAGTTGAGCGCGACTAGTGTAGTTGCTGCATTACTGCTGCCGCCACCGATACCTCCACCCATTGGGAGTTTTTTAGTGAGGGCGATGTTTGCCCCTAAATATGCTTGGCCCGTATGCTTTTTTAAACTTTGTGCGGCTTTGTAAATCAGGTTATCTTTCAGTGCAACACCCTTAATACCTGGGCTAAGGGTGATATTGCCTGTGCCGTTGACCTCGTTTGCAACGGTAAAGGTTAACTCGTCGCCGTAATCAAGCAGTTGAAAAACCGTTTGCAGGTTGTGGTAACCATCGGGCCGTTGACCCGTAATCAGTAAAAACAAATTTAGCTTGGCGGGCGAGAGTAATGTGAGGCTTGTGGGCGGTGTCATGCTGCTGGCTAGTGTCATGCTATTGCTTACTTTTGCTGTCGCTCTTATCAAATGCCCACGATTTAATAAATAACGTGAGTTTAATATTATCCCGCAGGGCTTTCATTTTTTTAGGCAGTAAATAGCCGCTCTTTTCTTGATAGGTTGTGTACTGTATGTCCCAGTCATTTTGCTTAAGTGTTTGTAGGGCGCCTGTAGGGTAAAATCTGGTGGCTTGTATCGGGGATTTCACCGAGGGTAACCCGCGTAACCAAAATATCAAGTTTGATACAGGAATACTCCAACCATTCGCTTTTAGCATCAGCGCTTCTGCCGACTCAGCCTCTAGCGTGCCGTCTTTCGATTTGAGTGTGTAACGCTGACCTTGTTTTGTAATGTAGGCGCTGCCTTGTCCTAGAGGACCATATAGGTGAATCACAAAATCAAATTTATTTTGCTTCCAGCTAAAGTTGGCCGATTGCGATTTATCATCAATACGCAGTGCGAGTTTACCTTTGGCTTGCCAGTTATTGTGTTTATAAAGATCAATAATCGGGTTTTTTGAGACGGGTGTAGGTGGTGTTGCGCAACCCGCCATAAAAAGAATAAGCAGGCTTAAAAAGCAGGTATAAATAAAGCGAAAGCGTAAAACCATAAAAAGACTCGTTATTGAGCACTAAAAAACTGGATGAGATTGCGAAGCAATACGTTATTTGGGTGATCGTTAAGGGCTTTGTTGGCCAGTAGCCGTGCGGTTTGCTTGTCACCTTTTGCCCACAAAGCGCGTGATAAGTGCGCGACAATTTCGGGGTCGTTAATTAATGATAATGCACGCGTGAGTAACGTAACGGCAGTATCAATATTACCCCGTTTAAATTCAACCCAACCCAAACTATCAATAATGAGGGGGTTGTTGGGTTCTAGTTCGTAAGCGCGGGCAATGAGCGAGTAGGCTTCATTGACGCGGTCTGTTTGATCGGCAAGCGAGTAACCGTAAGCATTCAACGCGGCGGCATGGTTGGGGCGTAAGCTAATAATGCGCTTGAAATCATGTTCGGCTTTTAATAGGTTATTGTTTCCTAGGTGCATCATGGCGCGTGAATATAATACTTGAGTATTGTCGGGCGAGAAACTCAAGGCTTTACTGAATGCGCTTTGGGCTTGATGGATTTTTTTAGCATCGGCCAGTAAGTTACCTTTTCGTAAATACAACGCATCGAGGTATTTCTCTGGGCTGTTATCGATTGTGCGTTCAATATACGTGATTGCTTGCGGTATGCTGTCAATTTGGCTAATAAGTTGGCTGGCTTGATAAATTGCAGCTAAGTAGTAATCACCTGCACTGACTTGCTTGTAGTGAACAAGTGCTTGAGCGGTGTTGTCTTGCTTCAGATAAATATTCGCAAGCGAATAATGCGCAATAGATGTTTGCTGTTTACGGTCAATAAGTTGTTTAAAGTGGCTAGCGGCACTTTTATAATTTTGCTGTTTTTCTTCTATGATGGCGAGGGCGAGTAATATCTCATTATTGTTGGGTTGCTGGCTGAGCAGTACCGAGTACTGTGCATGCGCGGCGTCTAAATTTCCTTGTTTTGCCAGCAGTTTGGCGTAGCGTAAGCGAAGAGCAGGGTTGTAGGGAGCAAGTTGTACTAAGTCTCCCATTTTAGCGACGGCTAGCTCATTGTTTTCTAATAGTTGATGCAGGCGGGCCTGTTGGTATGTGGCTTTGATGTTTTTGGGCTCAAGAGTTTGCGCTTTGTTAGCAAAGTCTAAGGCGGGTTGGTATTGCTGTTGCTGTTCCAGCAGTAGGCTCAACCCCACTAAAATAGATGTATTATCTGGGTAAGAGGGCAGAAGTTGACGGTATTGTTTTTCGAGTTTACGTGTCAATTCGGGCGTGGCGGGCGATGTGCGAGCAGCAATGGCTTCAAAATCAACCTGTTCATTTAGCGCTAGTAACGTTTTGGCATAAATAAAAGCGTCTTCGAGTTTATTTTGTTGTACCAGTGTTTCTGTTAGCGTTTGCTTTGCCTCAATGCTGTAGGGCGCAAGTGCTTCCCATTTGCGCGCAAGGGTGAGGGCTTGATCGTATTTGTTTAATGAGAAGGCCACGCGCGCCGCGCGCCGCGTCACTTCGATATCGTCAATGGTATTAACTTGTTGCGTATAATTATTAAGCGCTACGTCAAATTGACTACGATTAATGGCCATTTCAGCCACTAATAACGCGTAAAGTGAGTCTTGAGAGAAACGTTTGTCTGCGACAGTAATGGGTGCCGGTTGCTTTGGTGTAGGCGCCATTTGTGCAGTGATAGGGGGTTGCGGTTTACCTAAAAATGCACAGCCGCTTATACATGCTGTAAAAGCATAAATCGCTGTATAGCGTGCGCGTAGGTTAAATGTGTTCGTTGTTTGTCTCATTTTTATTAGGCTTTTGTCATTACTGCTCTCATTTACCCTACTCTAGCGAAGTTATGCGCCATAAGAAAGGATTAATCGCTCAAAAAATTAGACTCCGTGTAGCCGTAATCGTTATACAGTATGTTGTAAATGCGTATTTAAAGATTAGTCATACTTAAACTAATGGCCAGATTGTTGTAATGGCAAGCAGTGATGTGACGCCAATAAATATATTCATGGGGAGTCCTACTTTAATAAAATCACTAAAGCGGTAATTGCCGGGGCCATATACCATGAGGTTTGTTTGGTAGCCCAGTGGTGTGGCAAAACTTGCCGAGGCGGCCATCATAATGGCAAAAATAAACGGTTCATTGTTTAAGCCCGCGCGCGCCGTTAAATCGAGTGCAATCGGCAGCATTAATATGGCTGCTGCGTTATTCGTAATCATCTCAGTGAGTGCCGACACGCACACATACACTAAAATAAGCATAAGTAATGGGTTGTTTTGGCTAGCGGTAATCAGTTGTTGTGCTAAAAAAGTGGCTACGCCTGTTTTTTGCAGTGCCGCACCAAGGGCAAATGACGCAGCAATGGTGATAATCACTTGAAAGTCGATACTTTTTTCCGCTTGGCTTACTGTGCAGCAACCGGATATAAGCATCAGGCCCGCACCCACAAGTGACGCGTACAGCATGCTCGTTAAGCCAAAGCCTGCTGCGGCCACAATGACCGCTAAAATCCCCCAAGCTAAATAGGCTTTTTCGTGGCGAGGTTGCAGTGTGGCTAGATCGTTAATAAGCAGGAAATCTTTGTTGTATTTTTGCCTGGTAACAAAGGCGGGGCGTGATTCAAGTAAGAGCGTATCGCCAGCTTTTAAGCGAATAGTGCTTAAGCTGCCCTGTAGTCGTTCACCGTTACGGGCAACAGCCAGTACAATGGCGCCATAACGATCATGAAATTGCGCATCGCGAATGGCGTAGCCCACCGCCGCACAATGGGGCGAGACAACCGCCTCGACCAGGCAGCGTTCAGAGCGGTCGGTGCTCAGTGATTGGTAGTTGTCTTGACCAATCGAGGGGATGATCCCATTAATACGCAATAAGTCTGATATGGCTTGAGTATCACCCGCAAATACCAGCCTGTCGTTTGCTTTCAGGCGCTCTTCTGATGGGGTGGCGGTCACAATCGTGCCTTCTCGCTCAATTTCAACCAAATACACACGTTCCAAGCCACGTAACCCCGCCTGCGCAACGGTTTTACCCACTAAGGGGCCGTTGGGCGCAATAGCAACTTCTAGGGTGAACTCCCTTAAATTACCAAAGGCATTTTGAGTGTTGCGGTTGGGTAACCATTTAGGAAAAAACACCAGCATAAAAATAATGCCTGCGATAGTCACGGGAATACCCACAAGCGTGATCGAGAATAATGAAAAGCCCGCCTCGCCAGTAATGGCTTGATACTGGCCATTCACCACAAGGTTGGTACTGGTGCCAATAAGCGTAAGGGTGCCGCCTAAAATGGCGCTATAACTAAGGGGAATCATTAATTTAGAGGCTGGGATGCCAATTTTACGTGACCACGCATGCAGCGCTGGAATCATGGTGGCAACAACTGGCGTGTTATTTAAAAAACCACTTAACAGCACAACGGGGGCAAAAATACGCGCTAAAGCACTGCGTTCGCTTTTTGGGTTACCGAGTATTTTATTAACGAGTAAGTCGATACCCCCTGAGCCATGAATGCCTGCTGCCACCACAAACATGGCGGCAACCGTTATGACGCCGCTATTACTAAAGCCTGCGAGTGCCTCGGTACTGGTTAAAATACCCAGAACGCCGAGTAATATCAGTGCGCCCATCATGACTAAATGAGGGCCAAGAGTTGTTGTAATTAATATTGCGAGCGCGCCAACCGTAATGAGTAGCGCCGCCCAACCTTGCCATTCCATGCTGTGAACCTACATTGTAAAAGTTCGGCATGGTAATACGTTTAAAGCCATTTTCAAAATACCATAAAACTCTTTGCTTATAGGTATAGGTTATATCGATCTGTGTTACAGATCGATATACCGAAAGGCATAAAATAAACATGCCGATAACGCGCCAGAGGCGGGCACAGTAATAATCCATGCCGCGATAATTTTGTAAAGGTGTTGTCGTTTAACCAGTTGCGACTTATACCGCGCCTTATGCTCTTTATGTGCTTTGTTTTTAGGCAGTTGAGTTGTTATGGCTTTGTAAGCATCACGCACGTCCTCAATGGGCATGCTGCCAATATTTTGTTTTTCTGTGCCAAATGTTGCATCGGCATCAATGGCGGCGTGCAGCCGACTTGAGTAGCGTGTGCGTAAAAATTCGCGCAAAAAGCCCACGCCAAATACACCACCTAGCGCAATATGTGTTGAGCTAACGGGTAAGCCTAATCGTGAGGCAATAATGACGGTTAAAGCCGATGCAAAGACAATGCAAAAACCGCGTGATTTATCTAATTCGGTGATTTCGCTCCCAACAGTGCGGATAAGTTTAGGGCCAAAGGCCAATAAGCCAACAGATAAGCCTATCGCACCCACCATCATCACCCAAATCGGAATACTCGCTTTTGCATGAATCTCTTGGGCTTGCATCGCATCAACTATCGCGGCAAGCGGACCAACCGCATTGGCAACGTCGTTTGCTCCGTGCGCAAAGCTAAGGAGTGCGGCAGCAAAAATAAGTGGGATAGTAAATAAGCCGTTTACACTGGCAGTGGTGTTTTGCATGTTATTGGCTTGCTGTTTAATGCGCTTGACACAAAAAATAAACACGGCTAAAGCGATAATAGCGCCAATGAATATTGCCTCATGTAAATCGGCTTTCCAGACCTTTTTAATGCCTTTTAATATCAGGTAAACGCTAAATGCCCACGCCATGAGTGCAATTAAATAGGGTACATACTTCTGCGCTGCGGTGATTTTGTTTGCTTTAAAAATAATAAGGCGATGTATTAAAAATAGCATTCCCGCCGCAATGAGGCCGCCAAACATCGGGGAGATCACCCAGCTCGCGACAATCTTACCCATAACGGGCCAGTTAGCAATTTCTAACCCGCCTGCGGCCAGCCCAGCACCTAACACGCCACCCACAATAGAGTGGGTAGTTGATACGGGTGCGCCTAGCCAAGTGGCAAAATTTAGCCACACCGCAGCAGCAAAGAGGGCTGCCGCCATAAGCCAGACGTAATCTTTTACATTGGCGACTTGGTTAGGGTCAATAATGCCTTTTTTTATGGTCGATACGACATCGCCCCCAGCAATCAAGGCACCTGCGGCTTCAAAAATCGCGGCAATACACAATGCCCCTAATAGCGTGATGGCACCCGAGCCAACGGCTGGCCCGACATTATTTGCCACATCGTTTGCACCAATATTGATGGCCATATAACCGCCAATTAATGCTGCAAATAAAATGAGGAAGTGCGCGTTCGATTGAAAAAACCACACATACAGCCCAACAAAGGTGAGAAATACAGCGCATAACGCTAGCTTAATTGGGAGGGGCAGTGCATCTAAGCGATAAGGTGATCGAGAGTAAGCCGACATAAAAAGCCTTTAAGTTAATAATATAAAAACAGGGTAGTAATAGTGTTAAGCATTAGCGTTGCTATGAATTGCTTCAAACTTTTTAGCGATAATCATCATAAGAATCACGGTTGTGCGCTCAAGCACCGAAGGTGAAATAGGCGCGCTGCCGCTGGGCACATGGCTATGCAGGTGAATAACTTCTTTTACGTGGTTAAACTTGTCGTTATTGCTTGATAATGACGGCACAGCTTTGATCACGGCGCGTAAGGTTGTGGCATAATTACCGTGACAATGTTTTTCGATTAGCTTTTGGGCGTGCCTTTCTAGCTCTTTGAGTTTACATTGTGCGAGGTGTTTAGATAGCGTGGCTTCAGGTAAGCTCAGGACTTCATGTGTTTTCATGGTAAGGTCTCGCAGGTTTTAATGGCTATGTTGATGGCTTTTATGCTGGGGATTTACCGTGCGCATACTCGTTAAATAGACGAAGCAACATACAGTAAAGGCTAATCGCCAACGGTGTCATTATGAGGGCAACATGTACGCAGTGTTTACGGCCACAAAAAACATGTATTTGTGACTTAGGCGTTTGCGTTTTCTCTGCAGTAAAAATTGTTGTTTTGCAGCACCCCAATGAAGTAGCGCACCCTAAAGGTTCGGTGCCGCTGTTGTCAATATGTGTCGATCAAGTTAGTACATATGTTGGCGAATTATTTGATGTAGAGCAGCTAGGTTTAGTGCTCTCTGACTGCGTATTACTGTATCCGCCAGACCCAGACTCAAAAGAAGCGGGCGCATACGTTGATATTAGCCGCTCAAACACGCAGCATGATGCAAGTATTAAACTCAAAACATTTGTCGTCATAGATAGTACGTGGCGTAAAAGCCGTAAAATACTGTACCTTAACCCTTGGCTTGCCGATTTACCGCGTATTGGGGTGAGTGGCAAAACCCGCGCATACCACATACGTAAAGCCGAAGTGGACGGGCAGTTATCGACATTTGAGTCGGTGGTGTATGCTTTGGGCGATAGCGAAGCGATTAGCCACGCAGAGCAACATCAGCTTATTGATGCTTTTAAGCTGTTTAATCGGCGTATTGCAGCTTTTACGCCTTCTTATTTATAATCGAATATTTATTTGAAAATAGGTTTTATTATGTCGTTAACTCAATCAACCATGATGGCGCTGAATAGTCCCGCGCCAGCGTTTCATTTGCCCGAGGCCGATGGCGGGCATGTCTCGCTTGATCAATTTGCGGGTAAAAAAGCGCTTGTGGTTTTATTTATATGTAATCATTGCCCGTATGTTGTGCATATTGCCCCGGCACTGGCTGCGCTTGCTAAAAAGTATCAAGAGCAAGGCGTCGCGTTTGTTGCCATTAATAGCAACGATGCCGATACTTACCCCGATGACAGTTTTGATAAAATGGCTATCGAGAAGCAAAAATACGGCTATACCTTTGATTATGTTTTTGACGAAGATCAGAGCGTAGCAAAAGCTTATAATGCGGCCTGTACACCGGATATTTATGTGTTTGATGATAATCAAAAGCTGGTGTATCGCGGTCAGTTTGATGATACGCGCCCTACGCGTATTTCATCGGGCAATTATAGCTCGGGCGAGCAACCTGCCTCGGGCGCTGACTTGGCTAAAGCCTTGGATGTGATTGTATCTGGCGAGCGCCCAAACGAAGATCAGATCCCGTCGATGGGCTGCAATATTAAGTGGAAAAGCTAAAAAATTAAGACACTTTTAAATGAAGACGCGACTAAATAAGTTCTGACTCATTGGATTTATACGGGGCAAGGTCGATGTGTTTTAGCCTTGCTCCGCTAAATATAATACACCCTGCATAACGTACGTCTCCTACGCTTGAAAATTCAAACTGAAATTGACGCTCAACCGCAATAATAGTGGCTTTCGATCGCGCAATCCGCATTTTTTTTAATACCACGCTTTGATCTAATAACGATACGCCATGTTTTTTCGTGTGGCTAATGGCGTGCTGGTAGGCTCTTCTTGATATGTTTAAGTGTCGCCAAAGTAGTGCGCAAACGGCTAAAAAAAATAATGTGTAAGTTAGGTTGAGTAATGTCATTGCTGCTTCTTGTTAAGTGATGGCTTTATCGCTGAGTCGCTCTATATTGTAGCTTTTTGTTTGAGCTCTGAGTGTATCAGATGTTCCCCGTGCTTCTAACTTAATGAGATTCTAACTCAATGACATTTTAGTTTAACGGGTTGCTGTTTAACGGCATTCTAGTTTAATTAGTTTACAGTTTGTATATTACGTCTTTTTTTTCAATTTAAACGTGTTTTGCTTTTAATATTTAGGCTTTAGAGTGTATGCGTTTTAAAAGCCGCAGCATGGTATGTAAAATTGCGGTAAATACATCCATGTACGCTCGACAAAGGCGTCCTGCCTTTGATCGTTTTACATACCAAACTGCGGCTTTTTTTATGGGCTGGGTTATGTGCTGTTAGTTTGGGTGTATGCGTTTTAAAAGCCGCAGTATGGTATATAAATCGTGATGAATACATTTATGTGCCTCTGGTCTTTGATTGGTCTCAATATGAAGCTGCGGTTTTTTTTAGGCATAAAAAAACGCAGGTGCTTGCGCGACCTGCGTTGGGTGTATCCGTGAACATCAATTAGCTAAGTGTGTTAATTTCTTTCGCGAAGCTGTCTGCTTGTAGGCCAACAATTAAATGCAGTGTGGTGGTATCAATGGTCATTACGGCAGTCACGCCTGCGGCTTTGAGTTTGCTTTCATCGCAGGCTTTTATGTTGGCAACTTCAACACGTAGGCGCGTGGCGGCATAGCTGTCTAGGCGCGTGACGTTGGCTTTTGTACCTAGTGCTTGCAGTATTGCGCCACATTGGGCTTTTTCGCTTGCGCTTAGTGTGGCTGCTTTTTCTATCTGCTCGGGTGCTGCAGCAGTTTGTGCGGGTGCATCTGCGCTTAGCTCGGCTTCGTCGCCTGCTGTGCGCAGGTACTCTTCCATATCTGTTTTAAGGTTCTCAGATTGCGGGCCAAAAATGGCTTGCAGGTTGTTACCCACCACCATGACGCCTGCAGCACCTAAGAGCTTAAGCTGCGCTTGGTCGGCTTTTTCAATGCTATTCACACCCACACGTAAACGTGTAATACAGGCGTCTAAGTTTGAAATATTGCTTTTACCACCAAAGGCCAATACCAGTTTTTGCGAGAAGCTTTCTTCGCCACCCGTTTGTGTGCCTTGTGTATCGGTTACGCTAATAGCGTCTTCACGGCCGGGGGTTTTTAATCTGAACTTTAAAATAGTAAAGCGGAAAGCAAAGTAATATATCGCTGCCCATATTGGGCCGAGTACTAAAATCCAGCCAGCGTTAGTCGATTGGCCAAATAAAACGCCAAAGTCTTGCAGGCCATGCGAGAAGGTTGTGCCATGCTTGATGCCTAGCTCAATACAAATCACAAATGCAGCTGATGCAAGTAATGCATGAATCACATATAAAACGGGTGCTACAAACATAAACGCAAATTCAATCGGTTCGGTAATGCCCGTTAAAAATGACGTTAATGCTGCCGATACCATAATGCCGCCTACTTTTATGCGGTTTTCTGGTTTGGCTGTGTGCCAAATGGCAATTGCAGCGGCGGGTAAGCCCCACATTTTAAATAAGTAACCGCCTGCTAAATTACCTGCAGAGGGGTCGCCAGAAATGTAACGTTGGATTTCACCAGTAACGATCTCGCCTGTTTTTTCATCGACATAGCTACCAATTTCAAAGAAGAAAGGTACATTCCAAATATGGTGTAAGCCAAATGGAATCAGCATGCGCTCTATAAAACCATACAGGCCAAATGCAATAGTGGGGTTGCTGTAAGCCGCCCAGTTTGAAAAGCTATCAATGGCTAGGCCAATGGGTGGCCACGCAAAACTCATTATTAAGCCAATACCAATACCTGCGAAAACGGAGATAATGGGGATAAAACGCTTACCACCAAAAAAACCTAGGTAAACAGGCAATGATATACGGTGAAAGCGGTTAAACAGCGCAGCCGCGACAGCACCACAAATAATCCCACCAAATACGCCAGAATCGAGTGTTTCAATACCAAAGGTGCCTGTTGATGCGGTAAAAGCTTTCTCGTTTTCGAGTAATGTCGCAATGTATTCAAAGTGGGGTGCCAAGCCTTGTACAAACACCGCCAGCGAGTTCACCATTACAACGTAAAGTAAAATACCTGCGAGTGCGGCAACACCATCGTTATTTTTAGCGAAACCTAGGGCTACACCAATACAGAAAATAATGGGCATGGCACCAAAAACAGCACCGCCCGCTGCAACCATAATGTTAGAGATAATCTCTGGAATGAAGCTGTAACCAGCAGCGCCCACGCCCAGTAACATACCCGCAATGGGGAGGGTTGCGACGGGCAGCATGAGCGCCTTGCCGAGTTTTTGTAAATTGCCAAAAATGGCATCAAATTGTTTCATTGTTTCTCCTCTTTGTTGTTATTGTTGTGGTTATGCGTTCATAAAGCTTTTGACTAAATCGCGTATTTCTTGTGCGCTATCTAGCGTTAGGGCTTTTTGCGTTAGGGCTTTACAGGCTTCAACATCGAGGCCGCGAATTTGCGCTTTAATGCTTGGAATGCTCGGAATGCTGGCACTTAGCTCGTCAACACCCATGCCCACTAATAACGGCACAGCAAGCGGGTCGCTGGCGATACCGCCGCAGACACCTGTCCATTTGCCGTGTTTGTGTGAGCCTTTGATGGTCATTTCAATAAGTTTGAGTACGCCTGGGTTTAAACCGTCGGCTTGAGCGGCCAACAAGGCGTGGCCACGGTCGATGGCCAATGAGTATTGGGTAAGGTCGTTGGTGCCAATCGAGAAGAAGTCGACTTCTTTGGCAAATTGTTCTGCCATAACCGCTGTTGTGGGTACTTCGACCATGATGCCTGTTTTGATGGGCGCTGCACCTAGTTTAACGCGCTCTTCTTCTAATATCACTTTGGCCGATAAAAGATCATCCATAGTGGTAATCATGGGGAACATCACGTGGATATTACCGTGCTCAGCGGCGCGTAAAATGGCGCGTAGCTGTGTTCTAAAAATACCTTGTTTTTTGAGTGTGACGCGAATACCACGTAAACCTAAGAAGGGGTTTTCTTCTGTTTCGATAGGTAAATAAGGTAAGGGTTTATCGCCGCCTACATCTAGGGTGCGAATAATCAGCGGTTGATTAGGTGACAGCGTTTTAACAATATCGGTGTAGGTTTGTGTTTGTTCGTCTTCGGTTGGCGCGCTGGCGCGGTTCATAAAGATAAACTCAGAGCGCAATAAACCTACGCCTTCGGCACCCATGCCGGGGCATTGTTTGGCGTCGTCTAGGCCGGCAATGTTGGCCACAATTTCAAATTTGGTGCCGTCTTGGGTGATGGCGGCTTTATGGGCGTTTGATAAATCTTCGGCTTTTTTCTCGGCTTGGTTTTTTTGCTCGGCAATAATGCTGGCAATTTTTTCATCGCTTGGGTGGGCAATCAGAGCGCCGTTGTCGGCATCTAAAATGACCTTGGTGCCGTTTTCAATTTTAAGTGCGCTGCCCTCAATACCGGCTAGAGCGGGTAGATTCATCGAGCGCGCTAAAATAGCAACGTGCGATGATGCGCCGCCTGTCATGGTACAAAAACCCAGTACTTTGTTGGTGTCTAGGTTGGCGGTATCAGATGGTGTTAAATCTTCAGCAATTAAAATAGCGTTTTGCGGGATCTCGGCGCTGGCCGATTGATCGCCAGATAAAATCTTAAGTACGCGGCGGCCTACATCGCGTAAGTCATTGGCGCGTGCAGCCAGTAGCTCATTTTTAAGGTGGCTTAGTGTATCTGATTGCGCGTTATAAGAGGCGCGCCATGCGAATGCGGCGGTCTTTTTATCGGCGATTAAATCTTTGGTGTTATCGATAAGCTCTGGATCGTCTAGTAATGCTTGGTGCGCGGCAAAAATCGCGGCTTTTTCTTTATCTTCAAGCTTTTCTTCCATTTCTTTTAATTCAGACATGGCTTGCTTGATGGCGCTGTCGAATATTGTCAGCTCGTGTGCGCTGTCGTCGGCATATTCGGTCACGTGGATTTTGGTTTGCACTAATTGAAAGACTTCACCAATGGCTAAGCCGGCTGATGCATTCACACCCAAATAGCGGTTGGGGTTAGAGCTTTTAGTGCGCACTGGCTCTTGTGGTTCTTCTTGCATTTCGTGCGGCTTGGGGTGTGTTTGGCTGGCGGGAATGGGCGGGCAGTTTTCGCCAAGGCCGGATTCTATCAGCGGTAAAATATGATCGATCGCTTCTTGTGCTTGGCTACCCGATGCAACCAAGTTAACTAAGTCGCCACAGCTTATTTCTAAGCTCATAATGCTCACAAGGCTTTTTGTGTTGGCTTTGTTTTCGCCCTTATAAAGGTGGACAATGGCATCAAACTGCTTGGCTGCGTTAACTAAAACGGCGGCTGGGCGGGCATGTAAGCCCGTTGGGTTAGGTACGGCCACGTCTTGAGAGGTGATTCTCTGTGTTTGGTCATTATTTCTCGTTGTTATATTTGCAGCTTTTGGCGTTAGCGTGAGTACGGGTGTCTCGCCCACTTGGGCAACGCCTTCGCTGTATACAAATTTTTCTATTTCATCACTGTTTGTAACGATAATCTGCGTAAGTAAGCTTTTTGACTTTGAGCCGACAAAATCGAGGTCAAAAGAAATAAGTGAATCACCTAGTTTGACGTGCTGATCTACTTTTACATGGCTGGTAAAGCCCGCACCTTTAAGCGATACCGTGTCGATGCCTATGTGCATCATCACCTCTATACCGTTTGCCGCTTTAAGCGTAACAGCATGGCCAGCACGGTGTATTAATGTAATTTGACCATCAAAAGGTGCGGTTAGTGTATTGGATGTTGGATCAATACTAATACCGTCTCCCACCATTTTTTGTGCAAAAACGGGGTCGGGTACGGTATCAAGCGCAACGATGGGGCCAGATAAAGGGGCAATAATAGCTAAAGAGACGTCAGACATGAATCTTCCAGTGTATGAATGTATAGGCAAAAAAAGGGATAACACTATAGCTAACCTAATTTTTGTTGCAATAGATTTATGTGCAAAAGTTATCAAATTAATGCATGTTATAAGTAAAATGAGCTTGCTTTTTATTCAGGTTGTTTGAATTTAACTCAGTGCCAGTAAGCACATACTAAAAAGCCCGCGTAAGCGGGCTTGTGAAGGGATAGGTGCTAGGAGTTTATTGGCATGCGTTACCCATTACATTAATAGTCGGTAAGCTAACGCCGCTTGGTTTTGACCCTTTTACGCCAAAGTCACGTGTTTGCCCTGGTTTAACAACGGCATTCCATGAAACCGGTGTACCTATTACTGCATTGGTACCCGTAATGTTGGCATTCCAGCTATCGGTGACTTCATAGCCTGTTGGTAATGTAAAGCTTAGCGCCCAACCGTTAATGTCCTCGGTGCCTTCGTTAGTTATAGCGATATTACCCACAAATCCCGTGTTCCACTCGCTCGTTGGGGTGAAGGTACATACGCCGCTGCCAGAACCTGAGCCAGAGCCAGGCGCTGTAACCGTCACGCTTTGCGTTGTACTACTTGATAGTTCGCCGTCGCTAACGGTAAGTGTGACATCATAAGTACCCGCAGCATCAAAAGTATAAGATGTGGTTACGCCTGCTTGATTAACTGAGCCAAATAACCATGCATAGGTTAAGTTATCGCCTTCGTTATCTGATGAGTTGCTTGCATCAACCGACACGCTCAAACCTGATGTCGATATCGTAAAGGTAGAAACAGGAGCTGAGTTGGCTTGCTCTGCAACGGCATTAAGCGTAATGCTGGTAGCCGCATCAAGCGTATCGCCGTTTTCATCTAAAGCAACAATCTCAACTAAAAAAGCACCTTCATTGTCTGGCGCTTGAATGCTGACTTCGCTTTCGGTGAGGTTGCTAGCCACTTGCCCTCCATTCACAAAGACATTAACCGCACTGGCATTGTCAAGAGCAAAGCGAATATTCACGTTTGAACCAACGGTTACATTGCTGTTGTCGGTGGGTGAGCTAATAGAAACCATCGGTACAATAGGTGCATCAACCGTCACAGACACGGTTGCAGGGGCTGAGATACCACCACTGTTATCGGTTGCGGTGTAAGTAAATGTATCAATACCCTCAAAGTTGGTGTTGGGAGTATAGGTACGGCTAGCGCCAAAACCTGCAACCGAGCCATTGGCAGGTTGAGAGACTGTGTAACCTGTAATAGTACCGTCACTGTCTTGTGCGCTTAATGCTATGCCCACATTCGTCGCGTTAGGGGTGTTTGTGTTGATATCGCTCGCCATAGGTAGGCAATTAATACCGGTTTGATCGCCACAGCCTGGAGATGGCTCGCTACCAAAGACTAATTCACCTGCTTTATACATGGCGAGCTTGGGCGCGCGTTGAAGTGTACCGGTATAACCATCCCAAGAGGGGTCACCACTGTTTACCCAGTTGCTGGTATTGCCATTTAGCGCAATGCGAAACTGTGTTTCACGCTTACTTTCGCCTCGGCCACCAGGAAAGAAGTCGATACCGTCAAAATCAATTTCTACGTAGTAAATATTGTCGGCAGGGTCGCCCCATTGTTGTAAGCCCGATACCTCGTTAGCTTGGTTGTAATTGGTATTAATACGGATATCTGAAGGGCTGTAACCGTCGGCTATTTCAGCGCTCAAATCAATAAAGTAGCGGTAGCTAATATCGTCGCCGTTAGACGCAGGCCAAGCGGAACGGTTATGCGCAACTGCCGCTATTTCGACAAAATTACTGCCGCTAGCGTTGAGTTTTGCTTCGACAAAGTATTCTTCGTCTCGTGTTTCTTTGGGTGGGAATTGCGCTTCTGGTGTCGGGCTACCGCCAAAATCAGTATATAAGCGCGCTAATGCGCCTGTAAAACCCGCGTTGTAATCGGTGGCGACTTCATTGGTAATAAAGTCGTTGCGGTCGTCAATAAAGCCATCGCCATCTTTTGGCCCGCCAACAAGCGCACCTATTAATAAATGTCGGCTTTGTTCGGGGATATCTGAGCTATCGGCCCAAGAGCCATGCGCGCCACGGTGATGCGGGTTTTTGGGGCTGTTTTCGTTGTAGCCTATTTGATAAGGAATACCATTAGGGTTGTCACCCATGATGTATTCGATTTGGCCAACCGCAAAATCATAATAGGTGCTAATGCGGCTGTTGGAGGGCTCTTTTGCTTTTAGGTAGTCAGAATAAACCAACGCGACAAATGCCGTGTTAGCGGAGTAACGATTTGAGCCCCACTGGCTAAGTTGAGCTTGGCCGCCGGGTGTGTAGTCGACACGGTCGCCGTTGTAACCTGTTGTCCAAAAATCAAGATAGCGCTCGGCGTCGGCTTTGTATTCGGGGTCATCTGTTAGTGTTGCCATTAATACATATGAGCCGTAGGCTTTATCATCCCAGGCGTGTGTCCACTTATACGATTTTTCCTCAGACTGTGCTTCAGTGCTGAGGTTCTCATACGCCGCGCGTGCATTGTTTAAATAGATTTGTTCGCCTGTGGCTTTGTGCATCCATGCGGCTGACCAGACTAACTCATCGTTATAACCGCTCCATGAGTTATAAAATGCGACAGCATCGGTAATACAGTCGCTGTATTTACCGCGATATGTATCGGCAAATGTGTACAGGTCACGCGCATGCGATAGCAGCCTTGCTGAATACACCGCGTCATCTTTAAATACCATAGACAGTGCAGCCAATGCAGCGGCTGTTTCGCCAGCAAGGTCAGAGCCTGGGCAGCTGGCATCAATTTTAAACGAAGGTCGCTCGCTGGCTTGGCGTGTTGTTAGGGTTATCACCTCGGGTGCGCCCCACCAGCTGTGGTCGGCACTGCCGCCGCCTACTTGGCCATACAGCTCATTGGGTGCTGTGTGTGCCGCCATAAAATAATCGGCGACAAAACGTAGATTGTTTTTGATATGTACCATCTGGCCCGTTTGCTCATAGGCTTCGGGGTTTTCTAATACACCCCAGGCTAATACTGTGGCGGATGCGGCCATAGGAAAGCCAAATTTGACATGATCGCCAGCATCAAACCACCCGCCAGAGAGGTCGACGCCCACATCGGCGCCATCGTTGAGTACCGAGTCACCGCGCCATTCAACACGGTTCCAGCTGGGTAACTTACCCGCTTGTTGTGCTTCATAAAAATAAATTGAGCTTTGTAATGCTTTGCCATAGTTAACATCAATGGCGGCGGCATGTGCGCCATAGAGTGATGCGGTCGCCATTGCAATGGCGGTACAAAGTTGACGTGTTTTTGTTTTCATGAGGATCCCTTTATTGATTTCCCGCCTACATTTAATGTGTGCGAGGCGTCCAGTTTTTATGATTGAATTTACATGAAGGTAAATTGCTTTATAGGAGAAAATGTTAAAAAAAGTAAAAAATAGTTACGTGTCAATTACGCGTAACTATATAAAGCTTGACGCCCTTAATTATTGTTATGGGCAGGTTAAAACATGACCCGATCAAAGCTGTTTTAGCTGTTTGTTTTACAGCTAGATGTACTTATGTTTTTAACAAGAATTAGTATAGGCATAAAAAAGAAAAAGGAAGGTGAGTTTTAAAATTAATAGCGTCCAAGTCATCTTTCTTCTATAAATAAACTATCTGTCTCATATTTATGATGAGTTTTGTGCAAAATTGCACCAGTTTGAGTGTTGTTGGAGTCTTTTATGCACTGTTTAGCTGTGCTTTGACAGGTTATGATTGTATGGTTTTTTATAAAAAAAATGATACTTCTAAATATTGATGCATAATGTAAATTAATCATGCTGTAGGCCGCAAACACATTGTTTGTCGCAGCAAAATAGAGTATTTTCACCCACGCGTGCAGTTTTCATACTGCAAATAAGTTCAAAAATGTTTAAAAAACCAAAAAAAGATATTATTGAGGAGAGAAATATGGTCAATTCAACTGGCCTAAACACCCGATCGACCAAGGTGCCGTTCAAAAAAACGGTATTGGCGCTATCGGTAATGGCAGTCGCCACGGCACATGCTCAAACAAATACAGAACAGTCTGAAACTGCTGTCGAAGAAGTTGTGATTACGGGTGTTCGTCAGAACATCATTAACGCGCAACAAATCAAACGCGACGCAGAAACATTTGTAGATGCAATCTCTGCAGAAGATATCGGCTCACTACCCGATGCATCTGTACTTGAAGCCCTTCAGCGTGTACCCGGTATTGCTATTGAGCGTTTTGCTGCGCCAAACGATTCTGATCACTTCTCTTCTGAAGGTAGTAACATTACATTACGTGGTTTACCGCAAACACGTACATCATTTAACGGCCGCGATAGTTTTTCGGCAACAAATGGTCGTGGTTTAAGTTTTGAAGATGTCTCTAAAGACTTGTTGGGTAGTGTTGAGGTTGTCAAAAACCAAACAGCCGACATGATTGAAGGCGGTATCTCGGGTACAGTTACACTTAATACACGTAAGGCTTTTGATTCAAATGGCCGTCAACTAGGGTTTTCTGCTCAAGCCAATTATGGTGACTTTCGTGAAGAGGTAACTCCGGAGTTTTCAGGCTTATACAGTGATATCTTTGAGCTTAGCAGTGGTGAACTTGGATTTTTAGTGAGTTACTCTGAAGCGCGCCTCAAGTTTCGTGCTGATGGTACAGAGCTAGGCAAGCACAATTTAGTTAATGTTGATGGCGAAGATGTCTATGCCCCTATAAATGCGGGCATTCGTAGTACGGATACCGATAGATTTCGTCGTGGTTTAGCCACATCGTTGCAGTACCGTTCTGACGATAGCCGTTTAGAAACAACACTAGAATATGTTCGCTCTCAGTCGAGAAGTAAATGGCAAGAGCTTGCTTTTTTCTCAGACGATCAAGGCGGTAACAGCTATCGTGACGCCGTATTTACTGACGGCGTATTTGAAAGTGGAACTATTACCGGTTTAGCTAATGGTTTTGGCCCGCAAACTCGGGAATCTGATACTCGCGAATTAATTGAAGACGTATCTTTTAATATTCAATACCAAGTGACAGATCGTTTAGATTTAAGTTTTGATGCGCAATACATTCAAGCTGAAAACGAAAATGAAGATCTGTCTGTCTTTGGTGGGGTAGAAGGCGGCGTGGATATCAATGCGTCTGCCAATGGTGGCAACCCAAGAGTTGGCTTCTCAGCTCCAGAGGGAGTAGGTCAAACGGATGAGGAGTATTTTACTGACCCGTCAAACTACTTCTTTAGAGCCGCTATGGATCACCTAGAAGAAAGTGAAGCGCAAGAGCAAGCGTTTCAATTAGATTTGGATTATGAGATTGATTCGGGCATTTTTAGATCGTTTGAAACAGGTGTACGCTATGCCGAGAGAGATCAAACAACACGTTGGTCACTTTTCAACTGGCAAAACCTATCGGAAGCATGGAATGGTGGCCAGATTGATTTTGCTGGAACCGAGTATGCAGATGATCCAGCAACAACAAACGAAGATGGCTCACCTAACAACGATGGCGACGTCGTTAACGGTATTATCGTTGATAGTACCAATACTCCTCCTGTTCAAGCTGTTTCAATCAATAACTTTCATCGTGGACAACCCGGTATAGATTTTACAGGGTTATACATTGACCCGAAAGTTGTTAGTAATTTTGAGAATTTTTCTAACTTTACAGACTTTAGACGAGGCGATCCCAACTTAGCTGGCCGTGAAGGTGTTGTTGATGGTTTTTATCTGCCAAGTGAGGTCAACCCAACTAACGAACGAAATTCAGCTTTTTATGTTAAGTTGAATTTTGGCGGTGGTGATACCAATAGATTTTCTGGTAATGTGGGTTTGCGATACGTTAAGCAGAGCAATAAAACTTCTGGAGCTCAAACGTTCCCAGATCTTTCTAGGTTGAATGGTAATACTACATTTGAAAATAGTGTGCCGGTGTCAGCTAGGCCTGTATTTGGTGCCCCGCCCACTGATGTTACATCTGTTAAAAATGATTTTTCAGCTGTGTTGCCAAGCTTAAATGTGAAGTATGAGTTGACTGATGATTTGATTCTACGTGGCGCTTACTCTCAAGCTGTCTCGTATGCTAACTTGGGTGACTTGAGGTTTAACTTCAATATCGCTGCTGAAGATAACGATAACGTGTTTACTCAGTTTGTTCAGATCAGTGGTAATCCAAATTTGCAGCCTATGGAAGCAGATAACTATGATCTATCATTAGAGTGGTATTTTGATGATGATAGCTCATTAACTGCTGGCGTCTTTTATAAGGAAGTGACGAACTTCTTCGCTGCAGGCTCTAGCTTTGAGCCTATAGTTGGCTTCCCAACTGAGACGGTAAATGTTAGGCAGCCGATTAACCAAGGTGATGGCGAGATTTATGGCGTTGAATTAGGTTATTCGCACTTCTTCAAAAATTTACCTGACTGGCTGGATGGCTTTGGTATTCAGTCTAACTATAGTTTCTTAGAGCAGGATGGTGCGCCTAATCAGGTAACTGACCCGAATAATCCTGCGCAGTCTATCTCTTCTCCAGTTGAAGGTTTACCGCTGCAGGGTCTTTCTGAGCATACTTTTAATTTGGTCGCTATTTACGATACAGATGTTATCTCATCACGATTGGCGTATAACTACAGAAGTGATTACCTTCTAAGTGCCGCTAATGTTAATTTGGGGCAACCAGTATTCGCCGAGTCGACAGGTACTTTAGACGGTTCGATTTTTTATAATGTTAACGATAGCGTAAAAGTTGGTTTAACTGGCGCGAACTTAACAAATGAAAATACTTTATCTCGTTTGAAAGTTGAAGATGGCCCTCAAGTAACGCGTAACTCATTCTTTACTGATAGACGTTACTCTTTAGTTCTTAGAGTAAGCTTATAATCAACACCATACCGCAAGTGCATCTCGCACTTGCGGTATTTTTTTGTCTTTAAATTGGCTTTTTAATAAGAAGCTAGCTTAAAAATAAAAAGCAATGGGGAACGTATGACCAACGATGCACTGCAAAAAATTGTGATTGTAGGGGGAGGGACATCGGGCTGGATGACAGCGGCTGCCTTGGCAAAAATTGTCGGTACACAGCATTGTGCTATCGAGCTGGTCGAATCTGACCAAATAGGCACGGTCGGTGTTGGCGAGGCAACATTGCCGCATTTACGCGCGTTTATTCAGCGTTTAGGTATAGATGAGTCAACGTTTATGCGTACCACTAATGCCACTTACAAAACGGGCATTGAATTCTCAAATTGGGGCGATAAAGGCGAGGCGTATATTCATCCGTTTGGTGATTATGGCGAACCTATTGGCGGTATTGATTTTCATCATTACTGGCTGCGCTTACGTGAGCTTGGTGATGCGACGCCTATCTGCGATTACTCTTTACCTGTAAAAGCCTCTCAAGCATCAAAATTTGATTACCCTTCTGCTGATACCTCTACTCTTGCATCTACCTTTGGGTACGCCTACCACCTAGATGCTTCTGCATTTGCAAAATACTTGCGTACATACTGTGAAAAGTTAGGCGTAGTGCGTACAGAAGGTAAGGTCGAGCACGTAGCCACCTGCGAACACAGTGGTAATATTACCAGCGTGACCTTAGAAAATGGTCATACAATTAAAGGCGACTTATTTATTGATTGCTCGGGCTTTAGAGGGTTGTTGATAGAGCAAACGCTAAAATCGGGCTATCAAGATTGGAGCCATTGGTTACCTTGTGACCGCGCTGTTGCCATACCTTGTAAGTCTAATGGTGATATTACGCCTTATACCCGTGCCATTGCACACGATGCTGGCTGGCGCTGGCGCATTCCACTGCAGCATCGAACGGGTAATGGCGTGATTTACTGTAGCAAATATATGCAAGCCGATGAGGCTGAGCAGCTCCTGCGCGATAATTTAGAAGGTGAGCCGCTGGGTGATGCTAATCACATACAGTTTACAACGGGCAGGCGCAACCAGTTTTGGTCTAAAAACTGCATCGCAATTGGTTTGTCAGCAGGCTTTTTAGAACCGCTAGAGTCAACCAGTATCCACCTTATTCAGCTCGCTATCATGAAGTTAGTCGAGTTTTTCCCCTATAAAAATATCAATAACGTATTGCGTGATGAATATAACCGCTCTATGGGGTTGGAGTTTGAAACTCTGCGCGATTTTTTAGTGCTGCACTACACCGCTACGCGTCGTGAAGATTCGCCTTTTTGGCAGTATTGCAAGCACATGGTGAAGCCCGCAGCGCTAACGCATAAAATGGCATTATTCGAACAGACAGGCCGAGTATCACCTTATACCGAGGGGCTATTTTTAAAACCCAGTTGGATTGCGGTGTATTTAGGCCAAGGTATGTTGCCAAAAAGCTATGACACCCGCGTAGAGCAGTTGGATTTAGAAAAGCTCGCTAATCATTTTATAGGCATCAAGCAAGCGGTTGCTCAGACGGTGCAATCTATGCCGGATCATACCGATAGCATTGCAAAATATTGTATGGCAAAAGAAGGTGAATATACCGCTCCGCCAGCAACCAGTAATTTATACGGGCAAACATCATGACAGATAAAATAGCGCATATTGTGGTGGCGGGTGGCGGCGTTGCAGGGTGGACGGCCGCAGGTATGTTGGCGCGTTCACTGGTGGGCAAAGCCTGTAAAATTACTTTGGTAGAGCATGCAAGTGTAGTCAATGATGCCTTAGTGCAGCCGTTAACATCTGCATCTAGCACAGTGCATAAAATGTTGGGTTTGAAAGAGGCCGATATTATCTTGCATGCGAATGCAACGTATCAGCTGGGTTCTCGTTACATTGATTGGAGTCAAGGCGTTTTTCATCATACGCCTAATAGCTATGGCGCTATGCTAGAGGGCATGAGTACTGCTGACCTGCTAACAAAGTTTAAGCGCCCAGGGCAGCCATTAATTGTCGAGAATTACTCGCTTGCTGCACAAGCCATGCGGGCAAATAAGTTTGCGCATCCACGCCCGCCCTCTAATGCTCAGCCGCAACCTATGTTTGCGCCATACAGTTATGGGCTACATGTTGAAACCGCGCCATATTTAGCCCTTATTAAAGAACGTGTTGCACCGTTAATTCATGTTGTGAATGCGGATGTGACTTCTGTACAAACTCATGAGCATAACGGGTTTATAAAGAGCGTTGAAACATCAAGTGATGAGAGTATAAGCGCCGATTTTTTTATTGATGCTACGCCTAACGCGCTCTTAACGGCACAAGTAGCCGATGGCGTCTTTACCGATTTAAGCGCTCAACTTGGTTGTGATTGTTGCATAAGCACCTTTGTATCACCTGATCACGTTGATAAAAACCGCGCGCAAAGCCCCTCAACCACTATGCAAACGCATGGCTTTGGCTGGAGCCGCACGTTACCGTTACAAAATAAAGTGCTTATTGAGTTTTATTATTCATCAAAAGAGTTAACTTACGACGATGCCGTGCAGCGTTTTATATACGGTGAAAACCTTAGCCCGTCGGCCGATATTACATTTAAGCAATATGCTATGGGCAGGCAGAGCACGTTCTGGAGTGCAAATTGTTTAGCGGTTGGTGAGGCGGCAGGGTTTATCGAGAACCTAAGCGTACCCATCGTGCACTTGGTACAAAGCAGCTTATTGCGGTTTATGGATTTTTACCCTACGGGTTTTCAGCAAAGTTTATGCGACGAGTTTAACGCCATTACACTGCAAGAATACGACCGTTTAATGGATTTTAACACCGCACATTATTACGTGGCCAAAGAGCGCGATACCGCTTTTTGGTTGCGGGTGAAGGCCCAGCCTTTGCTGAACTCGCTGGAGCATAAATTGTCCTTGTTTGAAGCGCGAGGCCGCTTCCCTTTCTATGAGCGCGAGACATTCTCTAAAGATACGTGGATGAGTTTTCTGCTTGGACATCAGGTACTACCCAAGCAGTACGATCCCTTGCTTGACACAAAAGATGTAGAGCAAATGAAACTGATCTATCAAAAAATACAGCATACAGCCCAGTCGATTGTGCAAGGTATGCCAAGCCATATTGCATACGTGAAAGAATACTTAAATGCCTACAAGCGCCATAGTAAGGCGGCGAGTCAGAGGGCTGAAAATGCTTAACGATCAAAAAATTAACCGTGTAGTTATTGTTGGCGGCGGTACAGCAGGCTGGATGGCCGCCGCTGCACTGGGTAAATTTTTTAAAAACAGCTGTAATATTACACTCATTGAATCCGATGATATTGGCACGGTAGGTGTTGGAGAGGCGACGATTCCCGCTGTTGCGCAATTCAACCAGCGCTTAGGTATTGATGAAGATACTTTTATGAGGCAAACACAGGCCACATTTAAGTTGGGTATCGATTTTGTTGATTGGGGTGCAAAAGGCGAGTCGTATATTCACCCGTTTGGCCGTTACGGTGACGATATGCCAAACGGTATTGACTTTTATCATCATTGGATAAAAATGCGCCAGCTGGATAAAGCGAGCGAGCTAAGCGATTACTCTATTTGTGTGCAAGCAGCAAAAGAGCGTAAATTCTCGCGCCCTGTTAATATTCCTGGTTCGCCTTTGGCCAATGTAGCCTATGCGTACCATTTAGATGCGGGGCTTTATGCTAAATACTTAAGTGAATTCTCTCAGAATTTAGGCGTAAAACGCATAGAAGGTAAAATATCAAAGGTGAACCTTAAGCCCGATGATGGGTTTATTGAAAGCGTGATGCTAGAAAATGGTGACGTGATAGGCGGTGATTTATTTATAGATTGCAGCGGTTTTAGAGGGTTGTTAATTGAGCAGGCATTGCATACAGGGTATGAAGATTGGAGTGATTTATTACGTTGTAATCGTGCTGTTGCAGTTCCGTGCGAAAAAGTAGAAGAGCCAACGCCCTTTACTCGCTCGACTGCACGTGACGCGGGCTGGCAGTGGCGCATCCCGCTGCAACACCGTACAGGTAATGGCTACGTTTATTGTGGTGATTATATCTCCGATGACGAGGCCGCCCATACGCTTTTATCAAACTTAGACGGTAAGCCGCTTGCCGACCCGCGGTTTATTAAGTTTACAACAGGCCGCCGCAAAAAGTGCTGGAACAAAAATTGTATTGCTATAGGTTTAGCGACTGGATTTATGGAGCCGCTAGAGTCCACCAGTATTCACTTAATTCAAACGGCTATTTCACGTTTGATAGGGTTTTTCCCTGATAAAAGCTTTAATCAAACCGTGATTGATAAGTACAATGCTGACGCACACCTTGAATACCAACAAATACGTGATTTTTTAATACTGCATTACCATGCAACAACGCGTGATGACACGCCTTTTTGGCGGTATTGTAAACAGTTAGATGCCCCTAAATACTTAAACCACAAAATAGCATTATATAAAGATGCTGGTTTGGTTACGCGCGATAATAACGAGTTATTTACTGAATCAAGTTGGCTGGCCGTATTGGACGGTCAAAATATTACAACGCAGAAGTATCATCGGCTAGTGGATAGTGTAGATGAATCGGAGTTGGAAGCGATGCTAGATAAAACAAAGCAGACTATAAAGCAATGCGTTAATGCTATGCCAACACACCAGTCATATATTAACAAGCATTGCCAATCATGAGATATTACTATACTTTATATGTAACATATACGCATTAATGTAAACGTTCATATTTTTAAGGTTTACACTGTTAAGTTTGCATAAAGGTTCACCTTTTTATTATACAACAACTGTTTATGACGATAACGAGAAAAGCCCATGAATAAATTATTATTGACACTATTACTTGTTCTAGCCACGCCATTATCTTTTGCAATTAAAGATAAGTCTCAAATTAACCAAGCTTACGCGTCTATTTTGCTTGATCTGCCAAAGGCTGGTCGGCTAATCAACATCCCGTATCCAAATTATATGCAGTCTTATGGTAAGAAAGTCACGGTATCAATTGAAGATAGCAAAGGTGTACCTGGCGGAGAAGCCGTACGTGTAAGAGTTAGAAAGCCCGCTAGTGGTATTTGGGATGCAGGTATTAATACACTTATCGTAGATAAGTTGATGTCAGGTGACACCATTGTTGTTGGTGCATGGATGCGCTCAATTGAGCAAAGTGATGAGGCTGTTGTTGAAGCGGTACTGCAGCAGTCAATCAAACCTTACAAAGCCATTTCTCGTCAGCCTGTTAACTTAACACCGAACTGGAAATTGCATTACTTCAGCACGGTTGCTAACGATAGCTACCCCCGAGAAGAAACACAATTCTCTTTACAGTACGCAAAACATGAGCAAACAATTGAAGTAGGTCCTATTTTTGTCCTTAACTTAGGCCCTGGTGTTGATCGCCGCTCTCTCCCTAAAACAGAGCGATAATCATTTGTTTTATGGCCGCTTGCATGAAAATGTAAGCGGCTTTTTTTTGCCTGATGTTTGCAGCCTTAAATTAAGATTTAAAATAGTTAAGATTATGCTTTCCTAATGGTATGATGTTGCGCGATTTTGATTGAAAGTCATTTTACTTTCATTATTAACAGCGGTTATTTAGGTTTTCTAGTCGTGATTAACTGGTTAAATAATCCTTCCAACCTTTAATTTACATTTTCTTTGGAGTCTCAATGAAATTATTAATGCCGATACTGGCATCGACATTACTTGTGGGCCTTGCTGGTTGTTCGTCGAACAATACAGAAGTTCAAGAAAGCGCACCCAAAGCGACGGATAACGCGAGTGTAAAAAGTGAAAAGCCCGTTATTCACCCCGAAATTTGGCCCAAGCAAGCTTCGCCCATCAAGCGTGACCCAAAAATGGAAACCGACA
This sequence comes from uncultured Saccharophagus sp., assembly GCA_937920545.1. GTDB lineage: Bacteria > Pseudomonadota > Gammaproteobacteria > Pseudomonadales > Cellvibrionaceae > Saccharophagus. The sequence goes on from CAKZUG010000116.1 coordinate 39,894, forward strand.
TCAAAGCCCTTATGGCTAAAATGACGGTTGAAGAAAAGGTTGGTCAGATTATTCAAGCCGATATTGGTTCTATTACACCTGCACAGGTAAAAGAATATAATTTAGGTTCTATTCTTAACGGCGGTAACTCTGCTCCTGGTGGGGATAACCGTACAACACCTGATGCTTGGGTGGCTTTAGCCGATGAATTTTGGATTGCTTCTACCGATAAAACAGATGGCGGTGTAGGTATTCCTGCCTTATGGGGTACGGATGCTGTTCATGGTCATAACAACATTGTGGGTGCGACAATTTTCCCTCATAACATTGGCTTAGGTGCGGCAAACGACCCTAAATTAATGCGTGATATTGGTCGTGTAACAGCAAAAGAGTTGTTGATTACTGGTTTGGATTGGACGTTTGCACCGACCATTGCTGTTGTACGTGATGACCGCTGGGGTAGAACGTATGAAAGCTACTCCGAAGACCCAAAAATTGTTGCAGATTATTCTGGCTATTTAGTTGAAGGCATCCAAGGTAAGGTAAATACACCTGCGTTTTTAGGTGATGACCATCTTATTGCAACCGCTAAGCATTTTATTGGTGATGGCGGCACAGTAGGCGGTCGTGACCAAGGTGACAACATTACCAGTGAAGAAGAGCTACGTGATATTCAAGGCGCGGGCTACCCACCAGCTATTAAAGCGGGTGTTCAGGTTGTGATGGCGTCTTTTAACAGCTGGCATGGTAAAAAAATGCACGGTCATGAGCCGCTATTAAGCGACGTACTTGTTGATCAAATGGGCCTAGACGGTTTTGTTGTTGGTGATTGGAATGGTCACGGGCAAGTTAAAGGCTGTACGAATATTTCGTGCGCGCAATCGATTAATGCGGGCCTAGACATGTTTATGGCGCCAGATAGCTGGGAAAAGCTATACCACAACACACTCGCGCAAGTTAAAGCAGGCGAGATCACAGCTGAGCGTTTAGATGAAGCTGTTGCCCGCGTACTTCGTGTTAAAAAACGTGCAGGTTTATTTGATGCAGGCTTACCTTCTAAGCGTTTGCACTCGGGTAAATATGATTTACTCGGTTCTGCAGAGCACCGTGCTGTTGCGCGCCGTGCGGTACGCGAATCACTTGTTTTAATCAAAAACAACAACAAAACATTACCGCTTTCACCTAAGCAGCACATCTTAATGGCGGGCGACGGTGCAGATAATATTGGTAAGCAGTCGGGTGGTTGGACATTGTCATGGCAGGGTCGTGGTAATGTAAATTCTGATTTCCCTAATGCAGATTCTATCTACGGTGGTTTCAAAAAAGCCGCTGAAGCGGCTGGTGGTAAAGTCACACTTAGCGAAACAGGCGAGTATACTGAAAAGCCAGATGTCGCTGTTGTTGTGTTTGGTGAAGACCCTTACGCCGAGTTCCAAGGTGATAGACCCCACGTTGATTTTGAATCTGAAGACGGTTTAGCGTTGTTAAAGAAGTTTAAATCAGAAGGTATTCCAACAGTTGCTATATTCCTAACGGGCCGTGCAATGTGGATGAACACCGAGTTTAACCAGTCAGACGCTTTTGTTGCTGCATGGTTGCCGGGTTCTGAAGGTGCGGGTGTTGCTGATGTTT
>CAKZUG010000117.1 GCA_937920545.1 uncultured Saccharophagus sp.
GTATGGCTCAACACCTGATCAATCATCACGCGAATATGACGTTTATGCGCTTTTTCAATCAGTTCGTCAAAATCACTTAATGAGCCAAAAATAGGATCAACATTACGGTAATCACTGATATCGTAACCAAAATCTTTCATGGGGGATTTAAAAAACGGTGATATCCAAACCGCATCAACACCTAAGCTTTCAATATAATCCAGCTTGCTGATAATCCCTTGGATATCACCAATACCGTCACCGTTGCTGTCTTTTAAGCTACGCGGGTATATCTGATAAATAATTGCGTTTTTCCACCAGTTAATATTGTCCATTTCTTTTATCTCATACCGATCATTATTATGGCCATTAGAGGCGTGTTGTATATTGTTATTCAACAATGCAGGCAATAATCTTTGCCTAAGCGCATAAATTACTGGTCAATGCGGTAATGCTCAATGCTATGCATACGTATTCAAGATCATTTAATATAAAAATAGGCTATGAATACGTATGCATAGCATTGCGTGCAAGTCAGTGGGTTGCGTACTATTTTGCTATATCACAAATCGATGCCATTCCATTATGTGATACAACAGTTTTAGTACGTTATTTGAATAGCATTTCCCTCCTAACAAGAAAGATAAAAATGATTGTTAAGAAGGGAGAATAATAATTATAGTGAGGATCATTCGATGAGAAATATAATCTCGACACAAGGTTTGTGTGCACCAATATTTAAACAATCACTTTTAGCATTAAGCATTTCTGCAAGCATTGCGTATTCGCAAGGGGCTTTTGCTCAATCACAAAACCAATACGACTCTAAGCCAGCTATTGAAGAAGTTATCGTAACTGTTAACCGCCGAGAGCAAAACTTACAAGATGTATCGCAAACGGTACAAGTATTTGCTGGTGAAGAACTTGAAAAACTGGGTATTAATTCAGACTTTACTAATTTGCAGTTTTCGGTGCCAGGGTTACAAATTGCCAACCAAGAAGGCAAGATTGAAGTTTACCTGCGTGGTATTGGATCGTCCGATAGTGATTTCTCATCCGACCCTTCAGTGGCAACGCACTATAACGGTATTTATTTACCCCGCCCGCGAGGCATTGGCCCGCTATTTTTTGATTCTGAACGCGTTGAGGTTAACAAAGGACCGCAAGGTACATTGCGCGGCCGCAATGCGACAGGCGGTACAATTAACATCATCTCTAATAAACCAGTATTAGGTGAATTTTCTGGTACATTTAGTGGCACTATTGGCAGCTTTAACACCCGCGAAGTCAGCGGCGTGATGAATATTCCCCTTACAGAAAACAGCGCCGTACGTGTATCGGCTTGGTCTAAAGCGCACGACGGTTTGTACACCAACGCCTTTGATGATGGTGGACAAATTGATACCCCAAGCGCTAAAGACGATACCGCCTACCGTTTATCGTATCGCTGGCAACCCACGGATGCATTTACGTTAGATGTTATCTATGCAAATTCAGATGTAAAAAGTAGCGGTGACCCCGGTGCATTTACGGGTCGTTCATTATCGGCTGGGTATGACATTAATGACTTAGACGACCCTTGGAATCAGTATTTTCGACGTGGCGGATCGTACGAGCAAGACGTTGAAACATTTTTAGTGACCGCAAGTTATAACTTTGATGCCTTTGGTATAGAGTACAGCGGCTCGTCTAATGATTTATTGGCCTATAACAAAAACGCATCGCGCGAATGGCAACTCGGGCAAAACTTTCCGGGCTCTGAAAATGAGGCGGCATTTATTGCGTCGGGCGAAAACTTTACAAACAGTTTACGTGTGAACGATACATTTTATCAAGCCGATAGAAGCCAGTCTCAAACCCATGAAATACGCTTTTATTCGCATGAAGGTAGCCGCTTACAATGGACAGCAGGTGCATTCTTTTTTGATGAAGATTTTGACTATCTATCGTTTGACGTGGGTAACGGTTTTTGTGGTGACAGTACCGCATGGTTAAATTCTGAAGTTATTGATGGCGACACTATTAGCTGCTTTCAAAATGGATTAGGTGGTGAAAACCGAGGCGACGGCTCACAAGTGAGCTCATCGGCTTTTTATGCAGACGGTACTTTTGCCCTTACCGATAACATGCGTTTAATTGGCGGCTTACGCTTTACCGATGAAGAAAAAATTCAACGAGACTATAATGCCCAATACCAATTTAACTTCACACAAGATTTTTTCTTGAATTATCCGGGCTTTAATGAGCCCAGCGATTTAATCATTGGCGGCCCTGGTTTTAGGTTGACCGACCCTGGTCAACGTACGATTCAAAACGCCACACCGGGTTCGGGCGCAAAAGCGTTATTTCTAGATGGAGTCGCTCAATTTGGCTTAGGTGACAACTGGGGCAATGTATTAAATGATTGCGAGCAGGGCGTGACATGCGACATTACTGTTTCATCGGCCTTTGGTGCAGGTGGCTCTTTACGTGCCGAAAACCGCGTGAAAGACAGTTACAGCGATTGGCGCTTAGGCCTTGAATTTGATACTGAAGAAGGTGATTTAATTTACGGTACGGTTTCTACAGGTACACGTTCTGGTGGTATTAACCGCCCGCTTGTTATTAATACAACCGATGCCAATGGCGACCCAAGCACGACACAAGTGGACCAAACGTGGGATCCAGAATCATTATTAGCTTTTGAGTTTGGTGCAAAAATGCAATTAGATGTTGCAGGCTTTAGCCCTTCAGTCAATGCGGCTTTGTTTTATTATGATTACACCGATTACGTTGCCCAGCTATTAGTTGATGTGAATAACTTAACAGGGTTAGAAGGCGTTAATCAGCAAGTATTTACCGATAATGTAGGCGATGCAAGTGTATTGGGCTTAGAAGTTGAGGGTAACGTTAACTTGGATTACGGTTTTAATGTAAATGCGACATTATTACTATTAGATAGCGAGTTAACTAACACCTCTATTGTGGATGCACGCAACCCAACATCGCCCGTTATTAGCGTAGACGGTAACGATTTACCTAATGTATCAGACGTAAATATTAACCTGCGCATCTCTCAAGAAATGGACATACCTGTTGAGGCCATAGACACGTTTGACTGGACAATAAATGCCAGTTATCGCAGCGATTACTTTTTGAGTGCTTATAACAACAAAGGCTACCGCTTGGATGGCGACACCACGGTTGAAATACCCCTTAGCGATCTACCTGCACCCAACAATAACAGTAATTTATCAAATGTAGGCGGCGCGGCAAACTCAAACTTCTACTCTGATGAAGTCGCGGGATACTGGCTTGTTAACTTAAATGCAGGGATTAATTTTGGTGACGGTGCATATCGCTTGGATGCCTTTGTACAAAACGCGACTAATGTAGCGGCATCAACAAAAGGGTTTATTAATAACTCGGTAAATATTCGTTATTTAAATGCTCCGCGTATGACAGGCTTACGCTTTAAAGCGAATTTTTAATCCTCCCGACGTAATAACAAGCCTAAGTGTTTTTCCGCTTAGGCTTTTTTATTTACTGTATTTCACATAGGGAAGCGTTGATTAACAAGTGTATTGATAGACAATAAAGTTATTTAAAGTTTGAATTGAAATATCCGCTGAAATATCAATAGAAGTATTGGCTTACATATTTATTAAAACATAACGATAGTCAGTTTTCTCTTCAGCATAAGCGTATTAAAACCAAATAGATCATACATTAATAAAATTATAACAACCCTATAAAAGGTGACGCATGTCAGACACTGTAACTCCCTCATCACCCCGCTCATCTAACTCTATTGATATATCTCAGCCTAATGCTGGCAACCAAAAGCCCACGCTACATTTTTGGCAAATATGGAATATGTGTTTTGGTTTTATGGGTATTCAATTTGGTTTTGCGTTACAAAATGCCAACGTAAGCCGTATTTTCCAATCACTAGGGGCATCGATTGATGATATTCCTATTTTATGGATTGCCGCCCCGTTAACAGGTTTAATAGTACAACCCATAGTAGGTTACTTTAGCGATAAAACATGGACACGACTAGGGCGCAGGCGCCCATACTTTTTATACGGTGCCATTGCCGCATCACTGGCCCTGATTGCCATGCCCAACTCCCCGACTCTTTGGATAGCGGCAGGCATGTTATGGATTATGGATGGCGCGATTAATGTCTCGATGGAGCCTTTTAGAGCGTTTGTTGGCGATATGCTCCCCAAAAAACAACGAACTCAAGGCTTTGCACTACAAAGCTTTTTTATTGGCACAGGGGCAGTCATCGCCTCGATGCTCCCCTACCTATTAGATTTACTATCAACACACGTAGACGCTATCACCATTAGCAATACCGCTGAAGTTGGCGCCATACCCGATACAGTTAAGTACGCTTTTTATATTGGTGCAGTAGTACTGTTTTTATGTGTTGGCTGGACAATACTGCGTACGCGCGAATACTCACCCGAACAATTAGAGGCGTTTGATAACAACGATTCATCCACAGTAAAGAGCGTTCAGTCAGCGCACATCAATCACATATTATTTATAAAATTGATACCGCCTATTTTTATTTTTGGTGTTATTTTTAGCGGTCTTATTCACACATTTGGTTGGGCAAAAGAGCTGTACATTTTAAGTATGGGCGCCATAGCCATAGCCGCTATTTTATTTATTGCTTATTCGTTACAAAAAAACAATAAAACTAGCCATGGTTTTTATCAGATTGTAAGTGACTTTTTTACCATGCCAAAAGTGATGATTAGGCTTGCCGTTGTGCAGTTTTTTTCATGGTTTGCGCTTTTTTCTATGTGGATTTACTCGACAGAATCGGTCACTAAACATCAATTTGATTCTGTACTGGTAGGCTCACAAGAATATAACGATGGCGCTAACTGGGTAGGCGTAATGTTTGCCGCCTATAACGGCTTTGCGGCGTTAGCAGCGTTAGCCATTGCACCTATGGCAAATAAAATAGGCCGTAAAACAACATACGCCATTTGTCTTTGTCTTGGTGGGTTAGGCTTAGTAAGTTATAGCCTTATTAGTAGCCCTCAATATTTAATTATATCTATGGTGGGTGTCGGCTTTGCTTGGGCGGCGATACTATCGTTGCCTTACGCTATTTTGGCTAATCATTTACCCGTCAAAAAAATGGGTATTTACATGGGAATTTTTAATTTTTTTATTGTTTTACCTCAAATACTAGCCGCCAGTATTTTAGGTTTATTTGTACGCCATATATTTTCTGGCGAGGCCGTATTTGCTTTAGTCATGGGCGGCGGTTCGATGTTTATAGCCGCTTTAGCACTAACGCTTGTTAACGATACAAAATAATGAAAGGGCATACCATGTTAAAAAAATCATTAACTATTCTGATTGCTAGCAGTATTAGCGTTAGCTGCAGTATCACGCATAAAAATGACAAAGTTAATACCGCACATACTTTGTATAATACGCAATCTATTATTGGTACAACCGAGCCATTCGCGGAACATGCCATTTATTTTTTAATGACGGACCGCTTTGTAGATGGAGATAAAAGCAATAACTTTGAGCAACAAGGCAAACCTAATAGCGCAACGTTTACCTTTGATAGACCGCTCAAAGGCCCTAAGGGTAAACAAGCCAATGTGGGTTATTTAGGCGGCGACTTTAAAGGTGTAGCCAATCACGCCAGATATATTAAAGCCTTAGGCTTTGATGCTGTGTGGTTAACCCCTATTATTGATAACCCCAACGAGGCATTTACTGGCGGCACAAAAGTGAACTACGGCGGTTTTGGTGATCAAGGAAAAACGGGGTTTCATGGCTATTGGGGTGTCAATTTTTATAAGCTTGATGAACATCTACCGTCCAGCGACCTCGATTACCAAGGTTTAAATGCTGTTCTTAAAGAAAACGGCTTAAAAACTGTGCTTGATATTGTGGCAAATCATGGCTCACCGGCGTTTAGCATGCCGACTATACAGCCAGAATACGGTAAAATTTATGATCAAAATAATCATTTAGTCGCCGATCATGAAAATCTACACCCCACCAAATTAGATAAAAATAACCCGTTACATGATTTTTATTTAACACAACCCGATTTAGCCGAACTATCGGATTTAGATTACAATAACCCCGAAGTTATGGATTATTTGGTGGACGCTTATTTAAAATGGATAGACCAAGGCGTAGATGCATTGCGCATCGATACTATCAGGCATATGCCGCACTCGTTTTGGAAAGCCTTTACCGATAAAATACGAGAAAAACACCCAAATATCTTTATGTTTGGTGAAAGTTTTAACTATGATGCTCACTTTATTGCGCAACACACTAAGCCTGAAAATGGCCGTGTAAGCGTGCTAGACTTTCCCGGTAGAAAGGCCATGGTAGAGGTGTTTGAAAACCCCAATAGCGATTTTAAAACATTACTTAGCTACTTACATTTAGACACAAATGTATACCAAAACCCCTATGAGCTCATAACCTATTACGATAGCCATGATGTTAAGCGCTTAAGCGCAACCGATAACGGTTTTATTAATGCCAACAACTGGTTATTTACCGCAAGGGGTATTCCCGTTGTGTATTATGGCTCTGAAATTGGCTTTGAGCGTGGCACAAAAGAACACGAAGGTAACCGCAATTATTACGGTATTAGCAATATAGAAAAAGCCAAAACACACCCTATTTCTACCGCCTTAACACGTATTGCAAACGTAAGACGTAACACGCCAGCACTGCAAAAAGGCAAACAAGTTAACCTTAAATTAGAGGGAAATCAGGCTGCGTTTTATCGCGTTATTGAGTATAACGGTATTAATCAAACAGCCCTTGTGTTACTCAATAAAGCACCCACATCACATACATTTTCTATCACTAAAATGTTAAACAAAGGGCGCTGGCAAGAAGCTCTAACTGGAAAAACAGTACAGCTCGAGCCAAAAGAAACGCTCTCTCATACAGTTATGCCAAACAGTGTCGCAATATGGGTATTTGATGGTAAGGTTAATAATAAAGATTTACTGGAGGCTGCGCTTTAATGCGCAGTTAGCTTTACAATACTGGGGTAACGGAGATTATTTTATATTTTCAAATAAAAAAAGCGATAAATAGCTAAACCCAGCTATCAGCCCCCCTACCTACTTTTAACATCTCAAATCCATTTTAAAATGGTATCACTAGTTCAACCTCTCGTTTTATTACATACTCAGCCTAATCATTTTTAGCGAATACTACAGTAAGCTTAAAAAATAAAGGGGTACAGATATTTTGGCATACTAAAAATATCGAAGCGCTTAGTCATATAAATTATGAATATACCAACGCTTTATTATTTCTTTTGAATATATTACTCACCAACAAATGAATAAAAACAATAAAGAAGATTGAGCAATCAAGAGTGGTACTGTAAACATGCTAAATAACGCCCCTCGAAATACATACTATCAAGGCGTACAGCAGCGTAAGCCCAAAATAAGTGAAATAACATTTAACGCTTAATATTTGAGTAATATCGTTTACATTGTAAAAATAATACGCCAAAAACTAAACCCATTAAATGCACCCACTCGCTTAATCTAATTAGAGTCAAAATAAAGACGCTATACAAATACTAACATTGAGGTAACATAGGGGAATAAAAACTAAAAAGAGCGTATTATGACTCAACAAAAAACGACTTCTTTTGATATTGCTTATAAGGCTGGCGTATCACAATCAACGGTATCTCGCGCACTCAGCGGAAGCCCCCTTGTTGGCAAAGAAACACGTATAAAAATTCAAGCGATTGCCAAAGAGCTTAATTATAAAGTTGATAAGAACGCCAGTAATTTACGTTCACAAAAAACAAAAACATTAGCCGTATTGTTATTTGACGAAGCCGGCACCGACAATACAATGATCAACCCCTTCTTTTTAACTATGATAGGCAGCATCACTCAAGCCGCGGCAGCCTATCAATATGATGTGCTTTTATCATTTCAACAATTAAGTGATGATTGGTATGCCGACTACGAAGAAAGCCATCGTGCAGACGGCGTTATTTGTCTAGGCTATGGCGATTACTTAACGTATAACGAAAAGGCTCACGACCTTATCCACTCCAATGCACATTTTGTGACATGGGGACCCGTTATTGCGGGGCAAGAATCGTGTTTTGTAGGGTGTGATAACACATCTAGCGCCGCGCAAGCTGTGGACCACTTATTTCATTCTGGCCGTGAAAAAGTGGCATTTATTGGCGGTGCAGATGAGCATTGCCCAGAATTCTATCAACGCTATCAAGGCTATAAGACTGCTTTTTCAAATAGCAAGAAAACCCTGAATCCACGCCTTCATGTTAACGCACAAAATAGCGAGCAAAGTGGCTTTCAAGCTGTACAGTCACTCATTCTTACACAGGAATCGTTTGATGCACTTTTTTGTGCCAGTGATTTAATTGCTATTGGCGCGATTAAAGCACTGCGTGAACATAACATCGCAATCCCCAGGGAGGTAGCTGTTATCGGCTTTGATGATATACCAAGCGCAAGTTATGTCTCTCCCGCATTAACAACAATTAGGCAAAATACTGTCGATGCAGGACGCATTTTAGTTGAAAAAATATTGCAATCTATTCATGGTGAGCAACCTGAAAGTGAGTTTTTACCTGCGCAGCTTATTATCAGAAAATCATGCGGTACAATTTAATTAGTCAGAACACTTAAAGTATATTGCGCTAATTTATCCACAACGTAAAAAAACTAATGGTGATGATGAAGATGTGCGTCAACATTATCAACTTCATCTTTTTTAGGGCGTGAATGTTTCATATTGTCATGCACTGTTTTAGCTGTATGGTTGAGAGGCTGATTGTCTAGGCGAGCTGATTTGACTTGAGTTTTTTTAGAATGATGCATATGCTCGTGAGACATCTTGTGCGCGCCATGCTGCGCATGATGATCTGCATGGGCGTACACAAAATACAGTGTGACCAAACCAAATCCGATATAACACAATGCCAACACACTACGAACATATTTTAGCTTAAAAAAATCAAATACAGCTTTTGAAGCAAACCCGCCACCAATAACAGCAGGTAATGTACCCAAGCCAAAAGCGAACATCACTAGCGCGCCCTGTGAGGCACTGGTATGGCTACTAGCAAAAGCAAAACTTAATGCCGAATACACCAAGCCGCAGGGTAACCAACCCCATAATGCACCCAAAAATAAGGCTTGTTTGGTATTTTTAACAGGTAATAACTTATCGGCAACGGGTTTTATATAGCGCCAAACAATGCCACCAACTTTTTCTAACGCGGATAAACCTTTCCACCATTGCGCAACATATAAACCTAACAAGATAAGTAATACGCCCGCGACAATCCGCCCAATAGGTAAGCCTGATTGCGTCATAACCGCCAAGCCAAGCAAACCAACAATCAAACCAATAAGCGTATAACTTGCAACACGGCCAATACTGTATGCGGTAATATAGGCGCATTTCTTTTTAAGATCGCCAGCGGGTAATGCAAAAGAAAGCGCAGCCACTAAACCGCCGCACATACCTAAACAGTGCCCAGCACCGAGTAAACCAATAAAAAAAGCAGCAGTTAAAGTAGGCCAATCAAACATGGTATATATCTTTTTAAATAGAGAAGAGAAAGGGTTTAGTCGAGAGCACTCTTATTATGTTAATAGCCATTATTTTTTATGCTAAAAGTTATTATTTGACATGTCATTATGTTGGGCGTCGTTATTTTTATTTGTAGGTGTATCATCAAATAAAATCCGGTGGCCTTCGGTATCTAAATCATCGTATTGACCATTTTTAACGGCCCAAAATAAAATCCAAACAGCAAACGCTAAAATCACAAACGCTGTGGGAATCAATAAAAATAATGCATTCATTTTGTTAACTCGTATTAACTTACTATTTTCATACCGACCGCAAGCATTACACATAAAACGCTTTATATTAGGTATTGTATATTAGCCAGTATACATCAGGCACTATAAATAAAATGTTATAGATAAAGCATGGTAACCGCTTGTAGGCATAATATTAAGGGCGGGCTTTGTTTAAACGTAGTGAGTTCACCACTACAATAAGCGAGCTTAAACTCATACCCGCAGCCGCTAAATAAGGCGGAATCAAACCGCACGCCGCCAAGGGCAATGCCACAATATTATACCCCAATGCCCAGCATAAATTTTGTTTAATAATACGCTTAACGTCTTTAGCGACTATAAAGGTTTGCTCTAATGCCGCTAAATTGTTATGCAGTAATACGGCATCTGCTTTAATTTTGGCAAGACTTGAGGCATCGTGCATGGCAACACTAACATTGGCTGCGCTTAATACGGGAGCATCATTAATACCGTCACCTACCATCATAACCGATTGATTCTGCGCCTGTAATGCCTTGATATAATCCAGCTTTTGGCCTGGCAAGCAATCGGTGAGCAGCGCGCTAACCTGTAATTTATCGGCATAAAATTGTACATGGCTACGCTTATCGCCACTGACAATATGCAGCTCTTTACCGCTTAACTTTAACGCGTTAATGGTGTCTTTGGCATCATCACGTAGGCTATCGCTAAAAGCGATCCAGGCTATAACACCGTCATTGTTGGCTAGACACTGCCATATTTCACTGGTGTCGTTATTATTAGATAAATGGGTGGGCGGTTTTAACGCCGCATGGTTTGGCCATTTAGCCTGAATAAACTCAGCTTTACCAAATAAATATTGCGTTTTATCTATAACGCCTTGTATACCTAAACCCGCTTCTACTTCTACGTTATACGCCTTTTGTGTAGTGTGGATGCGTTTAAAGGCTTGGGCAATGGGATGACGGCTGTGTTTTTCTAATGCTGAAACAATAGATAACACGTTATCTTTATTGGTTTTTGTGCCTACAGTATAAGTGCTGTTTACACATACCTGCGTAACATTAAAATTGCCTTGGGTTAATGTGCCTGTCTTATCAAAGACAACATGCTCGATTTGGTTAAGCGCTTCTAGTACATGATTACTGCGAATTAAAAAACCCAATTTGCGTAATCGCGATGTTGCCGATGTCAGTGCCGCAGGCGTAGCTAGCGATAATGCGCAAGGGCACGTAATCACAAGTACAGATAACACAACCCATAATGTTTTAGAGGCATCAATAAACCACCATGCGGTCCCCACAATAACGGATACCACAATCACGGCGAAAACAAAATATTTGGATAATTTATCGGCCATTAAAACTTGCTGGGGCTTAGCGTGCTCGGCATCATCGATAAGCTTCTCAACCGATGCTAATTGTGTTTGGCCACCCACCGCGTTAGCCTTAACCCTGACTTGTGTATCGCCGTTAATCGACCCTGCAATGACCACGCTGCCCTGCTCTTTGGCTTGCGGCTTGGATTCACCTGTAAGCAGCGATTCATCTGCGGTGGTTGTGCCGCTGGTAATGATGCCGTCGCAAGCAAAAACCTCTCCGGGTTTGACTTCTATTTCGTCGTTTACTTTTAAGTTTTGTAGGGGTATCAATACTGGTGTGTTATTTTCTATGCGGGTAACAGTTACAGGCAGTAGCTGCACTAAACGCAGGCTTTCGTGCTGATTTTTAAACCGTATACGTTGCTCTAAAAACCGCCCTAACAACAAGAAAAAGGTAAACATCGCTACCGAGTCAAAATACACTTCGCCCGTGTTGAGTACCGTGGCATATACGCTTGCGGCAAACGCCAAAATAAGCGCGAGGCTAACGGGTACATCCATATTTAAACCACGCAAACGCAAGGCGCGATACGCATTTTTAAAAAAGGGTTGGGCGCTATATAACATAACGGGCACAGCAAAAATGAGATTAACCCAGCGTAATAACCACTGAAACTGCGCATCAATGCCCTGTATTCCTCCTGCATATAATGCTGTAGACACCATGCCAATTTGCATCATGGCTAGGCCCGCGACAGCCATTTGCAATAAATGCTTTTTTTGATTTTTAACGAATTGCTCTTGTGCTTTGTTATGTGTGGCAACTTCTGGTGGGTAACCAATTTGTGCAAGCGCCTGCATGATCTCGCCAAGGGAAATCAGATCTTTATGAAAGCTAATAAGGGCTGTTTTGGTGGTGCCATTAATTGAAATTTTAACAATGCCATCTTTTGTATGTAAAAACTGCTCTATCAGCCAAACGCATGCTGCACAAGAAATATCAGACAAGTAAAATTTAACACGTAATGTTTTTTCATCTATGACTGTAGCAATGGAGGCGGTTAACTCAGGTAGATCATATTGCGTGTAATCGGCTAGCTCTTCATTGGCTTTATTATTTTTGATATCACGAAACTGATAAAAACGCTCAAGGCCGCCCTGCGAGATCATCATGGCTACGGCTTGGCAACCCATACAACAAAATGAGGCCTTCTTACCGCTGATGGTTTGATCGTACTCATTATCTGCGGGCAAACCGCAATGAAAACACACATTACTCATAGTTTAGGGCGTTAAAAAAGTGTAGCTTGATTGGTCAAAATGCGTTTCGCCACTTATACGCCACACCTCTAGTTCATTTGTTGCTTCTTGCGTTAAAGACGATGGTGTTGAAGGAGATGGCGTCAAGTAAGATGCACGTAAATAACGTTTACCTGTTAGAGGTTTGTCGCTTTGTAATCGATAAATATAATGCTGCTTATATTGGGTTTGCTGTTTTAACAAGCCTAATGATGAATCAAATAAGGTTTGCTTACTTTGATTATCACTTAACAGCGTCAATGTTACTGTTGTATCTAGCTCTTGCTTAAAGGGGTGCTCAATATACATTAATACCGATGGCGCAAAGACGGCTTGCTGAGCACCTAATATTAAGTAGGTGGTATTATTAATTGACGTAAGCAACCCCACTAAACCTAACTCTTTTGCAAAATTTTGCGCATCAAAACTGGCCTCAAGCATTCGGCCTTTTTTTTGATAATTATCGGTGACGACATCATCTTTTGCAGAGTAAGCAAAATAAATAAGCACGCTCATCACACCCATAATGGCAACCAAGGGCGTAAAAATAAACCACGCCCAAAACTCTTTATACCAAGGATTGGATAGACCTTTATCTACTGTATTTGCTGCATGTGTACGATATGATGTCATGTTTTTACTTTTTAGTGGGCCCAATAAAACTGCTGGTTTCGGTTGCGGTTACAGCATTGTCTTCTTTTGATTGCACGGTAAAAATAATTTTGTTTTTGGCCGAGGGAAGTGCCTCTTTTTTCACCATAACTTGTACAGGTATAGAGAAAACCTCGCCGCTATTGACCACAACCGAGCGGTAACGCTTTAACTCGTAAGGTGCATCACCCGATACTTTAATACGGTATGTATGGGGTGTTTCGCTCATATTGTTAATTTTAACAGTATAAACGTTACGGACATTTCCTCTCACAATACGGTACATTTGGGTACTTCTATCGCGTAAAACATCGACCGATAAAGGCTGCCTGACCCAAAGCGCCGTTGTAAACGCAGCCATCATGATAATAACGCCAGCCAAATAACCAAATAAACGCGGGCGTATAAAGCGTGTTTTACCTGTTTTTAATTCGTCATCTGACGTAAAGCGAATTAAACCGCGTGGATAATCCATCTTATCCATCACTTGGTTACACGCATCAACGCATAAACCACAATTAATACACTCGTATTGCAGGCCATCGCGAATATCAATATCAACTGGGCACACCTGCACGCACCAAGAGCAATCGATACAATCGCCTAAACCTTGTGCTTTGTAATCTTGATTGGCTTTTCTGGGGCCTCGGTTTTCACCGCGCGCGGCATCATAATGCACGGCGAGCGTATCTTCGTCATACATAACCGATTGAAAGCGCGCATAGGGGCACATAAATTTACAGACTTGTTCGCGCAACCATCCAGCATTTAAATATGTAATCGCGGTAAAAAAGAACACCCAAAATATGGCCGCTGGATGCGCATCAAGCGTTAACATGCCGTGCTCTTTATCAAAATAAGGGATCAACCCAACGGATAATTCTTTAACCGGAACAAAATACCCTATAAACGTTAAGCCAGTAATAAAAGCGATGAGCAACCAGACTGTATGCTTTGCCCCTTTGCGTAATATTTTTTCTACGCCCCACGGTTGGCTATCTAACTTAATGCGCTTATTTCGATCGCCTTCAAAAAAATGCTCAACAGCAATATAAATAAGTGTCCATACAGTTTGCGGGCAGGTAAAACCACACCAAACCCGACCCAATAAAACTGTGACGGTAAATAATAAGAAAGCTGCAATAATCAATAGCCACGCCAACAACATAAAATCTTGCGGCCAAAACGTCACACTTAAAATATGAAATTGTCTTTCAGGCAAATCAAACCAAACAGCAGGTCTATCACCCAAATTTATCCAAGGTAATAAAACAAAACCCAATATAAGAGGAATACCGGTATACCGCCTCAAAGCCTGATAAAAACCTTTAATTTTACGCGTGTAAATTTTGTTATCTGTTTCATACAGGTTAACGTATTTGATGTCGTTATTATTGGATTCTGGCTTATGATTGCTGTCTTTCACGGGACACCCTTAAACGGTTATAGAGGGCAAAAAAAAGGCGTAAACACTGTTTACGCCTTGTGTTTATTACTCCGACTCTTCGAGGGTGAGAGAGTATACGTATGCGGTTAAGATATGAATTTTTTCTTCTTTGAGCCTTGGGGCTTGGGCAGGCATTTTGTTAACACGGCCTTTTAACACGGTTTGAAGTACATCTTCATAGGTATTCTCATACAAGAAGACATCATCGGTTAAGTTTGGCGCACCCACTAGCTGATTACCTTTACCGCTTGGCATATGGCAAGCCGCGCAGTATTGAGCAAATATAGGCTTACCTTTTTCGGCAAGCTCTGCATTGTGCTCAGAACCCGATAAGCTCAGTGCATAATGCGATACATGGCCTGATTTTTCAGCACCTAGGATATCGCCCCAAGCAGGCATATTACCAGCTCGACCATGAATAAGCGTCTCTTTGATTTTTTCTGGTGTACCGCCGTACAACCAGTCGTCATCAGTTAAGTTAGGAAACGAGTAGTTACCCACAGCTGCCGCACCATGACAAACCGCACAGTTATTAGCAAACAAGCGCGTACCCATTTTGATTGCTTCTGGGTTGGTCGCTAGCTCTTTAACGGGCGTTGCCATAAACTCGCTGTATATATCGGCTGTTTTCTCTGCGCCTTTTTGTTGCTCGCGCTCTAATTGACCTACAGATGTCCAGTTTAGCAATCCTTTGTAAGAGCCTAAACCAGGATAAAGCGCCAAATAGACTAAAGCAGCAATAAACGATACGATAAATAACTTAAACCACCACAAAGGTAATGGGTTATCGTATTCTTCGATGCCGTCATAAACATGGCCTGTAGTACGATTTTCATCGTTACCATCGTCTTTTACGGCTACTTTTTTGTTAGCAAGTAATACCCATAAAACTAAGCCTAAACAGGTCAAAGTTAAACCAACGATCCACACATTCCAAAAAATGCTCATTTTTAATTGTGCCTCTTATCTTCAGCATCATCTGATGCCTTTTTATTTTTGCCTTCTGAATTGACATAATCGTCTTCGGCAAAGGGTAATTTAGCGTCTTCGTCGAACCGTTTTTTGCGGCTGGGGGAAAAAGCCCACCAACCGACACCAATAAAGGCTAAAAACGTAACAACAAGCGAATAGCTTTTTACATCAATCATATCCATGGTGTTTACCGCTTATGCGTTAACAATGTACCCAGCTGCTGCAAATAGGCTACTAGCGCATCTATTTCTGTCACACCTTGTACCGCTTCGCTTGCGCCATCAATTTGCTCTTGCGTATACGGTACGCCCACTTTTTTAAGTGCTTGCATTTTTTTAGCGGTATATTTGCCATCTAATGTAGTATCAAATAACCAAGGGAACGCAGGCATATTTGATTCAGGCACAACATTGCGCGGATTATACAAATGGGCTTTGTGCCATTGATCGCTGTAACGTTTACCTACGCGCGCAAGGTCTGGGCCTGTTCGCTTAGAACCCCACAAAAATGGATGCTCGTAAACAGACTCGCCCGCCACTGAGTAATGGCCATAACGCTCAACTTCTGCACGTAATGGGCGTACCATCTGTGTGTGACACACATGACAACCTTCGCGGATGTAAATATCGCGGCCTTCAAGCTCAACCGCCGCCAAAGGCTTTAAGCCTTCAACTTTAGTAGTTGTCTCTTTTAAGAAAAACTGAGGCACGATTTCTACAAGCGTACCAAAGCTAATAGCCACAATAATTAACACAACCATAAGGCCGATATTTTTTTCTACTATGTCATGATTTTTCATATCGATTCTCCCTATGCTTTTACTGGCTGAGCATCGTCGGCTTCAACCACGGTTATCGTTTTATAGCAGTTATACGCCATAATGAGCATACCTGTTAAGAAGAAAGCACCACCTAGAGCACGTACGTAGTAACCAGGATAACTTGCCTCGACACTTTCAATAAAGCTATATGTTAGGCTGCCATCATCGTTATAAGCGCGCCACATCATGCCCTGAATAAGACCATTTACCCACATGGCAACAATGTATAAAACTGTACCAATCGTTGCTAACCAAAAGTGCAGATTAATCAGTTTTACACTGTGCATTTTGGCTTTGTTAAATAAGATCGGGTACATATGATAAAGAGCACCAAAGCTAATCATGGCAACCCAACCTAATGCACCAGAATGCACGTGGCCGATAGTCCAATCGGTATTATGCGATAACGCATTCACGGTTTTGATTGACATCATTGGCCCTTCAAATGTCGACATACCGTAAAACGATAACGAAACAACTAAAAAGCGTAATGTTGGGTCAGTACGCAACTTATGCCACGCGCCTGATAGCGTCATGACGCCGTTGATCATGCCGCCCCATGATGGCGCAAGCAGAATAATAGACATGGCCATACCTAAAGATTGCGCCCAATCGGGTAATGCAGAGTAGTGCAAATGGTGACCACCCGCCCAAATATAAATCGAGATAAGCGCCCAAAAATGCACAATAGATAACTGGTATGAATAAACGGGACGACCCGCTTGTTTAGGTACAAAATAATACATCATACCCAAAAAGCCTGCCGTTAAGAAAAACCCAACAGCATTATGACCGTACCACCACTGCACCATAGCATCCATGGTACCAGCATAGGCAGAGTAAGATTTCAAACCATGCACAGGTACTGATGCGCTGTTCACCAAGTGCAAAATAGCAACAACCACAATAAACGCACCAAAGAACCAGTTGGCTACATAAATATGTGAAGTTTTACGTTTTACAATTGTGCCAAAAAAGACAATCGCATATGAAATCCAAACAAGAGCAATCAGAATGTCAATCGGCCATTCTAGCTCGGCGTACTCTTTTGCACTGGTGTAGCCCATAGGCAACGTAATAGCTGCTGCTAAAATGACTAATTGCCACCCCCAAAAGGTAAACGGTATTAAAATACCACCCCATAATTTGGTTTGACAAGTACGCTGAACCACATAGTAAGACGTTGCAAATAAAACACAGCCACCAAATGCAAAAATAACTGAGTTAGTGTGTAATGGGCGCAAACGACCAAAATGGGTGTAGGGTTGCCAAATATCGTTTAGTGCAGGAAAAGCCAATTGCGCGGCAATTAACACACCCGCAGCCATACCGACCACACCCCACACAACAGCCATCACGCTAAATTGCCTGACAACGTTATAATTATATTTCTCATCTACCAAAGCTTTACCGCTTACTGTAGATTCAAGCCCCGAATGGGAAGCCTGACTTATGGTCATAGTTGCACCTATATATGAATTAAAATACGTAGAATATGAATTAAAATACGTAGAACTTACTATTATGATGGTAGCTCAAATTTTCTGCGGCAGGTTTCAATATACAGACTGAGCGATAAAGCGCTGCACTAAAAGCGCAGTTATTGACATACATCAATACTTATTAAGCTCACGGTGCGTGATCCACCGACATGAAATACAAGCAATACAGCTAACTTGTTACCTTCTTTTTACTCTTAAACGTTTAACACAAACAACTTAACGCACAAACTATTTAACAAACAAATAATGCACTAGCCAAATTTTCGCGCGCAATAATAACATTAGCGGCACCCTTTTTAAACGAAAATAGCACACAAATGGATGCACTTAATAAATAATTTAATAAGCTATAACAGGCTAAAAAGTTTTGACTAACTAAGTAAACTTGGTAAGAACAAAAAAGGCGAGCTGCATGCTCGCCTTTTAAATAGAAATGAACGTTATTGATTAACGCATTAGATCTAGGCAATTAAAATAATTGACTTAAATTACCCGTATGGGCAGGTTACTTAAGTAGCTTACGCCCTTTTTGTGCAGCAATACGCATGCGTAACGCGTTAAGCTTAATAAAGCCCTCTGCGTCTTTTTGATCATACGCGCCGGCATCATCTTCAAAAGTAGCGATATTTTCATCAAACAAACTATCATCTGATCGACGACCAACAGCCGTTACCGCACCTTTATAAAGTTTTAGTCGCACATCACCATTCACGTGCTTTTGCGTATTATCGATGGCTTCTTGTAGCATTTCACGCTCAGGGCTCCACCAGTAGCCGTTGTAAATCACTTCAGCGTATTTCGGCATAAGCGCGTCTTTAAGGTGCGCCACTTCGCGGTCTAATGTAATAGACTCAATCGCGCGATGTGCTTTAATCATGATTGTGCCGCCTGGTGTTTCATAACAACCACGCGACTTCATACCAACATAGCGGTTTTCAACAATATCTAAACGGCCAATACCGTGTGCGCCACCACGCTTGTTGAGTGTTTCCAATACTGTTGCAGGGCTCATTTCTTCGCCATCTATGGCAACAATATCGCCGTTTTTGTAAGTGACTTCTAAATACTCGGCTTTATCGGGTGCTTGCTCGGGCGAAACGCTCCAGCGCCACATTTCTTCTTCGGCTTCGGCCCAAGGGTCTTCTAAAATGCCGCCTTCGTAAGAAATGTGCAGTAAATTGGCGTCCATTGAGTAAGGAGACTTTTTCTTAGAGCCAGAGAAATCAACAGGAATATTATGCTTTTCACAATATGCCATGAGACTTTCACGTGAGCTAAGATCCCACTCACGCCAAGGTGCAATCACTTCAATACCGGGCTTAAGCGCATAAGCACCCAGCTCAAAACGTATTTGATCATTACCTTTGCCTGTTGCGCCATGCGAAATAGCATCTGCGCCTGTCTCGTTAGCAATCTCTATTAAGCGCTTTGCGATTAACGGGCGAGCGATCGACGTACCTAATAAGTATTCGCCTTCATATATCGCGTTTGCACGAAACATAGGGAAAACAAAATCGCGTACAAATTCTTCGCGTAGGTCATCAATATAAATTTCTTTTACGCCCAGCGCTTCAGCTTTTGCGCGGGCAGGCTCAACTTCTTCACCCTGACCGATATCGGCAGTGAATGTCACAACCTCACATTCGTATGTTTCTTGTAACCATTTAACAATAACCGATGTGTCTAAGCCGCCCGAATACGCGAGGACAACCTTATTTACAGATGATTTATTTGGCATAAAAGCTCCAGCATGGCCAACAGGCCCAGAATGTCGATAGGGGCGTCAGAAAAACACCCTAAATTAAGTGCTCGCTATTGTATAGGAGGCCATGGTGAACTCCAAACCCTTTCTAGTGCAGCCAAATAGACATCTCATATCACCAAGGCAATCAAACCATTTAAGCTATATTGGCGTAATTTTTCACATAAGAGCATGCTTCTGAAATAGGCGTAATATCGCCGCTGACATAATATCTCTTAAATAACGTTTAAAAGCAGAGCCCTATATTCCACTCAAGACCGCCCCCTTGAGATAATATATTTTTAATTGAGGCCCATCATACTGCCTAAAGACAGGGATACGAGTAGACCTATTAATTTTCAACAATACAGAGTTTTATAATGCAATCACTTATTAATAACCCTATGCATGGTTTACCCAGTGCAGTTGATCATCAAAAAGTAGGCTATTACGGCAATGCCGAGAGCTATAACGATGGGTATTTTTGGGATGAGTTACTTGAGTATCGCGTGAGGTGTAGAGCACTGCCAAACGATGAAGAAGAAGAGTTACTTTATTGCTTCAAAGACTACCAAAGCGCCTTTACATTTTACAAAAAAACGCCCACGACCCAAGAGTTAAACGCCCTTATTTTACAAAAAGAGCATATTACTCGCCTTAATCGCAATGCCTTTAAGCATATTGACACACCCAGAATGGTGGAATGGCCTGCACACTTCTTAATGCGCCCCCAAGGTAGTACAGCGTTTATCATCACATTTTTAAGGTTGACCACACCGCAAGAAAAAAGAATGTTTTTGCAACAATTTGTGGCTAACTAACAACACTAAATACTGACTAAGTCACACGCACGATTTGAGCCACAAGCACGACTTAAGTCACAAGCACGATTACTGCATAGATTTACTCATGCTTGCGGCACGCTCTTGCGGGTTTGCTGATGCATAATCATAGGCTTTGGCATCGTCACTTTTTTCTAACCGTATTGTTACACGACGATTTTTAGCCTGCCCACGTTTAGTTGCATTACTGGCAACAGGGTAGCGTTCACCATGCCAACGGACCTTTAACCAGTCTTGTGGAATCCCTCTTTTAGTTAAGTATTGAGCAACCATTTCTGCACGTTTTTTTGATAACTCTAAATTTTCCACCCTTGGGCCAAGGCCATCGGTATGCCCATCAATATAAAAAGTACGTACCGTTTTCTCATGCTTGGCCAACTCTAAAATTTGATCCAATGTTCTTTGTACCCTTAGGGATAATTTATCTACATCGCCCGCTTTAAATAACAACGCTGTACGGCGCAATTGATCAAAGTTAGCCTGTATTAACTCAGGCAAACACATTAAATATTTTTTATATTGCTCAGCAAACCCAATGGGCGTAATTTCAACCTCAGAGAGCTTATTGGTGGTATCGAACCAACGGTTTTGAGCCACAATTACGTCTTTACCTGTATTTAATTTATCAGCCAAGAGTTCAGCCCATGATGAGGCAAGCCATAATGGGCGCCTTCCCCTTTTGATAGGTACAACGCCTAATTTATTGGCGTCAGACGCCTCACTGTTGTACCAAACGGGTGGCCGCGCCTCGATATTAGCTGCACCCGCATTAAATTTTGACGATGTAGACTCTAAAAAAAATACAGATTTCTCACCCGCACGCGTACGAAATACCGCACGCCCATAATGGGGGATATCCTGCCAAATATCGCACTGTGTTGGCGATGCCGACGTTTTCCACGCACTGCGATTGATACCATTTGAATAAACAACAGCATGCGCTTGAGGTGCTGCCAATATAATAATAAGCAGCATATAAAAATATGCCATAAAGTTAACCCACCTAGCTATTACATTGGTATCGGCTAAGTACAATAAAACTTTAGGGCCTCTACACATAAATACAGGTATATATTCGATTAAAACTTGCGCAAACCATGCAATAAAGGGCGAATTCAGGTAGCATATATGCCTACATGTTAAATGCTTTCTCCCCTTTTTTTATTAGTAAGGTCAACTTTTTTATGTCTAACACTCTCAACTCTCTCACTATTACTGCTCCCGATGATTGGCACATTCATTTAAGAGATGGCGATGCATTAAGTTATACCGTACCCGATGCTGCGCGTAATTTTGAGCGTGCGATTGTTATGCCAAACCTTGTACCGCCCGTATTAACAGCAACTCATGCACTAGAGTACAAGCAGCGCATTCAGTCTGCTATACCTAAAGGTAAGCAGTTCGAGCCATTAATGGTGCTGTACCTTACCGACAATACCACCCCCGAAGATGTAGACGCAGCAGCAAAAGCAGGTATAACGGCATATAAACTTTACCCTGCAGGCGCAACAACTAACTCTGATTCTGGCGTAACCGATGTTAAAAAATGCTATAGCGCCTTAAAAGCCATGCAAGCGAACAACATACTGCTGCTTATTCACGGTGAAGTCACCGATGCAGATATAGATATTTTTGACCGTGAAGCCGTATTTTTATCACGCACAATGAACACGCTAATTACTGACTTTCCTGAGTTACGCATGGTCTTAGAACATATCACCACCGAACAGGCCGTTAAGTTTGTGACAGCTGCACCAAAAAATGTGGGCGCAACCATCACGGCGCACCATTTATTGTTTAACCGTAACCATATGCTGGCAGGCGGTATTCGGCCACATTATTACTGTTTACCCATTTTAAAGCGTGATAAACACCAACAAGCCTTATTACACGCAGCGACCAGCGGCAACCCGTCTTTTTTCTTGGGAACAGATTCTGCACCCCACGCCACATGTAAAAAAGAAGCGGCATGCGGCTGTGCAGGCAGTTACACCGCCTATGCTGCCTTATCGCTTTACGCAAAAGCATTTGATGATGCTGGTGCCCTAGATAAATTAGAAAACTTTGCCAGTCATTTTGGCCCCGATTTTTATAATTTGCCACGTAATAAAACAACTATCACACTAAAAAAACACCCCTTCACTGTGCCGTCTTCACTACCCTATAATGAAGATACCATCACGCCAATTATGGCCGGTGATACACTTGAATGGACGCTGTGTGAATAATACATACCGACTTTAAATGACTTAAATCAGTAGACAACACAATGACTCAACAATCAGCACCCCAAGATGACGACTCAAAAACTCCGTTTGCACGACGCTTTCGGGGGTTTTTACCCGTGATTATTGATGTAGAAACCGCAGGCTTCAATAGCGATACTGACGCGCTATTAGAAGTGGCTGCCGTAACACTTGATATGGACGAAGAAGGGTTTATTCACCCAGATAAAGAAATCAGTTTTCATGTGGAACCCTTTGAAGGCGCCAATATCGAGCAGTCGGCGCTTGACTTTACAGGTATAGACTTAGACAGCGAAGACAGAGACGCCATACCTGAAGAACTCGCCATGCATGATTTTTTTCAGTTTGTCCGCAAGGCTGTCAAAAAACAAGGCTGTAATCGAGCCGTCATGGTGGCACACAACGCCCACTTTGATTTAGGGTTTGTGAATGCTGCAAGTGAACGCTGTGAGATGAAGCGCAACCCGTTTCATCCTTTTTCATGCTTTGATACAGCCACATTATGCGGGTTGGTCTATGGCCATACCGTTCTCGCTAAATCGTGTCAAATTGCAGGTATCGACTTTAGCAATAGCGAAGCGCACAGCGCACTGTATGATGCGCAAAAAACAGCCGAGCTGTATTGTCAGATAGTCAACAAGTGGAAGCAACTAGGTGGCTGGCCACTGGATTAGCCACACAACAACAATATTTAAAGCAAAAAAAAGCAGGCGTTAAGCCTGCTTTTTTTATTAGAAGCGAAGCAATACTTACAGTGCGTCGGCATTCTCTGATAAATACTTAGCAACACCAGCAGGTGATGCATCCATACCTTTATCGCCTTCTTTCCAACCAGCAGGACACACTTCGCCATGCTCTTGGTGGAATGCAAGCGCATCAATCATACGAATCATTTCGTCAACATTACGACCTAGCGGTAAATCATTCACCACTTGGTGGCGAACAACGCCGTCCTCATCAATTAAGAACGAACCACGAAACGCCATACCGCCATCTGACTCAACGTCATAGCTTTTACAAATATTATGGTTCATATCAGCAACAAGAGTGTACTTAACTGGGCCAATACCGCCTTCATTTACAGGTGTATTTCTCCAAGCGTTGTGTGAAAAGTGTGAATCGATAGAAACGCCAATCACTTCAACATTACGCTTTTTAAACTCTTCAATGCGGTGATCAAAAGCAAGTAGCTCAGATGGGCACACAAAAGTAAAATCTAAAGGGTAAAAGAACACAACGGCTTTTTTACCTTTGGTTGCTTCAGTAAGTGTGTACTCATCAACAATTTGGCCATCGCCAAGAACCGCTGGTGAAGTAAAATCTGGTGCAGGCTTTCCGACTAAAACGCCCATAGTAATCTCCTAAGTATCAATGAGGGGGATCTAAATAATAAACACATGATTAAAACATGTGCAGTTACAAATAACTTGGTTAAGTTAACTTGGTTAAGTTGCTACGTTGTTACGTTAAAACAAATGCTTAGATTAACTTTGGGGAGCATTTAGAAAATTCAAGGGAGAAAGATAAAGAAACAGGCCTTAGCGTAATTGGCACTGCCGATAAACAAACGACACATACAACATATACAACATATACAACATATAACGACACTATTTTTAGTGGAGGTGCTTTAATGCCTATTTACGTTTGCTTACACCTTGTTCAAATACCGTACAACACATTATGAAATACAGCGCTGCATGTTAGTTAAAAATCTTTACTCAAGGTTACCGCCTCTCAATTATTTGCCTACTACAAAGAGGTGAAGTACAAAGGGGTGAAGTACAAAGGGGGGAATTACCAAAGGAGGAATGAATAAAGAAGGGATAAGAGGCTCAAAAAGAGCCATATTACTTGAAGTGAAACTGCTCTATTTTTTCTCTTAATACCGACCCGTCAGCAATAAGTGCTTGGGTAGAGTTAAGCGTAGATGCACCCTGCTGATACATATTATTTGAATCATCTTTAATGGTATGTATACGATTATTAATTTCATCAGACACATTGGTTTGCTCTTCGGATACAACAGCAATCTGGCCAGCCATCTCGGTAATTTCGTCTAACTCTGAACGTATAGAACTAAAAGCATCGGTGTTTTTTTGTACTATATTTACCGCTTTTAAGCCGTTTTCCTGTAGCTGATGCATCTTTTGCGATGCCGCATCGGCACCACCAATAAGCGTTTCGATTTGTGATTGAATTTGTGCGGTAGAATCTTGTGTGCGCTTAGACAGGCTGCGGACTTCGTCGGCGACCACCGCAAAGCCGCGCCCCATATCGCCTGCACGAGCAGCTTCAATAGCGGCATTTAAAGCCAGTAAGTTTGTTTGCTCAGAAATACCTTTGATAACTTGTAAAATACTACTTATCTGACTCGCCTCGTCGTTTAAGTTACTAACAATGTTACTGGTATCGCCTAGCTCACTAAATAACTGATCCATGATTTTCTTGGATGTTTGCGCATCGTTTTCGCTCGTCAACGATAAATCATAGGCTCGCTTCACTGTATCGGATGTGACAGCAGACATTTTAGAAACCTCATGTATCGATGAGGTCATCCCGTTAATAGAGACCGAGATTTCATCTGTAGCCGCTTTTTGATTATCTATAAGCGACATCGACTCGCTCATAGAGCCCGATACACCGTCAGTTGTTGTGCCCATTGAAACAATCTGTTCCCTCACAGACGATAATGTTTGCTCGAACGACTCTATCAGTGAGTTAAAGGCGTTGCCAACATAGCTCAACTCATTATTACCATCAATGTGGCTTCTTATTGTCATATCTTTTGTCTTTGCGAGTTTCGATAAATCATTAAGTAACTGCCTGAGAGGCGTATTGATACTTGTTATAATAAAATATGAAACAATGGCCAAAAGAACAATTAATGAGAAGATAGCTATAACTGTAAAGACAACTCTATTTTGCGCCTCAGAAAGCAGCCTAGCTTTTGTAAGTTCAATCTCATCTAACACATTGTTAATGACACTATCGTAAAAAATACTTATTTGAGCTGCTCGATCTAACCACTCACGCTGATCGAGCTGCGTCTTTTTATTAATAAGCGCTTTACCATTCTTACGGATTTTCTCATAGAGCGAGACTGCACTTTTATATTCGGACTGCCCCCCCAATGTTTTATTGAAAAATTCATTGATATGAGCCGGCGCAAAACGTTTAAAATTATTGATATACATTTGCTCTAAACGATAATTACTAACTATACCACCATACACAGGCGCACTAAGTAACCCTGTAATAGAAGAGTTAACCCCAGCAACCTGTAGCATAAAAACATTTTGCGCGCTTAATAGGCTTTGGTATGAGTTTGCCATAAGTGACAATGTATGATTACCACTTGACAATAAAACAACCTGCTTTGAGGTGTTGATTAAATTATTAGTCAACATCTTATAATTTAAAATAGTCCAAAGCTTTTTTTTGCCATCACCATTTGGGTCTATTTTTTTCTTGAGGCGCTCATTCGCTAACCCCCTTGCAATATTAATGTCCGAGATGCCATTAACGATCGTCTCAAAATCGGCTTGCAATTCAAAAAAAACAGGGTGCTGTATGTGGCCATCAATAAAATCACGGTATCGAACAATCGCTTTATCAGTATCTAAGCGGCTTTGAAGCATATCGGACTTGAATTCTTTACCTTCTGGATTAGATGGATTAGTAGGACCAAGATATAAATTAGTAAACAGCCTTTCATTTTGGAGGGCGGTTATAAGTGGTGATACTTTATAAATATATTCTTGTAGCAAGCTTAATTCTTTCAGCTGATTCATTTCCTGCTGTGCTTTTTGATAGCGCTCTACACCCAATATAAGCGTTGCAATAAGAGGAATCAGTACGAGAAGAATAATTCTTGTTTTAATCTTAATTTTATTAATTGCGCGCATAGCATGCCTGTACAGTAAGGTTACAAGTATATAAGTGCCGTTTGTTGAAATGCCATACCTAAGTGAATTATGAATACGTTATATATA
>CAKZUG010000118.1 GCA_937920545.1 uncultured Saccharophagus sp.
GTTTTTTTCTATCGTGGCGTGATGCCTTATATTATTATCAATAAAGTATTGGGTTGTGCACTAATACTTCTCCTCTAACCTTACACGTGTTAAAACATCGCTTCATCATAAATAGGATAATGTCATGGTTATATCGACGAAGATTTTCTTCGGTACTTTCTTTTTTGCCTTATTAATAGGCTGTGAATCTTACCGTAATAGCCTTGCGTTATCCGATGAGCCTCAATGGATCCGTTTATTTAATGGCGAGAATCTAGACGGGTGGGTTATCAAAATTAAAGGTAGCCAATTGCACGACAATACATTGAATACTTTTCGGGTAGAGCAAGGCATGCTACGTATTGATTACAGTCATTATGAGCGTTTTGATCGACAATTTGGGCATATTTATTATAAAACACCGTTCTCACATTATATTTTACAGCTCGAATACCGTTTTAATGGTGAGCAGGTAACAGGTGGTCCTAAGTGGGCATATCGTAATAATGGCGTTATGTTTCATGCTCAGCCGCCAGAAACCGTTGAATTAAATCAAGATTTCCCTATTAGTATTGAAACCCAATTACTGGGTGGTAACGGTTTAGATGCGCGCAGCACGGGTAATATTTGCACGCCGGATACGCATGTGGTGGTCAATGATCGCTTAAAGTTAAAGCATATTACAAAATCGAACTCATCGACTTTCCACGGTGATCAATGGGTACAGTTAGAACTTGAAGTACATGGCGATCACAAAGTCATTCACCGTATTAACGGTAAAGAAGTTTTGCGTTACACAAACCCCCAGTACGATACAGCCAATAAGCGACAGTTATCTTATTTAGAAAAAGTAAAGCACTTACCTTTAGCAAGTGGCTACATTGCCTTACAGGCAGAATCTCACAATACAGATTTTCGACATATTCGCCTAAAAAAACTACCGAATAACCTTACTTCTTTTTAATAGGGGTATATTTCGCTAAGATAATTTACCGTCCTACTTGTTATGAGTTGTCCTATGTCACTACCTGATTTTCCTTGCGATATACGCGCGTTTACTCAATCCGTCCCCTTTCAAAAAATCAGTTGGTCTGTCACTGATAGAGCAAATATCCCATTATATATTCGTCGTGATGACCTTATTGACGCGGCAGTAAGTGGTAACAAGTTTTATAAACTTTATGGGCACTTAGCCGCATATTTTGAGGCTGGCACTACGTTGCCAGTAGCTTCTTTTGGTGGTGCTTATTCTAATCATCTGTATGCGTTAGCAGCTGCAGGTCATCATTATGGTTTTGAAACCGTTGGCGTGGTGCGCGGAGAAAAACCAAACATATTAAATGAAACGTTGTTGTTCTGTCAGGATATGGGCATGCATCTGCACTTTATCTCTCGCCAAGCTTATAAAAATAAAACATCTTTTTCCTATTTGGAGCGCTTTGAGCAAGACTTAGGGGGTAGCCACTACTGGATTCCAGAAGGGGGAGGAGGAGAAAAAGGCCGAATTGGCGCTAAGGTATTAGGTTTATCTTGCAGTGAATTTGCTGATAAATTAAAAGTACCCACAACATTTATTACCGCCTGTGGTACTGCAACCACATTTTGTGCAATGGTGCTCGGTGCAAAAAGTCAGTATTCACGTTTTATTGGTGTGCCTGTTTTGAAAACGGGTGAACCCTACCTAGATGACATTAAACAAATACTTGCAGAACAAAAAATGCCGTGGGCATTATGGCAAACTCAAGGGCACTGTGGCGGGTATGCAAAATTTCCCGATTACTTGCACGCGTTTTTACATAATGTCGAGCTAGAAACAAAAATACGCTTAGACCCTATTTACACGGTAAAAGTTTTCTGGGCGCTTCAAACAGCGATTCGGTCAGGTGCCTGTAAAGAAAATATGCCTATTGTTATTATTCATTCGGGTGGTTTACAAGGGCGTAATGGTTTTAAGCAATTAATATAACGCAGTTAACTGTTATTTTTGACGGTATAAAAGGCACTTTTATTTTTTAAACGTGTAATTTTTTTAGCTTTTTAGATGTTTTTTAATGTCATTTTTGTAATATGCATTGAGCTTGGTTGTAGTGTAGATAATTGTTTTTAGTAAAAAAAGAAATGTATAAGTGGTGACTTCAGGGCAAAACCACAATATAAAATATAATAAACCGTCTAAAAACATAAAAATGCCAACTAAAAGCATCTTAAAAGGTGCAAATTAACGTAATTTAAAATATCATTATATGTACCTATTTAAATCTTATTTAATTTTTTCATTCAATCTTTGCAAACTATATCCTTGAGGAATCTTCCATGCCTAAAGTTGCTACTAAAAAAGCTGTAAAAAAACCTGCCGCTAAAGCAAAAAAACAAGCGCCAAAAGCATCTACTGAACTAACAAAAGCTGAAGCAGTATTGGCTAAGTTAGTTGCTAAAAAAGATGCAGCAGACAAAAAAGTGGCTGCGGCTCGTGCAAAATTAAAAGCAGCAAAAGAAAAAGCGGCTAAAACTAAAACAGCTGCAGCGCAGCGTGCTGCTGAAACAGCAAAAGAAAGCGTTGTTAAATCTGTTTCTGCTAGCAAGGATCTAGACAGTGATATTGCATCGGCTAAGTTAGCCGTATCGAGTGCTAAAGCGATTGAAGCCGCTAAACTTGCTGAGGAAGCAGCAAGTGCGCGTTTAGAATCACTTAAAACTAAATTATCCACAAAAGCTGAGTCTGATTTTGAAAAGGCAGCAGAAGCCTTTAAAAAGAAATGGGTAAATGCCCGTTCAACAGCGGATGCACGTCAGGTTAAATCTGCGGTTAAAAAAGCGAAAGCAAAAGCCGATTCTGCAATGAAAAAAGCAGAAGCTAAAGTAAAGGCAGCACAAAAGAAAGCCGCAGCTAAGCTTAAGGCTCAAGCCGCAGCCGTTGCAAAAGCAGCCGCTAAAAAAGCCAAAGCAGAAAAAGCAGCGGCTAAAGTAAAATCAGCACCAAAGGCTAAACCCGTTGCTAAAGCAAAACCTGTTGCTAAGGCAAAACCTGCTACTAAGACAACGCCAGCGTCAAAAGTAAAGCCTGCTGCTAAGGTTAAAGCTAAAGCAGAAGCTAAAACTAAACCTGCTCTAAAAGCGGCTAAGCCTGCTGCAAAAGTAAAATCAGCGCCTAAGGCAAAGCCAGCGTCGAAAACAAAAGCGAAACCTGCTACTAAGAAAAAATCAGCAGCAAAAGCAAAACCTGCTAAAAAAGAAGCAGTAAAGCCAGCACCTGCAGAATAGCAACCACAAAATTTAGCGTTTAATCTATTGAGTAAATCCCCTTTATGGGGATTTTTTTGGTTTAGTGCTATTCAAAAGCCAATCGAAAAAGTATTATTCCTTTCCTTTCAGCCCCTCCGCTATTTTTACTGAATTTATTCATTGAGCACATCAACATGACTACTATCCTTGCTGTTGAAACCACGTCAGAATTTTGCTGCGTGGCGTTATATTATCAAAATACACGTTCGTACTTGTATTCTGATGTGAAAAACTCTCATGCCGACATGTTACTGGCTTTAGTTAACCGTTTACTTGAGAATGCTGGGCTTGAACTTAAACAGGTTGATGCTATAGGTCTGGTTGTCGGCCCCGGTTCGTTTACAGGCATACGTATCGGTTTAAGTATGGTGCAAGGTTTGGCGTACGGTTTGAATATGCCCGTGGTGTGTATTAATAAATTAGAGTTACTTGCTCAAACCGCACTAACGCATAAAAGCTTAGACAGTAGCCGCGCTATATTAGTAGCAACTGATGCAAATATGGGGGATGTGTTTTGGCAAAGTTTTGATGTTGCGATTGATAAGGTGTTGGGTGTCACGCATCTACAGCTAAAAAATGAGCCTAAAGCAACAAAAATCGATACGGCTCAAACACACTTTAATAACGATCACATCTATTCAAATTATATCGGTGATGCCTTCACCAAAGGCAAGTTGGTATTAAATGAAGGTAACGCTATTGAGGTGACGTTAGATAATATTTGCGAAAGTTTATTGGTACTTACTCAACAGAAGTTAGATGCTGGAGCAGGCGTGAGTGCGTTTAATATTGAGCCGTTATATGTTAGAACAGAAATCACATGGAAGAAGCGTGAGCGTATTCGCGAGACGCATTAAGCAAAAGCATGTAGTACGAGTATTTTAACGGGCATGATTTTTAGGATAATAAATGGATATTTTACATACAATTTTTTTAGCGCTTTTGCAGGGTATTACCGAATTTTTACCGGTATCGAGTTCGGCGCACCTTATTTTACCCAAAGATATTTTAGGCTGGCCTGATCAAGGCTTGGCGTTTGATGTGGCGGTTCATGTGGGTACATTATCTGCGGTAATGTTATATTTTCGAAAAGACATTATCGCGCTGACTCGTGACTGGGCTTTATCTTTGCCTTTTGTGAATAATGTTGCTAGCCAAAGCGTATCTATTGACCCAAATAATGCACGCCTTGCATGGGGGGTTATATTGGCCACTGTGCCTGCGGCGTTATTGGGTTTGTTAGGGGGCGATTTTATCGAGGCCCATTTGCGCTCAAGCCTTGTGATTGCCTGTACCACAATTGTTTTTGGTTTAGCTTTATTATGGGCCGATAAAACCAGCCAGTGTGCTAAAAATTTAACGCACCTAACGTTAAAGGCCGCGCTTATCATTGGTATTGCTCAAGCATTAGCGTTGATACCGGGTACGTCTCGTTCAGGTATTACCATTACAGCTGCGTTATTTTTAGGCTTTACGCGAGAAGACAGTGCACGTTTTTCGTTTTTGCTTTCTATCCCCATTATTTTATTAAGTGGCGGTTATATGAGTTTAAAATTAATAGGCAGCGCTGGTATTGATTGGGTGGCAATGGGCGTTGGCATGGTGGTATCAGGTATTAGCGCATATTTATGTATTCATTATTTTTTGGTCGCTATTTCAAAAATGGGTATGCTGCCTTTTGTGATTTACAGATTACTGCTAGGCGGTGCACTATTATTGATGGTTTTTGTTTGATAAAAAAAGCGCGCTAATTGTGAGCTGTTAAATAGGTGTGCACTGTTAAATAGGTGCGCGCTGTTTAAATAGTGGCAGGTTAATGTTATGTATATAAGGCGGCTTACCAGCTACCTGTATTAGGCATAGAAAGCCAAGGTTCTTGTGGCGGTAAATTATCGCCTTCTTGTAACAACTCTAATGAAATACCATCCGGTGAGCGCACAAATGCCATATGGCCATCACGTGGCGGCCTGTTAATGGTAACGCCTTTATCCATTAGCTTTTGGCAAATATCGTAAATATTATCGACGCGGTAAGCCAAATGCCCAAAGTTTCTGCCGCCTGTGTATTCTTCTGCTTTGCCATCTTCGTCGGGCCAGTTATAGGTTAACTCTAATAAAGGCGATTTTGTCTCTTTTGCTTGTTCGGCATCATCGCTACCGGCTAAAAATACCAAGGTAAAGCGGCCTTCCTCGTGGTCAAATCGGTAGCTTTCTTCCATACCGAGCCCATCGCAAAAAAAATCCAATGCCGATTCTAAATTGTTCACTCGTATCATGGTGTGTAAATAGCGCATATGAAATCCTTGTTGGTGTTAACTATTCATTTAAGTTATTGGTGTTTATTGAGTGCGTTGTGCGATATAGGCATCGTAATCGGGTATCTCGCGCGAGTATTCTTTTTGCAGCAATGGCGACGTGACCATAAAGTCGGCAGAGGCTTGATTACAGGCCACAGGAATATTCCATGCCGCCGCTAAACGTAACAACGCTTTTACATCGGGGTCGTGTGGCATGGGCTCAAAAGGGTCCCAAAAGAAAATAAGCACGTCTATTTCGCCTGTTGCGATTTTAGCGCCAATTTGTTGGTCGCCCCCTAAAGGGCCGCTAATAAATTTGCCCACCTTAAGTTGTGTTTCTTTTTCGAGCTTGTAACCCGTTGTGCCTGTTGCGCACAGGTTATGGTTTTTGAGTGCATCTTTATTTGTGAGCACCCAGTTAGTGAGCTCTTGTTTTTTATTATCGTGTGCAATCAACGCAATGGTTTTTGATTGTGCAAGGCTAGCGGAACAGCTTTTCATGGTGAATCTCCATATTTGAACGTGCTAGGTATCATATAGATACAGGTAATAAATGCCAAATAGCGAAATTTTTTTATCTTTTTTCATTTTATTTGCCATTATTGCTTCTTTATTTGTTGAAAGGGCATCGGTATTTGTTGGGCGAGCGTCGGTCGTAAAGCGTTAAGATGCAGAGGGATGTTTACTTTTAAGTTTTAATTGTGATCTTATTGTGTGTTTAAAGTACTAATTTCAAAAAAAGTGAAATAAATGTCAAATTAGTGTTGACGACCCTACCTCATATCGCTAATATGCGCCGCGTGGTCATTGATCACCTGCACTCGTAGCTCAGCTGGATAGAGTACTCGGCTACGAACCGAGCGGTCGGAGGTTCGAATCCTCCCGAGTGCGCCATATAAGCAAGACAAAAAACCGGCCTAGGCCGGTTTTTTTATGCCTGTCATTTATTGCTTTTACATCTTTCTAAATCTTATTGCCTCTTTTAATTTCTTCTTAGCTCTTCTTCTTAGCTTTTCTTCTTAGCTCTTCGAATTTTTTTACTCATGCTGTCTTTGTATGTGTTCTTTGTATGTGTTCTTTGTATATTGTTTTTTGTATATAGTTCTTTGTATATAGTTTCGCCTTATCTTAAAGCGCATCGTGTTCTAAACGTTATATTTTGTTCTAAAGGTCGCGTCTTGTTTTAAAACATACATCTTGCTCTAGAGAATACAACGTTTAATAGAGTGTTAATTTGTGTTCGTTGTATCAAGCGCGGCCTTGATGTAACGTAACGGCTAAAGAAAAATAAGCTTTTACCTCCATAACTTATATAACCCCGAGACAGTGCCCATGATTTTCATTACGCCTTTACAGGCTTTCTCGATAAGATCCATTGCTTCACGTGCGGGGGTATTCGTTGCCTGCCTAATATGTGTCGCCTGCAATCAAACATCTCATCAAATAACCAGCCAAGCAACAGACCAAACAAAAAGCCAAACGGCTAGCCCAGAAGGTAATCAAGCATCCAGTCAGCTTAACCGTGCTGCGCAAACTAAACAGCCCGTTAAAGTGAGCGCTTCGTTATCCGATGCAGCGCAGTCATTTGATGCATCACAACCACGCAAAAAAGGCGATGATTTTAACTCGCCTTATGCCGCTGTCACGCCCGATGGCTTTGGTGCGGTTACATCGGTTAACCCACTCGCCTCTACGGCGGGCTTAGAGGCGTTTAAACAGGGCGGCAATGCTATTGATGCCGCCATTGCTATTGCGTTAACGTTAGGTGTGGTAGATAGCCATAACTCGGGTATTGGGGGCGGGTGTTTTATTGTGGTTCACCGTGCGAATGGCGATGTATTGGCCATTGACGCGCGCGAGATGGCACCCGCGGCGGCACATGAAAACCTGTTTTTTAGTAACGGGAAGCATGTCCCACAGTTAAGTAAAACCGGTGCCTTGGCAATAGGTATCCCGGGTTCGCTTAAAGCGTATGAATACCTAGCCAAAACAATGGGTAAACGCCCATTTAGTGCTGCTTTTACGCATGGAATTAAACACGCCGAAAACGGTTTTTCCGTGGGCAAAATATTGGCGGCGCGTATTAAGCGTACTGCACCTAAAATAGCCCCGTTTGCGCGCACAGCGGCCATTTTTTTAAACGACGATAAGACCCCTCGCGAGCAAGGGGATTGGTTGGTGCAAAAAGACCTTGCCGCCACGTATAAAAATATTGCTCAACACGGTGCCGATTATTTTTACAAAGGCGCATTTGCTCAGCAAATAGAGCAATGGATGCAAAAAAATAACGGCATTATTACCGCCGCCGATTTTGCGCAGTACACCTTAAAATTAAGGCAGCCTGTTAAATCAACTTACCAAGGTTACACTATTTACGGCTTCCCACCGCCCAGTTCGGGTGGCGTGCATGTGGCGCAAATATTAAATATTTTATCCCATTTTGATTTGCCCAAACTTACCGAGGCCGAGCAAAAGCATGTCATGGCCGAGGCTATGAAGCTGGCTTTTGCAGATAGGGCGCACTGGATGGGTGATCCCGATTTTACCAAAGTGCCTAAAGGCTTAATATCAAAAGAGTACGCGGCGACATTAGCGAAAAAAATCACGTTAACACGCGCGTTAAAAGTGGATACTTACGGCACGCCAGCCAAAAGTACAACCGACTTCTTTACACAGCTCAATAAACACACCACGCATATCTCAACGGCCGATAAGGCCGGTAACTGGGTGTCGATCACCACCACGTTAAATACCAGCTTTGGCAGCAAAGTCACCATACCTAACACGGGTGTGGTCATGAACAATCAGATGGATGATTTTTCGGGTGATGTGGGCAAGCCTAATGCCTTTGGTTTAGTGGGCGCAAAAGCCAACAGTGTACAGGCTAAAAAGCGTCCGTTATCGAGCATGAGCCCCACTATTATTACGCTCGATAATACACCTGTATTGACGCTGGGCGCGGCGGGTGGCCCTACAATTATTAATCAGGTGGTACAAAATACCGTGAATTACCTAACCCTTAAGCAGCCGTTAGATAAAGCCATTGCTGCACCGCGTATTCACCATCAGTGGCGACCGGATCGCGTGGTTGTAGAGGGCGCAGTCAATGAGGGTGTGGTTAAAGCACTTAAAGAAAAAGGCCACAATATTAAAAGCTGGAATACGTTTGGCGCATCGCAAGCCATTGCTTTAGAAAAGGGCGAATTTGTGCCAGTCTCGGAGCCGCGTATACAGTAGCGAAAAAAGCGGGCTAGGTATGTTAAGCGGGCGGGGTCTGGCGTGGATTAAGTCAACAAGGCGTATTAGAAAGCGCTAACGCGCTTTTAAATGATGGCTACGACACATTAACCGCCAATGCTGCGCGCAATGTCTCTTCTGTTTTTTCGCGCTTTATATTTTCAAATAATACATGTGCTTCTGGGTATTCACGCTTTAAGTAAAATAACCATTGCTTTAAGCGGTTGCCCATATGTTTTTTGGGGTACGAATCACAGGTTACATCAAAAAACGTACGCACATGGCTTTGGACTTCGTGCCATGGCATGGGCGTGTAAGGCGTGCCATTTACATGGTGCTTTATCTGAAGTGCTAAATCGGGTTTAGATAATAAGCCGCGGCCTAGCATAAAATCGTTGCACAGCGATTGCTCTTTACAGGCGACAAAATCCGCTTGCGCCCAGATCTCACCATTGGCAATCACAGGTATGGTAAGCGCGTTTTTAATGTCGGCAATGTAGCGCCAATAAGCAGGGGGTTTATAGCCATCAGCTTTTGAACGTGCATGTACGCAAAGTTCATTAGCGCCTGCATCGGCAATGGCTTTGGCGTTGTCTAAATAGGTATTGCGGTCATTGTAACCCAATCGAATTTTCGCACTAACGGGGATATTTGCGGGTACAGCGTTACGCACACTCGAGACAATCTCATGTAGCAGTGCGGTGTGGTCGAGTAAGCATGCACCGCCATTGCTTTTATTAACCGTTTTGGCGGGGCAGCCAAAATTTAAATCGATGCCGCTTGCACCCAGTTCACACACTTTCACGGCGTTTTCGGCAAGCATGTCTGCGTTGCTGCCTAACAGTTGCACTTTTACGGGCGACAGCGCACCTATATTTTGATTGCCCTTATTGGCTGGTGCCGTTGGGAGTTCGGGGCAATATTTATGGTAAACCCGCGTGGGTAATACATGACTGGTAATTCGGATAAATTCGGTCACACACATATCTATGCCGCCAATTTGAGTCAAAATACGGCGCATATGGTGGTCAACAACACCTTCCATTGGGGCTAAAAATAATCGCATTAAAATAGGGGTCTTATTAAGGGAGTTTACGCAATTCTAACAGCCGCGCTTTTTAATCACCATCGTGTGCTTACACAAATGTGGCGATGATACGTGTCGAAAAATCTCGTTTTTATCATTTTTTAACAAATTTACGCCCTGATTAAGGTGTAAAACCATTTAATGCTTGCTCTATTGCTATGTAATTCATTATCTTATGTGCCCTAAATTAGGCGTTATATTCAAAAATAGATTAACAAAGGTGAAAAAATGCAAGATTCATTAATGGAGCAGGGCATCAATTTAATGATTTTTGGTATGGGAACCGTCTTTGTGTTTTTAACACTTTTGGTTGTTTGTACTTATTTTATGTCTCGTTTTATTACGCGATTTTTACCTGAGCCAGTAGCAGAGGTAAGCGAAAAGAAGACGCAACCCGTTGCCGCTTCCAGCTTGAGTCCTACAACGTTAAAAGTTATCGAGGCTGCTGTAGCTGCGCACAAAAAAAGATAGCCATAGCAACAACAGATAGCCACAGAAACAACCCTTAATTACACTTTTCCACTTTTATATGAAAGGCCGTTTTATGAGTGAAACTAAAAAGCCATTAGGCGTTACCGATGTTGTATTGCGTGACGCACACCAATCTTTATTCGCAACGCGATTACGTCTAGATGACATGTTACCTATCGCTGAAAAACTCGATAAAGTCGGCTTTTGGTCGTTAGAGACATGGGGCGGCGCCACTTTTGATTCCTGTATTCGCTTTTTAGGTGAAGACCCTTGGGATCGTATTCGCGAGCTAAAAAAGGCCATGCCCAATACGCCGCAACAAATGTTGTTTCGCGGTCAAAACATTTTAGGTTATCGCCATTATGCCGATGACGTGGTTGAAAAATTTGTCGAGCGCGCCGCCTTTAACGGTGTAGATGTTTTCCGCGTATTTGACGCCATGAATGATATGCGTAACTTGTCAACGGCTGTAAAAGCGGTTAAAAAAGTGGGCAAGCATGCTCAAGGCACCATTTCTTATACCGTTAGCCCTGTTCACAGTATCGACAAATGGGTCGAAATGGGTAAGCAGCTAGAAGATTTAGGCGCCGACTCTATCGCCATCAAAGATATGGCGGGTTTACTTAAACCTTACGATGGTTACGAGCTTGTGAAAAAGCTTAAAGCTGCGTGCGATATCCCTATTGCATTACACGCCCATGCCACAACAGGCTTAGCGCACGCCACATTATTAAAATGTGTCGAGGCGGGTATTGATAACGTCGATACCGCCATCTCATCTATGTCGATGACATACGGCCACAGCCCCACAGAAACACTGGTATCAACCTTAGAAGGCACGCCACGCGATACTGGCCTAGACCTTGACTTGCTTCAAGAAATCGCCATCTACTTTCGCGATGTGCGTAAAAAATACGCCAAATTTGAAGGCTCATTATTAGGTGTCGATTCACGTATTTTAACGGCACAAGTGCCCGGCGGCATGTTAACCAATATGGAAGCTCAACTACGTGAGCAAGGCGCAGAAGATAAATTTGACGCTGTATTGGCCGAGATCCCCCGCGTACGTGAAGATCTAGGTTTTATCCCTCTGGTTACACCTACATCGCAGATTGTGGGTACGCAAGCCGTGATTAACGTTTTACAGGGCGAGCGTTACGCCAGCATTTCAAAAGAGACACAGGGCGTATTAAAAGGCGAATACGGCGCAACGCCTGCACCAGTCAATGCCGAGCTTCAAAACAAAGTATTGAAA
Source organism: uncultured Saccharophagus sp. (assembly GCA_937920545.1). GTDB lineage: Bacteria > Pseudomonadota > Gammaproteobacteria > Pseudomonadales > Cellvibrionaceae > Saccharophagus. Next base: position 11,608 of record CAKZUG010000118.1, read on the forward strand.
GACGGTCAAAAACCAATTACGTGTCGCCCAGCCGATTTACTCAAACCTGAGCTAGATACGTTAACCGCGTCACTTAAAAAAATCGCGAGCGAAAAAGGCATCGAGCTCGCCAAAGGTGATCGTGAAATAGACGATGTACTCACTTATGCTTTGTTCTCACAAATTGGCTTAAAGTTTTTACAAAACCGTGGCGATGCCAGCGCATTTGAACCTGCCCCCACGGGTAAAGAGTCGCAAGCCGTTAAAGCCCCATCGGGCGATGACGTGTTTACCGTGAATGTGGAAGGCACCGATTACACCGTGACCGTTAACGATGGTGGTGATGTCACGGGCCTTGTGCCTGTTAATAACCAAGGCGTTCAAACGGCATCAGCAGAAGGTGCGGGCGGTGCTGTGCCCACAGGAGGTGAGCCTGTGGCTGCGCCGCTAGCGGGTAATATCTTTTCTGTTATGGTGAAGCCGGGTCAAAGCGTGGACGAAGGTGACTGCTTGCTCGTACTCGAAGCCATGAAAATGGAAACACAAGTGAGTGCACCAAAAGCAGGTGTGGTTACGAGTGTTCAAGTTCAAGAAGGTGATGTCGTGACAGTTGGCGATGCACTTGTGACAATTGCATAGGGTTTAAACGTAAAATGAATCAATTAATTAACCTTTGGCAAGAAACAGGTTTAAACCAAATTCAGTTTGGTCAGTTTGTCATGATTATCGTGGGCGTTGGCCTGCTGTTTTTAGCCATTAACAGAAAGTTTGAACCGTTATTGCTTGTGCCTATTGGCTTTGGTGGCATTTTAGCCAATATTCCGGGTGCAGGTTTAGCTTTACCCGCAGTAGAAAACGCCATTGCGGCGGGTGACCCAGCCATCATCAGTGAGTTAGCTAAAATTTTAGGCGTGCAAGCGTGGGAAACCACCAAAGATATTGTGCATGCCTACGAGATGGCATCACCTGAGATTCACCACCAAGCGCATCAGTTTGCGCAGGGTGCAGGTTTTGGTAATGGCATGTTGTATAACTTTTATTCAGTTGCTATTGCCAGTGGTATTGCCCCTTTGCTTATTTTTATGGGCGTGGGTGCCATGACCGACTTTGGCCCGCTGCTTGCCAACCCTAAAACACTGTTTTTAGGCGCTGCTGCGCAATTTGGTATTTTTGCAACCGTGCTGGGTGCTGTCGGTTTAGGTGCCGCAGGTATTATGGATTTTACCGTAGCGGAAGCTGCCGCGATTGGGATTATTGGTGGTGCGGATGGCCCAACGGCTATTTATGTTGCCAGTAAACTTGCCCCCGATTTACTCGGTGCTATTGCTGTAGCAGCCTATTCATATATGGCGTTAGTCCCGCTTATTCAGCCGCCCATCATGAAAGCCCTTACCACCGAAGACGAGCGCAAAATTGTCATGACGCAACTGCGTGTTGTCAGCAAGCGTGAAAAAATTGCCTTCCCTGTTTTGTTATTAGTATTAGTGGCGTTAGTGTTGCCCACTGCAGCGCCGTTACTGGGTATGTTTTGTTTTGGTAATTTAATGCGTGAATCAGGCGTGGTTGACCGCTTAACAGATACCGCTCAGAATGCGTTAATTAACATCGTCACTATTTTCTTGGGGCTAAGTGTAGGCTCAAAACTGGCTGCCGATAAGTTTCTTGACCCTAAAACATTAGGTATTTTAGTGTTAGGTATTGTGGCATTTGGTATTGGTACTGCCGCTGGCGTATTAATGGCTAAGTTGATTAACAAGATAAGTAAGCAAAAAATTAATCCACTGATAGGATCAGCAGGGGTATCGGCGGTGCCTATGGCAGCGCGCGTATCGAATAAAGTGGGCTTAGAATCTAACCCGCAAAACTTTTTACTTATGCATGCCATGGGGCCAAACGTGGCTGGCGTGATTGGATCGGCCGTTGCAGCAGGCGTCATGATATCTATTGTCAGTAAATTGACATAATTATCGTGTAGAAGCTAAGTCATCTTTATTCAATTTTTATTAGAGGTGATCTTACGCACAATAATCAATAATTTTTTGATCAAAAGCACCTACTTTAGCGGTGCTTAAATACAGTGTCATAACGCAAATATATTAACGTGTTTGCGTTTTTCAATATTAAACGGAGTAAAGTATGTTTAGACGTACCAAAATTGTTAGCACGTTAGGGCCAGCCACCGATGAGCCTGGTATTTTAGAAGAAATCATTTTAGCCGGTGTTAACGTCGTTCGTCTTAATTTTTCACACGGCAGTCCAGAAGATCATAAGCGCCGCGCTGATGAAGTACGCGCAATTGCAGAAAAGCACGGTAAATTTGTCGCTGTATTAGGTGACTTACAAGGCCCTAAAATTCGTGTTGCTCGTTTTGCCGACGGCCCCATTAAATTAGAAGTCGGCGATGAATTTTTACTCGATGCCTCACTTGAGCGCGATGCGGGTAATCAGACGCAAGTGGGTATCGACTACAAAGACTTACCCAACGACGTGAACCCAGGCGACAGATTACTGCTTGATGACGGCCGCGTTATTTTAGATGTTGAATCTATCGACGGTCAAAAAGTGCATACTGTTGTCACTGTGGGCGGCGTATTATCAAACAACAAAGGTATTAACCGTCAAGGCGGTGGTTTAACGGCACCCGCGCTAACGGATAAAGACAGAGCCGATATCCATACAGCGGTTGCTATTGGCGTTGATTACCTAGCCGTATCATTCCCGCGTTCAGCCGACGATATGCACTTAGCACGTGGTTTAGTACGTGAAGCCGGTGGTGATATTCACCTAGTGGCTAAAATCGAACGTGCCGAATCTGTATCAGATAGAAAAGTACTCGACGACCTTATTTTAGCGTCTGACGCTGTCATGGTTGCCCGTGGCGACTTAGGTGTTGAAATTGGCGATGCTGCGTTAATTGGTGTACAAAAGCTCATTATTGAACGTGCCCGTGCGTTAAACCGCTGTGTTATTACGGCAACGCAAATGATGGAAACCATGAGTAGCAGCCCCTTACCCACACGTGCAGAAGTATTCGATGTGGCCAACGCCGTACTTGATGGTACGGATGCCGTTATGCTATCAGCCGAAACAGCAGCGGGTAAATTCCCAGTGCAAACCGTTGAAGCCATGGTGCGTGTTATTTTAGGTGCAGAAGAGCATCCGCATGCAGAGACAAAACCACAGCGCCCAGAAAACGAATATACCGCCATTGACGAATCTATTGCTCTTGCGTGTATGTCAGTTGCTAACCAGCTTCAAGGTGTTAAGTGTATTGTGAGCATGACGGTATCGGGTTCTACGCCTATGCTTATGTCTCGTTTTGGCGCGCGTACACCTATTTATGCTTTTTCGAGTAATTTAACCACGCTACGTCGCGCAGCTTTATTCCGAGGCGTGCAAACAGTGGCCTTTACCGATAAAGATGTAACAACCGACGAAATGTATGCAATGACAACCGCTACGCTTAAAGATCAAGGCATGGTAAAAGACGGTGATTTAGTGATTATGTCTCGTGGTGATAAACACCAGCACGGCGGCACAAACACCATGAAAATACACGAAGTAGGTAAAGCGTAACTTAACGCTGTTTGCTTTCATGTCATACCCTTAAAGCAGTGACTATGTCGCTGCTTTTTTATATCTGCTTAAAAAGGAAAACACCATGCAAGTACAGCAAGCTATTACCGCCAAACTCACCAGCACGTTTTCGCCGATTGAATGCATCATCGAAAATGAAAGCCACATGCATAACGTGGCCAAAGGCTCAGAAACCCACTTTAAAGTTATTTGTGTAAGCGATGCCTTTGAAGGCTTGCTACCTGTAAAACGCCATCAAGCTGTGTACAGTTGTTTATCTGAAGAGCTAGATGGCCCAGTGCATGCGTTATCGCTGCATTTATTTACACCTGCGCAATGGGCTAAAAACAGCCGCTCGTTTGAATCGCCACAGTGTATGGGCGGCAGTAAAAAATAATGGTGCCCGTTATTCATGGGTAGGCGAGCGTAAAATTCATCGAGATAGAGGCATACGTAATGCAGCTAGGCGAAGCAGTTAAAATAATGGCTGGTCATGGACAAGGTAAAGAGATGTGTCCTTTTTGCCAGAAAGACAAGCATGATTTTTGGAGTAATGAAGACA
>CAKZUG010000119.1 GCA_937920545.1 uncultured Saccharophagus sp.
CTAACCCTTCTACGCTACCATAAGGTGTCTCCTGAGCATCAAAGGCTGTTTGAATAATAAAATGCGTCTCTTTGTTATTAAGTTCAGACGCTGAATCAGGAGCGTTTGCACCCAAAAAAAGAGAGCTAAACCCCGAGCCGCCAATAATAGCCACACACATAGAAGGCTCAGATAGTGAAGAAGATGTGAGAGATGAAGAAGTATGCATTAGGCTGTCTCGTCAAAATAATAAATGCCTGGTGCATTGCGGTATAGACCACTCGCATCCATGCCCATACCAAAAATAAATTTATCAGGCACGCGTAGCGCGTCAAAATCAGGCGGCGCGATAGCTTGCCCAGTACGGTGCTTATCTTTATAAATCAATACGGCTGTTTGTACATCAATAGCACCACGGTCTAAGCAATACTGTTTGACACGCGCCAGTGTGATACCGTCATCATAGATATCATCTAACAATAGTACGCAGCGACCATGTAAATCCATTTTTGGCTCGGCCAATAACGCTAAATCGCCGCCTGTTTGGCTATGTGCATAGCGGGTCGCGTGAATGTAGTCACACTCAAGTGTGACGCCTAACTGCATCAACGCTAAGCTTGAAAATATCATCCCACCATTCATGACAGTCAAGGCCACTAAAGGCGCGTGTAATGGTGGCTCAAAGTTACGCTCTACTTTTGCATAATGCGCTTTGATTTTTGTACACAAGGTTTTAATAGAACGGTTGACGTCATCGAAGTTATACAATTGGTGCGCTTGGCTCAATGCCTGCTGATATGTTTTGGGTGGCTCGAACATAAGATCTCTTATTAAAAGCGTTAATTGAGGGTACTACTATATTAATTACAGCAGTATTGGTTAGGTGAAAGCCCCGTGAATTGAACATAATGCCAGGCACCTCGGATAAAAACAGCACTAGATTTAAACAGCATAAAAACAGGGTTAAAGCCATTCGGTTAAATACGCTTTTGTCTTAAGCCATCTCACCTGCTCAAACAAATCACTAAAATCGGCTGGGGGAGTTTGCGCCAACATAGACGGTAAGCGTTGCGATAAAAACTTGGGCTGCGATAACGCGCGCACCACCTCTTCAGCACCTTTAGGGTTATTACACACTATAACGGCATCACAACCGGCTTGCATGGCTGCTTGGGCTCGCTGCGTATAACTGCCGACACCTGCGGCACCCTGCATGGACAAATCATCACTGAAAATCACGCCTTTATAGCCCATTTTTTCACGCAAAATATCATGAAGCCAAATGCGAGAAAAGCCGACTGGCTGGCTATCGACTTGAGAAAAAATAATATGGGCTGGCATCAAAGCATTACACTCGTGCAGTAACATACTAAAAGGAATCAAGTCGTGCTGTTCAATGCGAGTAAAATCACGAGGATCTATAGGTAGTGTAATGTGGCTGTCTTCGACCACGCTACCATGCCCAGGAAAATGCTTACCTGTGGTGGCCATACCCGCCTCATGCATACCCTGCATAAACGCCCCCGCCATATGTGTAATATCTTCAGGGTGAGGAGAGAAAGCACGGTTACCGATAATATCACTGAGATTTTGATCGGCATCTAAAACAGGCGCATAGCTAATATCAATGCCTACTTTTAATAGCTCAGCGGCCATTAACCAACCGACATCGGTCAGTAATTGCAAAGCTGCTTCTGGCTCTTGCTGGTATAACGGTAAGAAATTTTGCATAGCAGGAATACGCGTAAACCCTGTTTTAAAACGCTGCACACGACCACCTTCATGATCTACGGCAATCACTAAACGGGAGTTAATACCACGAAGATCGGCAACCAACTGACGTAACTGCGTATAACTTTCAAAGTTTCGCGTAAATAGAATCACACCACCCACAGCGTTTTGCGCTATGAGGGCTTGCTCAGATGCAGTCAGTGTCGTGCCTTGAATATCAATAATACAAGGGCCAAGCGACGATAAGTGTTCAGTAGATTCCATTAGGTATACTCATTTAAACATAATAATAAATAATAACATGCTAAACGTAACCATGAGGCTACGGCACCCCTAATTTTTTTGATATTAAAACAAGCGTAACTTTGTTAAACAATGAGAGCGCTTGTTTAAAACTACGTACTGTATATAATCACATAAACTGTATAAAAAAACATGCCTTCTGGCTACTTGGATTGGAGCATTTTATGTACGCTTTAACAGCGCGTCAAAAACAAGTTTTATCATTAATAGAAGACCATATAGAAGATACTGGCTACCCACCTACACGGGCAGAAATTGCTAAAACACTGGGCTTTAAATCGGCGAATGCTGCTGAAGAACACATTAAAGCTTTAGCCAAAAAAGGCGCTATTGAAATAGTACCCGGCGCATCAAGAGGTATTCGGTTAGTACAAACCAATAAAGGCTTACCGTTAGTGGGCAAAGTGGCAGCGGGACACCCTATCTTAGCGGCTGAAAATATTCATGATTACCACAATATTCCTAGCGACTTATTCAAACCCCATGCTGATTACTTGTTAAAAGTACAGGGAATGAGCATGAAAGATGTAGGTATTTTAGACGGTGACCTATTAGCCGTGCATAAAGCCAGCACAGCCCGCAGCGGCGATATTGTTGTTGCCCGTATTGACGATGAAGTCACGGTAAAGCGCTACAAACGCGAAAAAAACAAAGCGATTGTGCAACTGATACCTGAAAACCCCGACTTTGACATTATCGAAGTCGATCTACGCGAAAGTAACTTTAGCATTGAAGGGTTGAGTGTGGGTGTTATCAGGCGTTAAGGTATAAAACATTATTATCAATCAGAATCAAACGGCGCTTATTGCGCCGTTTTTATTTATCACTGGCTAATAGACTTCAGCCAAGCGAATAAGCTAGAAAAACTTTGTTTGCGAGTATTGCCAAAAACGATTAAAGACACGTGTAATTGAGGCCTCAACGCCTATGCCTAATTTTTCGGCTAAGGTCTGTTTTGTGACAAACGAGAGCTCAAAAATATCAGCTTTTTTATGTAAATCGTATATGTATGCATCGGATGTTTGTATTTTATCTATCAGCTTTTGCTCAATAGCCTGAGAACCAAACCAAATTTCACCTGTAGCCACTTTTTCTATATCGACAATCGGGCGATGCTCGCGAATAAAATCTTTAAACAGCGTATGCGTCTGCTCCAGATCTTCTACAAACTTTTCACGGCCCTTGTCGGTATTTTCGCCAAATACCGTTAGCGTACGCTTGTATTCACCGGCTGTGAGTGTTTCGTAATCAATGTCGTTTTTCTTGAGCAGCTTATGGAAATTAGGCAACTGCGCCACCACACCAATAGACCCAATAACGGCAAACGGCGCACTAATAATTTTATCCGCAACACAGGCCATCATGTAGCCACCGCTTGCGGCTACTTTATCGACACAAATAGTGAGCGGGATATTTTTTTCAGTAATTCGCGCTAACTGGCTAGAGGCGAAACCATAGCTATGAACCATGCCACCCGGGCTTTCAAGCTTAACCACTACTTCGTCGGTAGGTTTGGCTACCGATAAAATGCCGGTAATAATTTCACGCAGCTCTTCTGCTTCTGATGCTTTAACATCGCCATCAAAACTTGTAACAAAGACGCGAGGTTTTTCAGGTGATTTCTCTTCTTCTGTATCGGATGATTTAACAGAAGCCGTTTTTTTAGCTTGTTTTTTCTTTTCTTTTTGATCTTTTTTCAACTGCTTTTTTTCGGCTTTACGCTGCTGCTGTCTTACGTCTTCATCAATAATGGCGTCATTTAAAAGGTCAACAACATCGTCGAATTTGTCGTTCACTTTTTTGATATCTATTTTACCCGCCGACTCCCCATCGCCTTTAGACGATGCGGCAATAATGATAAATACAATGATGCCCACTGTAATAATGACAGTCATTGACTTGGCCAAAAAAAGGCCATACTCGCTTATAAATTCCAAAATGGTCCTACCTCTATGCTATTGCTTTTTGTTGATGCTATTTAAGTGTACATGATGAATAACTGGCTTTACTGCCATTCGTTAACAGCGGCTTCTGCAAGTTTATTGAGTGGCTTGGCCACCAAGCCTTTATTTGACAATAAAACTTCGTACAGTGCGCCATCGGCTAATGGCAAGTAAACAGCCGTACCGTACGCGGTATCTACCCCAGGGACAACCCCTTTATTATCATTTAGCCATGTCCATGTATCAAAATATGAGTGCTCGCTTGGGATTTCAAATATCGACCTACGGCTATCTTGCTCTTGCTCAACAGAAAAATACCGCCCCGATAAGCGGTCTAGGCGGTAAGTGGGTTTCACACCCACAATGGCTAGGCTGTCTGACCATGTAAAAACACGGGCATCAAGTTGCCACATATCCCCGACTATGGAATAAACTTGCTTTTTGTCCGCACCCACTTGCGAAAACTCCACACTAAAGTGCTGATTTTTGAGCTGTTTAATCTCAAGCGTACCAATTGACTTGTCATTTAACAGTGGCTTGTACGACATAACATCGACAGCTATAACAACACAAAAAGCACTGATGGCTAGAAGGGATAAACCAATAGTACCCCGCAACCACCCGCTAAACCACGGTGTAACCCTCAGACATTTAAACGCAAAATACGCAGGGATGGCGGCCATAAGACCCAATATAAATAAGATACCTAAAGACATATTACCTTCTTAAACTTGCTATAAATTGTTGAATAATATCGTACGAAATAGTGCCGACACGAGGAATACTAGGTAACTGGTGCACATCAAACCATTGCGCATGCAGTATCTCATTGCCATCGACATTGATGTCGCCTGAATCATAGTGAGCATGAAAACCTAACATTAATTGTCCAGGGAACGGCCAAGGCTGAGAACACAAATAGGTAATATTTTTTACCTTAATGCCTACCTCCTCAAATACTTCACGAGCAAAGGCTTGCTCGGCTGTTTCGCCAGCCTCGATAAAGCCCGCTAATGTACTGTACATACCTTCTGGGTGTCGGCTATTGTGGGCAAGCAGGCATTGATCACCATGCGAAACCAATCCGATAACACAAGGCGAAATACGTGGGTAATTCAAAATATTACACACGTTACAGCCATGTGCTCGACCACCATCTAAAGGTTGAGTTGGTAAACCGCAACGACCACAAAATTGATGATCTAATTGCCAGCGTACAAGTTGTACCGCCCGCCCAAGTACATTAAAGATGTTAGCAGGGAGCACGTCGAGTAAACGTTTAAGGCTTGTCCATTCCCAGTTTTCATGGGTGAAAGTATGATTTTTTTTGATGTACAAAACCGAGACACTGTCGCCTTTATAGGTAGATAACGGTAAGGTGAATAACGATAATGCCTTAAATTGTGATGAAAGTGGGATAAGAAACTGGCTCTGGCAGCGTGATACCAGCACCGAGTTTGACTCATCGACCAAAACAAACCATTGAGCGGTGGAGGCATCAAACTCGGTTAACGATAAATTATGATCAGACACGAGTGAGTTATTTCTCTATTTTATAGCCAAGGGCGGCAAGGTTTTCTTCGGCCGATGAAAGCACCGCTTCATTCATTACCCCTTGATGGTTAGCTGAGTCGATATAAAACTCAAGTGTTACGATAGCGTCGGCGAACGTTTCAAGTAACTCTTTAATCGCAGCAGGGTGACTATCTTGCACGGATAAAACATCTTCAACAAAACTTGCGCATAAAAACATGAGGTCGGCGGCATGCTGCTTTTTAAGCATGGCCAAACCACCGCGTACAGAATGAAGAGTTTTAGCAATATTACTGATATGACTCACATCAAAGTCCGTCTCACTAAAAGAGCTAATCGCTCTTTTAGTGAGCATAATGCCGGCTTGACACTCTTCTAAAACAATGGCTTTTGCTTGGCTTAATTCACTGGCTGCAATAATTTTCTTTTTGGCTATTTCAGTCGCTTCTTGCAGTAAATCAGCATCTACACAGGATGACTCTAATGCCGAAACAGAGCTATCAACATACAATAACGTATCTGCGACCTGAAGAAGCGCTTCGTGCTCAGGGCCGTCATCAAGCGAGCGCCACGTTTCTATGACCTTAATTTCGTCTTTGAGCGCATCACTTGCGGGCTTTAAGCCGACAACACCTAATATGTCAGCCACTTTCAAAAGTGAACCAATGAAACCATCTAAATCATCAATAACGCCCACGGCGGCTTGCGACGATGACTCCAAAACTTTCTTAATATTGGCCACTTCTTCACGCAGTATTTTGGCTAACGAGGCAACGGTATGGGCGCTTGGTCCGCGCAAACGGTTACGCTCTTTATCTAAATCACGGTCATTGTAATGTATCTCGGGTAGGCTATACCCTTTTTTGATAACGTCTGCTGCTTGGCTTTGATGCCCAGATAGAAGCAACAAATAACTCAACTCTTTGACAATAGCTTCATTTGGCGCCTGGCTCATAGAGGCTGGGTCTTTCTCAAGAGCATAAATCTCACGATCAATACGGCTCAGAATAATACTGCGCGCAGGAAAGAAAGCCATATCGGCTTCATCCATGGCCTCAAATGTACATTGCGATAGCCACCATAATTCGGATTTAGGTTGATCATGGCCGCAGGTTTGCAATATACGAGAACACGCGCGCTGCATCATTTTTAATGAACTCGATTTTTGTTCACCCTTAATAAGCGATAAAAAACCAATCTGATACATGCAGCGTAATCGACGTATGTGCGCTTTAAACACCTTGGCATTTAAGCTAGGCTTGTCTACTTTTGGCACATCTAAAGAGCCGCTGATATTCATATCAGTGAAATGACTTTCTGTGAAGGGAGGTTTGGCCCGCAACTGGCGTAGATCATTCATGTGAGGAATCAACAATGCAGGCACCTGCCTGCCATTATGTTGCACATATTCTAAATAACGTGATAGAACAAAAAACGTACTGCTTATTATATCGAGGTGCTGCTGGGCAAGTGAGCTGGTATCAGCGGGCGTAACATTGTTGGCGCTTTCGAGTAGTTCATCGGCCAGTGCTTTGGCACCACTTAGCTGCAAGAGGCTCAATGAACCACGAATTTGCTTAATACAATCAATGCACGCTTGTAGGCTTTTCTCTTCGTGATTGTTGGTAACAAAGTCTTCGAGCGACCTTGCCGCCTCTTCGATAGTGACAACAAGCTCGTCACGAACAATACTCAGTGATTGTAAATTAACTGAATCAGAAAGATCCACGCTGTATCCTTATATGTTTGTCTAGCTTTGGCCCAATAATGGCAAAAGAGAAAGTCTATAGTGTTTTACTACAAATACTATAGCTCTAAATGAATACGCCATAGTGACATAGCCCAACGTGAATGTGTAACTCAACACGACGACATATTTCACAAAACAACGCATGTTAATTAAATTTTTACCAGATACCTATATTGTAATATATAAATGACAGCACGTTTGAGCCGTTTTTTTGGGATGCCGTTTTATTTAGGGCTAAATGAATAATAAAGCGCCACGGCTTAAATCGTTATGCATTTAAGGGTGAGATTTATTGCAATCTATTGTAAAGAAATTAATTCCACATACCATTTGGCTATTAGTCAACAATCAGCGATAATGCCGCCAAATGATAAGGCGGACCCTTTTTCGCCGTTTAAGCGCCACGCTTTAAGCGCATTCAGCGCCTTAAAATCAACACACACCCAAAACCCACTAATTGATCTAAGCTATTCATATAGAGGGTTCTGGTTTATGTGCATACACGCTTATGGATAACGTTCTTGTGCAATTAACTCTGCAGCCGGAATATTTGATACTTTTTAGCTTACAACTCTATTAAATCTTCAGCTCTAAATACTAATCGACTTTTTAAGGATACTTAAATGCAACCCTCTATGACACGCTCTTTATGGCATAATTTTTTAGGCCAGGCGCCACTATGGTATAAGAAAGCCATCGTTTTTTGCCTTGTCATTAATATTGTTTTGGTACAAATCGACCCTTTTATTGCAGGCTGGGTACTTATTGCTGAGTTTATATTTACTCTTGCCATGGCGCTTAAGTGCTACCCACTTCAACCTGGTGGCTTGCTTGCCATTCAAGCGGTCGTGCTGGGCCTAACTGACTCGCACATGGTGTTTGATGAGGTGCAGGCCAACTTTAAAGTTATTTTGCTACTAATGTTTATGGTTGCTGGCATTTACTTTATGAAGGATTTACTCCTTTTTGTTTTTACCAAGCTACTGATCAAAGTTCGCTCAAAAACAGCTTTATCACTGATGTTTTCACTTGTCGCGGCTATTTTATCGGCCTTTTTAGATGCACTCACTGTAACAGCTGTATTAATTAGTGTGGCCGTTGGCTTCTATTCGGTTTACCACAGCTTTGCGTCCAACGCGAATAATGTTAAACATGATCATACCTGCGATAGTAATGTCAATGACTTACATCGTAATGATTTAGATGCGTTCAGAGCATTTCTACGCAGCCTGATTATGCATGGTGCCGTAGGCACGGCATTAGGCGGTGTTGCAACATTAGTCGGCGAGCCTCAAAACTTATTGATAGCAGAAAAAGCCGACTGGAACTTTATTGAATTTTATATACAAATGGCGCCCATATCTTTACCCGCTTTATTTGCTGGTTTAATCACATGTGTTGTTTTAGAGAAAACAAAAATCTTTGGTTATGGTGCAAAACTACCTGAAGCTGTCAGGGATATTCTGGTTGACTTTGACAAGAAAGAGTCGGCTAAACGTACTAAATCTGACGCAACCAAACTCATTATTCAGGGTGTTATTGCACTTGTATTATGTGTATCACTGGCTTTACATTTGGCTGAAGTGGGCCTTATTGGCTTAATGATTATTGTTTTATTAACCGCCTTTAACGGTATTATTGAAGAACACCAAATTGGCCATGCCTTTGAAGAAGCGCTGCCTTTTACAGCGCTACTGGTTGTCTTTTTTACCATTGTTGCGGTTATTCATGAGCAACATTTGTTTGAACCGATCACACAATTAGTATTATCGCTCGATACAAATATTCAAGGCAGTATGTTTTTTGTGGCCAATGCGGTGCTATCCATGATCAGTGATAACGTTTTTGTGGCAACGGTTTATATAAATGAAGTAAAAGCGGCCTTAGATCAAGGCACGATTACACGCGAGCACTTTGAAGTGCTAGCCGTTGCTATTAATGCAGGCACGAATCTACCCAGCGTAGCTACACCAAATGGCCAAGCGGCGTTTCTATTTTTACTCACGTCGGCTCTGGCTCCTTTAATTCGATTATCCTACGGTAAGATGGTTTGGATGGCTTTACCTTACACCGTCGTGCTATCTATTGTTGGAATGACCTGCGTGATAGCTTTTTACTAGTATTATCATACGGCATAAAAAACCCCTTAGTGAGAGACTCGTTAAGGGGTTTTTTTATGGCTGTAGAAACAATACGCCCAAGCTTTATAAGCGTATATTGTTATTGCTTTCGGCTAACAGATGTAATATTTGGCAACTGACTAATTTTAGAAAATACCCGACTTAGCGCACCAAAATCTGGAATCTCGATGGTTAAGGCCATCTCTACGGTGTTCTCTTCTTTGTTCGATAACGTATGCATTGCGCTGACGTTAATTTTTTCACGATCTAATAGCATCGTAATATCGCGCAATAAACCATGACGATCAAATGCCGATATCAGTATCGTGGCGGAGTAGAGTTGGCTTGGAGCATCCGCCCAATTAACGGTAATAATACGATCGGGCTCTTTTGCCTGATGCTGTATAATATTGGCGCAATCATGCCGGTGAATAGATACCCCACGCCCCTGTGTAATAAAGCCAATAATACTGTCGCCAGGTACAGGAGAGCAGCACTGAGCCACTTGAGACAGCAATCCGCCCACACCATCAATAAAAACATCCGCGGAGCCATCTGTTGTGGCCTTGCCCACTATTGAAATGACAGGTTGCTCAGGCTGAGTATCTGAAGACAATTTTTGCACGGTATTCAGCACGCGCTCAACGCTCATGTCAGCCATACCGACAGCCGCATACAAATCATCCAATGTTTTTAAACTCAGTGCAGCGACTAACTCGTCATAATCTAGCTCTTTAACCGTTAAGCGCTTAAATTCTTTATCTAGCATTGCACGACCATCGGCAATGTTTTGATCTCGGTCGAGTAATTTAAACCAATGATACAACCTAGCACGGGCACGCGAAGTCGTTACGTAACCCAAACCTGGATTAAGCCAATCACGACTAGGTGACTCGCGCTTACCGGTCAATATTTCAATCTGATCCGCTGTTTTAAGTGGATGGTTGAGCGGTACAATTCGACCGTTAACTTTTGCGCCACGGCATTTTAAACCAACGTCGGAGTGAATTCGAAAAGCGAAATCAACCGGTGTTGCATTTTCAGGGAGATCAATCACATGACCGTCAGGGGTAAAAAGATAAATGCGATCTTGCTCAACAGTTTGCCCTAGGTGGTCATCCCACGGTGTCCCGCCCACTTCTTCATGCCACTCTAATACTTGACGCAACCATGTGATTTTACTTTCGTAACTGGCCTCTCCCTCCCCTTTTTCGGCGTCTTTATACACCCAGTGGGCGCAGACACCAAATTCGGCTTCTTCATGCATAGAGTGAGTCCGAATTTGTACCTCTAGTACACGACCATTCGGGCCATGCACAGCCGTATGTAAACTGCGATACCCATTCTCTTTTGGGTTGGCAATATAATCATCAAACTCCATAGGAATATTGCGCCATAGAGCATGCACAATACCTAGCACCGCATAGCATTCACGCTCACTACCAACCAAAATACGCACAGCACGAATATCGTATACTTCTGAAAAACCTATATTTTTACGGCGCATTTTGCGCCAAATGCTGTAAATATGCTTAACCCGCCCAGAAACATCTGACGCGATGTTTTCATCGGTCAGTTTATTATGAACAAGCTCGGTAACTTGCTCGATATATTCCTGTCGGTCTAAACGACGCTCGTCTAACAGCTTGGCTATATACTTATAATCGTAAGGGCGTAAATACCGAAATGAGAGGTCTTCTAACTCCCACTTAATCTGACCAATACCTAACCGATGTGCAAGAGGGGCGTATATTTCGGATACTTCACGTGCGACACGCTGGCGCTTTTCTAAATTCGCATTTTTGATAGCGCGCATAGCACAGGTTCGCTCAGCTAACTTAATAAGAGCCACACGAACGTCATCAACCATAGCAACCAACATACGGCGAACGTTTTCACTTTGCTCTTGCGACTGCTGGCCAAAAACGGCCTCACCAGAGTGATTACTCAAACGGCTTATAGCCGCCATTTGACGCACACCGTCAATCAAGTGACTGACATTACGACCAAAATCAGCTTCTATTTTTACTTGAGTAGCCTTTCCCTCGCGCACACTACGATAAAGTAGCCCTGCGACCAATGATTTCGCATCAAGCTGTAAGCTGGCCAACATTTCGACCATATCAAGACCCGCATTCAGCGTGGTGTAGCCCTTCCCCCATCCAATAACTTTATCGCCTTCGATCACTTCAAGCTCTTTAGCAAGCTCATAAGCCTGTATTAACAGCTCAACATTTTTAGATGAAATGGTGACGGTTTCTTGAAGCCGTGTGATCCATTCGCGAACATCCAGTTCGCCTGACTCGGTTTGGGGGCGAGTTTCTCTTACTTGAACCATATTCTATCCTGTGTATAAAACCGCATGGCGATTGACAATCTCGTTTTAGGTTGCACCCTAACTATCACTGCACTTATGTCTTACTCTACTTTAATCATACAAACCGGTTGATAAATAACGGTCACCGCGGTCACATATAATTGCCACAATAACCGCATTATCAACAGATGCGGCAATATCAAGAGCGGCCGCGACAGAGCCACCTGATGACACACCACAAAATATACCTTCTCTTTTCGCAAGCGCTCGCATTGTCGTTTCAGCTTTTAGTTGAGTCATATTAACGACATTATCGATGTTTTTATCACTAAAAATAGTGGGTAAATATTCTTTAGGCCACTTGCGTATTCCTGGAATAGCCGCTCCGTCTTCGGGTTGCAGCCCCGTAATATGCACACCGGGATTTTGCTCTTTTAAGTACTGTGATGTGCCGACGATGGTGCCAGTTGTACCCATCGAGCTCACAAAGTGCGTAACTTCACCCTGTGTTTGATGCCATATTTCGGGGCCGGTCGTAGTATAATGCGCCAAAGGGTTGTCAGTATTACCAAATTGATTCAGTACCAGACCATCGCCATTTTTTTGCATACGCTGAGCTAAATCGCGTGCGCCCTCCATTCCCTCTTCTTTAGACACAAGAATGAGTTTAGCACCATAGGCCGTCATAGCCGCTTTACGCTCAGCCGTTGAATTGTCTGGCATAATTAATACCATGTTGTAGCCTTTTACAGCTGCCACCATAGCCAAAGCAATACCTGTATTACCACTTGTTGCTTCTATAAGGGTGTCACCAATATTGATTCTTCCTGCTTTTTCCGCTTGTAATATCATAGACAAAGCCGCCCGGTCTTTGACCGATCCTGCGGGATTTGTGCCCTCAAGCTTGACTAATACAGTACTATTTAGGCCTTCGGTCAAACGCTGAAGCCTAACCAAAGGTGTAGAGCCAATACAGGATTCTATTGTAGGGAATTGCATAAAAAACCTTTAACATGCATGCTATTACTATAAAACATGGCTAACAAAATTTTTGAAAACGTATTGCCGCAATAAAATACTGCGCCACCCAATAAATAAAAAAGCATTATACGTAATCAATCAGCATTAGGCGATTAATAGCGCCGACAGAACAGAGACCTTCTATGAAAAACCATTTTTTACATATGGATTTACTTAAAGCTATTGCATTACCTGTTGTAGCGGCGTGCTTAGCACTCGTAATCGCCTTTAGCTTTTTGTCGGCGCGCGCGCTCAAAAAAAATATGGATTCACAAATACATATTGCTCACCAGCTTGTGTCAATTAATTACATGGCCAAAAAAAGTAAGAACAAACATACTTTACTCGCCATGGCGTCAGAATCATTATTGGCCATCCCTGCTTTCAATAACATACACATTATTGATGTTAATAAACAGATTGTATTTAAAAAAGGCTTACCTATTAGCATCCCTATTTCAACGCTATTAAAAGCTACCCAAAATACGGATATACATGAAATTTTTGAATTAGATAATCAGTACTTTACGCATTTTTTAGTCGCCAATGAAACAGCCGTTATTCTCGGTATTAATAAGACACTGTTTAAAGCAAATCGTTATGAAGGCCTTATTATTATTTTATGTGTCTTTTTTATGAGCATGATTACTTTACAATTATGCCTATCCGCATTTAGCCGCTCTTTAATGCACTCCATTAATATACTCGAACAAGGAGTCAGTAACCTGATTGGGTATAATTACGATAAGAAAATCAAGCATATAAACATTAAAGCCTTTCAGCCTCTAACTAAAATGATTAATAAGCTCAGTGATATACAAAAAAATATATCTGAAGAGGCTATTAACGATCTAGAAAGGTCCACATTAGAGCTACGCGAAACACTAGAAACCGTTGAGCGCCAAAATATCGAACTCGACATTGCAAAAAAATCAGCCACAAAAGAAAGCCGCATAAAAAGCCGGTTTTTAGCCAACACCTCACACGAAGTTCGCACCCCATTAAATGGTATTATGGGGTTTACACGCCTACTTAAAAAAACATCGCTCGACATACAGCAAAAAGAATACCTATACACTATAGAGCAATCTGCAGAAGGCTTGCTCACAACAATGAACGATATTCTTGATTTTTCAAAACTTGATATTGGCACATTAAATTTAGAATACAAGCCCATTAAACTTCGAGAGTTAATGAATGAAACCCTCTTACAATATGTGAAAATATCTGAAGAAAAAAACCTACAAATCCTAACTTTCATAGATCACAACATACCTGAACAGCTACTAGGTGATCCGTTAAGGCTTAAGCAAATATTAGGAAATATTATCTCTAACGCGATCAAGTTTAGCGAGAACGGTAATATTATTATTACAGTAAATAAAGACCAAATAATAAAAAATCATTTCAGCCTACGCTTCACCATTACCGATAAAGGCATGGGCATCTCTGAAGAGCTACACGAAAAAATATTTAACCCATTTGTACAACTAGATACTTCTGAGAATCGTTTAAACGGTGGAATAGGCTTAGGGCTGGCCATTACTAAAGGGCTTATTGAAAAAATGCATGGCTCTATTCATGTGAAAAGCCAAGTTAACGTAGGTACAGAAGTATCGTTTGTTGTTGCCATAGGTCGTAATTTAAATGTTAATCAATCACAACTTTTTTTATACGATTCACTTCGTAACGTCCACGCATTAATTTACAACGAATGTACCGAGAAAAATGAAGAATGTAACCATTATCTAGACGGCTGGGGAGTTACCACAACACAAGCCAGTTCACTGGCTAAAATGATAGAGATAGGCGATAATTTAAGTAAAAAGAACCCTGTCACATTTGTCATTATAGATACTTACAACGATCACTCCCTTAAAGATAAAAACACACTTATTCAACATATTATTAATATTGAAGTTGCACTCGACGTACCTGTTTTTATTATTGCTAAAAACAGTGTGCAGCGTTTACTTGAACCTATGTTGATCAATACTAAGCATGCTTTTATTAGTCGACCCATTTTTAGTACTGCATTGCACTCTAGTATTTGTCGAAAACTGAATATTCAAAACAAACCCTCACAGATAAAAGAGAACATATTCACACAGAGGTCCGAAACCATGACTGAAACATTGCAAGTCATGGTTGTAGACGATAATCATGCCAATCTAAAGCTAGTTAGCGAACTTCTAAAAGAATTAAACACGCAGGTTATTAGCTTTGATAGTGGACAGAAAGCGTTAGATGGCTTTGCAAGCGCCCACTTTGATATTATTTTTATGGATATCCAAATGCCCATCATGGATGGCTTTGAAACAACAACAAAACTACGCACGCTAGAAAAAAACAAAAAGAACATTAATAGAACGCCCATTATTGCGTTAACAGCACATGCTGTAAGCGAACAGAAAAAAGAGCTTTTACTCGCCGGCCTTGACGATGCATTGAGCAAACCAGTTAACGAAGCTGAATTAAGGCACACCATAGAAAAATGGACAGGTAAGCAATTAGAAGTCACGTCTTACTATGCGCCCAAACCCGAAGAAAACATTACGACTAACCCAAAAAACATTAAAAAAGAATTAAAGGTCGTTGATATTTCACAAAGCATAAAACTTACCAATAATAACGCTAAACTAGCAGCAGAAATGCTAGAAATGCTCATTGCATCGCTAGACGATACATTAAACACAATAAGTACTGGGAACGATTTAAACAGTATCGGAGCAGCAGCACATAAACTTTTTGGGGGCTGTTGCTATACCGGCGTACCGCGATTACGTAAAGCAGCTAAAGACGTAGATGTCGCTATAAAAAACGGTGTGTTTGGTGATATAAAAAAACAAATTGACACACTCAAAAAAGAAATACTCTTACTTAAACAGTGGACTGAAGAGCATGACATATCAGCCCTATTTAGTGAATAAATAGAGTATACAGGTAAGGCACTTTAGGGTTTCGATCGAATAAGTAATGTTTTTAGTTTGTATTTTTTTTCAATTTTGTCACGCGCAATGAACAGTAATTTTTTATCGAGCTTAGGCCCAACAAATACACGTATCTTTTGAGTATTTTGTGAATGTGACGTTTTAGTGAATACCGTGTAACCCTCACCTAATAACTGCTGCTCAAGTAGCGCGGCTTTATCTTTCTGCTTGAAACTTGCAATTTGGAGCACCCAAGCGATAGGCACACCATCTTTATCACGTGATGTGCCTTTAATTTGCGCCGACTCTTCAAACGCTTGGGTGACATTAATAGCGTCATCTTCTTTAGGCACAAAAATATGATCAGCGGGCTTAGCTTGATCAAACACACTATTTGTATCTATATCAGGGAAAGTCATATCTGGTACCGAACGAGGCTCTATAGCGGGAATCTGCGTCACTTTTGATAATGGCTCAATATGCTCGCTATTAAATAGAACAGGAATAAAAATAACTATTAGAGCTAAGACAACCAAACCGCCTACAACACGCTGTTTTAAACTATCGTCCACTTGGTTAGCTCCATATATATTATTTTTTACCTCTCAATGCTATTTTTGCTGCACTAACAGTGAAGAATGATCCAAATATAGGATAAATGGTTAACCGAGTTGGTTCTTCTTGATGATACTGCTGATCAATAATAGACTCTACTGCCTTAGTAACACTTTTTTTCGTTATGATACTGCCTGAAAGAGGCGTGATATTTTTTACTATTTGGGCAAGATTATCTGCTGATTCAGCGCGCGTATTATTAGGTATATCGCAGCAAATCCAATTCGAAATAATACTCGCCAGTGGCGTCAAACTTTCACTAATGTCTTTATCTGCCATCATGCCACATATCGCTGTCACTTCTTCTGAGTGATAATGAGTACTGTTTTTATAAGATAATAAATTTTGGGCAAAATGCTGCGTTGCCATCATATTGTGCGCAACATCTAAAATAAATATGGCGTTTCGATGACGTATTATTTCAAATCGCCCCTCTAAACATAAGTCATTTAGCGCTTGCTGTGTTGCTTCTAACTGTAACGGTAGATTAAGAATATTACAGGCCATAATAGCGGCGGCAATACTTTCTATTGGCAAACCAAAATTTGAATATATATAGTCATTGTTGTTAATTTTGATCACATGACGGGCAGCATCTTGCGTATGAATAAGATAATCTTTGCCCTGCTGATACGATTTAGCGTTTAACGCGCAAGCAGCTTGATTCAAGACACTCGGCATGTTTTGGCTGCCAAATATAACGGGCGTATTGACACGCATAATCCCGCCTTTCTCTCGAGCAATCTCTTCTACGGTATCACCTAACCATGCTTGATGATCAAGACCGATAGATGTAATCACCGCCACACTACAGTTGACAACATTGACAGCATCCAGCCTACCACCTAGGCCCACTTCTAATACCCAAATAGGGCTATTAGACCGGTGCATAGCAAGTAATGCCGCTAATGCAGCAAACTCAAAATAAGTGAGCGAAATATCGCCACGAGCCTGATCAATAGCAGTAAAAAGAGCGCAGATATCAATATCAAATAATGGCGCTCCATTTAATTTGATGCGCTCACTATAATGCAAAATATGGGGAGATGTAAAAGCGCTCACAAAAACAGTATCACTTAAACTGCTGCGCGAAGCTGAATGGTATTCACTTGATGCAAGTATGATTGATTCAAGGGTTTTAACACATGAGCCTTTACCGTTTGTACCAGCAATGGTAATCACGTGCGGCTTGCGGCCGTTTGCATTCACGGCATTACCCGTGAACGTCGCATGACTCGTTGGCTCAATAATACCCAGCCTATAAGCCACACTAAAAACACGCTTCAATCCCAAATCGATCTCACATGGATGAAGCGTTTCTAACCATGCGAGCCATGACTCTAAATTGTTAAAGCGTGCCATAATAGCCTTTAATCTTCTGTCTTTTCTGGAGTATCTACATCAACATTGGCAGGCTCAACAACATCGACAGCATCAACCACATCACTCTCAAGGTCGTCACTGGACGCTAAACTGGGTTGTTGGTTTGTAAACTTACCAATAAGTGAGCCGACACGATCACGCATTTCTTTGCGATGAATAATCATATCGATGGCGCCATGCTCAAGTAGAAACTCACTGCGCTGAAAGCCTTTTGGTAATTTTTGGCGAATGGTTTGTTCAATAATATTTGGCCCAGCAAAACCCGCTCTTGCACCTGGCTCTGCGGCATTGATATCGCCTAGTAATGCTAAACTTGCCGATACACCACCATAAACAGGATCAGTCATAATAGAAATATAAGGAATACCTGCTTGTTTTAAGCGCTCAATTACAGCACTGGTTTTGGCCATTTGCATTAAAGAAATAAGCGCTTCCTGCATACGTGCACCACCCGTAGCAGAAAAACAAATCAGCGGTCTACGCTCAGCAAGCGCCACGTTAGCTGCCTGAGTAAAGCGCTCACCCACTGCATAGCCCATTGAGCCACCATGAAAAGCAAACTCAAAAGCAACAGTAACCACATCAATACCTTGTAACTGGCCTTTCATCGCGATGAGAGCATCCGTTTCGCCTGTTTTCTTTTGCGCAATGCTGATTCGATCTTTATATTTTTTAATATCTTTAAACTTCAGGCGATCAACAGGCAAAACGTCTGTAGCGATCTCTTCGCGATTTTCTTCGTCGAGAAAAATATCTAAGCGCTTACGCGCTGTAATGCGCATATGATGATCGCACTTTGGGCACACTTCTAAATGTGTATCTAAATCTGGACGATATAAAACGGCATCACATTTAGGGCATTTCTTCCATAAACCTTCAGGCACTTTACTGCTGTTTTTTTGTCCTTCAGAACGCACAACACTTGGGACAATTTTATCTAACCAACTCATACTATTTCTCACATAAACATACAGAGGCCGCAGTAAATCTAAACAACCACATCACTTAACAAAACGGCATTGCCGCAACTATATGAGCGTATTTCACTGAATACGCTTAACTAAATACATTTAACTATAAAAATCTAAAGTGAATCCAAACCTGCACGGATAGCACTTACTTTTTCTTTTAATACTGCGCAGATTTCATCATCGGACTGATTATCGGTTTCACCCATCGCTTTTACAAGCACAGAGCCCACAATAACACCATCGGCATTCGCGCCCACCTTCTTAGCTGACTCGGCATCTTTAATACCAAAACCAACAAGCACAGGTGTATCAGTTTTTGAGCGAATTAAATCAACGCGCGCATTGACTGCATCAGTATCTATATTTCCAGCGCCGGTCACACCGTTAAGCGAAACATAATACAAAAATCCGCTGGCAAGGCTGACTATTTTATCCATGCGCTCATCTGTTGACGTAGGTGCAAGTAAGAAAATGCTTTCTAAGCCTTGCTCCTTAAGCTTGTCAGTTAAACGTGGAGCCTCTTCAGGCGGTAAATCAACAGTAAGCAAGCCATCTACGCCTGCATTTTTTGCATTAATAGCAAAAGCATCGTAGCCCATGCGCTCAACTGGGTTAGCGTAACCCATTAAAACAATAGGGGTTGTTGTATTTGTTTCTCTGAAGGCGCTTACTAACTCTAAGGTATTCGTTAAGCTGACGTTATGCTCTAAAGCGCGCTCATGCCCTCTTTGAATAGTTGGGCCTTCAGCCATAGGATCTGAAAAAGGCACACCGACCTCAATGATATCCGCTCCCGACTCTACTAGCGCATGCATAGCAGGCAATGAAATACCTGGGCGAGGATCACCATTGACGAAATAAGTGACTAAAGCTTTACGGCCGCTTTCTTTAAGCGCAGTTAATGTTGCAGTAATTCGATTCACAATTATATCCAATGTTATCTAAACAGTAATGCCATCAATGGCGGCAACCGTTAGTATGTCTTTATCGCCACGGCCTGATAAGTTAATAATAATCGTTTTATCTTTAGGCATTGTTTTGGCTAATTTTTTAGCGTACGCGACGGCATGTGCTGTTTCAAGTGCAGGCATTATACCTTCAACAAGCGTTAGTTCACGAAAAGCCTCCATTGCTTCATCATCGTTAATAGCCACATAATCAACGCGACCCACATCCTTTAACCAAGAATGCTCTGGCCCTACGCCTGGATAATCTAAACCAGCCGATATAGAGTGTGTCTCGATAATTTGGCCGTTCTCATCTTCCATTAGGTAAGTGCGGTTACCGTGTAAAATACCGGGAATCCCCTTATTTAAGGGTGCTGCATGACGGCCTGTCTCTATGCCATCGCCACCAGCTTCTACACCATACATTTCCACGCCTTCATCCGCTAAAAACGGATGGAATAAACCAATAGCGTTAGAACCACCGCCTACGCATGCCACAAGTGCATCCGGTAACCTACCCGTTTGCTCTATACATTGTGCGCGTGCTTCACGGCCAATAACACTTTGAAAATCACGTACTAACTGTGGATATGGATGCGGGCCTGCAACTGTGCCGATAATATAAAACGTCGTATCTACGTTGGTTACCCAATCGCGCATCGCTTCATTCATAGCATCTTTTAACGTTTTAGAACCTGATTCAACAGCCACTACTTTTGCGCCCAAGAGCTTCATTCGGTATACATTTAACGCCTGACGCTTAACGTCTTCTGCGCCCATATACACAACACATTCTAAGCCCAAACGCGCGGCTACGGTGGCTGATGCCACACCATGCTGGCCTGCACCTGTTTCAGCGATAACACGCTTTTTACCGGTGTATTTAGCCAAAAGTGCCTGACCAATAGTATTATTGACCTTGTGCGCACCAGTATGATTTAAATCTTCGCGCTTAAGATAAATCTGTGCGCCGCCGATCTCATCAGACCAGCGTTTTGCGTGATAAAGCGGAGACGGGCGTCCTACGTAATGAGCAAGATCCTCATCAAATTCAGCTTGAAAATCAGGGTCATCTTTTACACGATTATAAATCTCTTTTAATTCATCGAGTGCGTGCATCAGGGTTTCAGACACAAAACGACCGCCAAATTGACCAAAGTGCCCATCTGGGGTTGGCATAGCATCAAAATCTATTTTACTGTTCACTTCTCTACTCCTAAACGACTACGCATGCTGGCGCAAATTATATGCTTGGTGCGCATTAGTGATAAAGCGCTTTACTTTGTTTGGATCTTTACGCATGGCTTGGCCGTCAAGCTCAACCCCGCCACTGACATCAATGGCATCAACGGGGGTTTCATTGACCGCCTGAGCAATATTATTGGGTGTTAAACCGCCTGCTAAAATAAGAGGTTTAGCACATTTTTTAGGGATTCTATCCCAACTAAATGTTGCACCTGTGCCGCCAGGAACACCTTTTTGATAGGCATCGAGGAGGAGCGCTTTTGCATTAAAAAACTGTAGGGCTGCATCATCAATATCTACATCAGGCCTCATTCTTACAGCTTTTATAAAAGGTCGGTCAAACTGGCTACAAAATGCATTATCTTCATTACCGTGGAATTGAATGAGATTGATAGGCACCTGAGATAATATGCGCTCAATATTAACCTGCGGCTCATTAACAAAAAGGGCCACAACCTGCGTAAACGGTTGTGCGGCCATAGCAATGTCGCGCGCTAAACCATAATCACTCAAGTTACGCTTGCTTGGTCCATAAAAAACCAAGCCTATCGCATTAGCCCCATATTCACTCGCCATTCTGGCATCGTCTGGATGCACTATCCCACATATTTTAGTTTGTAGCACACCCAGCCTCTCAACAGCTTATAAAACACAAAGACCTTTATAATAACAGAAACTCATAGTAGATGTAGGGTCTACATGCAATCACAACAGCATCGGTTTTCGTGGCTTAAAACGGATATTTAAAGCATCAGGATAAGACACGCTGACAAAATACAAGCCATCAGGCGAGGCGGTATCAGGGGCTTTAGTACGATCCTTTAATGTTAAAAGCGTACAGGCGTAGTCAGGGTCAATTTTACCTTTACCCACCTTGATCAATAACCCCATGATATTTCTTACCATATGCTGCAAAAATGCATTAGCAGTAATATTAAGACACACAATCTTGCCACGTGGTTCAAAATAAATATCTATCATGGTACGCGTCGCCGTTTTGGCTTGACAGCCTGACGCTTGAAACGATGTAAAATCGTGATGACCTTTAAGGTGATTAGCAGCCTTGGTCATAGCATCAAGATTTAAGCCTGTTTGATTTTCATTATATAAGCGCACCCACGTGACAAGCGTATCAAGATGTGTCGGTTTAATGTGAGAAGCATTCATTAAATAAGAATATGTACGCGATAGCGCACTAAAACGCGCATGAAATTTAAACCCCACATCTTGGGCCTCAATCACACGGATAGTTGTAGGCAAGTATGAATTTACACCTCTTACCCAATTTACTTCTGTACGTTCAGCGAAAGTATCAAAATGTATCACCTGCGCAGTTGCGTGTACCAAAGCATCTGTACGCCCAGCACACACAAGCGTAATCGGCTCATTTGCCACTCTTGTCAACGCTCTCTCCAACGCTTCTTGAATCGTTTTTTCGGTGTTTTTTTGGCGTTGAAAGCCATAAAACGCACTTCCATTATATTCTACCTGAAAGGCGATACGTCTCATGCCTTCTGGCGGAATAGCATCATCACGTATTTCACAGTTTTTCTTGTATAGATAGGTCATAGAGATAAATATAAATTAAAATCGTTATGGAATAAAAAAACCCCCACCTATACATATAAGCGAGGGTTTTTAAGTGCAGTACGTTTAAATTACGACAATTTTTTCAGTAGTTCAGCGGCTTCTTTTTTCTGAACGTCATTACCTTCTTCGGCAATTTCATCAATAATTTCTTTCGCTCCGCCGCGATCACCCATATCGATATAAGCACGAGCTAAATCAAGCTTGGTCGCAATTTCGTCGCTATCATTTAAGAAACCAAAATCATCATCGTCATCTAAATCCGTTGACGCATCTGAATCATGGTCCTCTTCAGCGTCTGATGGTTCTGGTTCAGCGTCCAACTCCAGCGTTAAGTCATCAAGGCTGAGGTCATCCAAAGAATCAGATGGGTCTACCGGGTCTTTAACGTCGGACGCCTCAACTTTAGAAGTAGCGTCTTCAGTGTCTAAATCTATGTCATCTATATCAAGCTCAAGATCACTTAACATATCATCAGCAGTGACGCCTTCACTTGCCTCTTCCAAACTATGTAAATCCAATTCAAGGTCATCAAGCTCTGCATCTACACCCTCAAGCTCGTGAGAGCTATCAAGCAAATCTTCAAGGCTTAAATCATCTACGTCGACAGCTGAATCTTTTGTGTTTTTATGATCAAGCTCATTCTCTTGCTCAGCATCCAACTCTATACGGCTATCTGACGTTATATCATCAGGCAACGCATCCCCACCGTCTTCAAGCTCTAGATCATCTAAATCGAGTGTCAAATCATCAAGTTCGTCACTACTGTCAGTCACGCTCTCAACAATAGGAACATCAAGGTTTAAACTCTCATCAACCTCGATATCTTCAGACGCCACATCTTTTGTTGATTCTAGTTCATTATCTAGTTCGGCATCTAAATCGTCTAAATCTAAATCCAAGTCGCTCATGTCCGCGCCTGACATAGAATCAGCGCTTGCCTCTACATCCAGATCAAGCTCAGAATCAAGATCTAATTCAGCGTCCAACTCTGCCATTTCATCATCAATTGACATGTCTGGCTTCGCATCGTTTGGCGCAAGTAAATCATCCTCACCTAAAGACTCTGACTCTAGTGTATGCAACGCAGGTAGATCCAGCTCTTCGACAGTATCTTCGACAGTAACTTCGACAGTATCTTCGACATCAGAACGACTATCTAATACATCTTCACCTTGGTCTAACTCGTTTAAAGCATTATTCAGATCAACCGTATCATTTAACACTTCGGTATGATCTTGGTCACTATTATCATCTAAAGTGAGGTCATCCAAAGTGAGATCATCTTCGAGATCACTCACATCATCGAGACTTAGATCTAGCTCAGTCAAATCACCCTCTTCAAATGATTCACTTAACTGATCGAGGGAGTCATCAATACTCATGACCTCATCGGCTGGCAAAGTACCACCACGCTTTAATCGATCAATCTCATCTGATTCTTCAGATAAGTCCAAATCAAAACTTGTCGATTCTGAAACCGAGGTATCGTCCTCAGGCTCCGAATGAAATTGTAATTCTGTTTTATCTTCCTCAACGTCATCAAGAACAGTAATATCATCAATACCATCCACTGTCTCACGTAAATCATTTGCTCTTTGAATATCGGCTTGCTCTCCTGCAGCCATTACATCAGCATAAAACTCATTAAATTTCACTGAGGCGTTTTGAGCTGCATACACTTCAAGTAATTTCATTTTCACTTGTAAATTAGCAGGGTTCTCACTTAAAGCATCCAGCAATAGGTTTTCAGCCTCATCGAACTGACCTAATGAGATATAAATTTCTGACTCGGTAGCAGCATCTGAAGTTTGTGCCTCAACATGATGCGTATCCGTATTTAAATCTACGTCGATGTCACTTGGAGCAAATTCATTTTCAGAAAAATCATCATCTGCGGATACGTCATTACTGTCCATAATAACAGTATCATCATTTTGATTTGTATCAGGAATATCCGCTAAAAATGCTGACTCATCAAAGTCACTTTCAAATTCATCATCTTCATCGTCGTCATTTTTAACACGAGACAATAACCACAAGATAAAGCCGCCGATCAATAAAATACAACCAATAGCGATATACACAATATTGTCAATCAGCATATCAACAATAGATGTTTTTTTCGCTTTACTAACAGGTTCCTTAATTGGCTTAGGCGCCTCTTCAACAACCTTAACCTCTTCAACATCAACCGGGTCAACAGCCACTTCTTCAGACGCTTGCTCTTGCGCTTGATTGTATAAATCGTCTACAGGGTCAGTTGATAATTCTGGCTCGACTGATTCAACCACCGGATCAGTATTTTGAATATCGCTAGACGTATCCAGCGTCGCAGTTTCTTGCTCGGTAGCTTCTTGCTGAGCACTAGCGCTCTCGAGTTCTTGCGCTTGTTGGTCGGCTAACGTTTGAGCTGCATCTGCTTCAGTTTGCTCTGCTAAGTCTTTAAGAGCGGCAAGCTCAGCTTCTTTTTCAGCTGATAAATTTTCCTGTTGCTCTAAAAGTTCTTGCTCACGCTTATTCGCTGATAGCTCAAGTGCACGCATATCTTCGTTAGTGACGTCAATAAGGCTTTCGAGCGTTTGAATTTGATCCTCTAAAGATTGCACTTGGGTGCGCAAATCAGTGTTATCTCTGTTTGTTTTCGCTAACTCTTCTAGCGTAACAGCAAGTTCGCCCTTTAAGGCTTCCGCTTGACTGTCTCCAGCACCACTTAATTTACCCGCAGTATTATCTACTGAGGCTTCAGGTGAAACTAATTTCAGGCGACCTTCATTTGATGCTGATGCCACTTCTTGTAATGCGGGTTCTTTAACACCCGAAAGCTGAGCACCCAAATCATCATCACTATCATCATTACTCCATTGCGCATTTTGCTGAGCAACATTTGAAATAGCGGTTTGCTCATTAACATTATTAATATCATTTGCATCAGGAATACGTAAAACCTGACCTTTCTTTAGCAAGTTAATATTATTATTGATAAAAGCATCAGGGTTTAAACGTTGCAGAGCCAGCATGGTTTGTTGGATGGAATAACCGTTACTTGGCCGAACAGCACGTGCAATCTCCCACAATGTTTCATTGGGAGCGACGGTGACAGTATCACCAGTGCGACCATTAGCAGGTTGCGCTGCAGAGCGTGTTTGTGAAGGTGCTTTAAATGATGGAGCACTATTAGCCGAAGAAATAGTGGGCGCTTGACGCTGAGAAAATACAGGCAGATCTAACAGAAGTGTATATTCACGTAAAATTTTACCGCTAGGCCATTGGGCCTGTACTATAAAATTCAAAAAGGGTTCTTGAACAATTTTTTTAGATTTTACAATCACTTTAGGTTTATTAGGATTGGATAAATCGGCTTTGAATGTAAGATCTGTTAAAAAGTAAGGACGATCGATACCAATTCTAGCAAAATCTTCTCGAGAAGCTAATGCTATTAATACTTCATCTTCATTTAAATCCCGCAACTGAAGTAGTTCAATTTCGGCATTTAAAGGCTGATTAAGCTTTGAAAGTAAGGTTACTTCGCCTAACCCTAAAGCAAGAACAGCTTGCGAGCAAAGTGCGAGACACAAGGCTGCCATTGCAATTTTCAAACGGTGAATCATAGGGTGATCCTTTAATGATTTTGGTATCAATTGTTGATAATGATAATTTAAGCGTCAAATAAAGTTGAGGCTATCGTTATTACTATAGATGAGTTTACAGAACCTAAAAGTATATGCAGGTTAAAAAACACATTTCCGTTAAACACTCGGCATAATTACCGTGAAATGGCGATTTTTTAATCAAAACGCCATCTAAAGCTTACAAACATTTATATATTAACTTTTTTATAACATAACATATAAAGTATTCACGATAAGCCATTTTTTTTCAACTTAAAGGCAGGTAAAGCAGACAATGCGTACGACTTTCAACCAAAAAAAGACGCAAAGCCAAATTATTTATTAACCTGTTAAGTAATTGATTATAAAAAAAGTGGGAAAACCAGCAATCACGAATGCTGATGCTGGCACCCAAAATATTAAATAAGCATTACTTGGACGCTTTTAATATCATTAATACACGGCGCAGCGGCTCTGCAGCACCCCATAGCAACTGGTCACCCACGGTAAAAGCAGTGAGATACTCTGGCCCCATCGACATTTTACGCAAACGGCCCACAGGTATAGATAATGTACCGGTTACTTTTGTAGGCGTAAGCTCTTCTAACGATGCATCGCGATCATTGGGTATCACTTTTACCCAATCGTTGGCGTCAGCAATAATCGCTTCGATCTCTTCAAGCGGGATATCTTTTTTAAGCTTGATGGTTAATGCTTGGCTGTGGCATCGCATGGCACCAATACGCACACAAATACCATCTATTGGCGTGGGCTGCTCTTGCGTACCGAGAATTTTATTTGTCTCGACTTCGGCTTTCCACTCTTCTTTACTTTGCTTAGATTCTAATTGCTTGTCTATGTAAGGCAGCAGACTACCCGCTAAAGGGTGGCCAAAATGAGTACACGATAGGTCTTCACGCATGGCGCTAGCGACTTTTTTATCGATATCTAAAATCGCACTGGCGGGGTCGGCCAATTCAGCAGCCACGCTTTCTTTGATCTCGCCCATTTGCGTGATCAATTCACGCATATTTTGTGCGCCCGCGCCGCTGGCGGCTTGGTATGTCATGGCGCTTACCCATTCTACCAAACCTTTATTGAACAAGCCGCCTATGGCCATCAACATTAAGCTAACGGTACAGTTACCGCCTACATAATTTTTAACGCCTTGCTTTAAGCCGTCTTCAATCACACTGTGGTTAACAGGGTCGAGTACGATTAACGCTTCGTCATCCATACGCAGTGCTGATGCGGCATCGATCCAATAACCGTTCCAACCACTCTCGCGCAATGGCTTGAAGACTTTATTGGTGTAATCGCCACCTTGACACGAGATAATCGCATCAAGCTCTTTTAGCTCGTCAATGCTATACGCATCTTTAAGTGCGGGGGCATCTACACCCACGTTTGGCGCTGCGCCGCCCACATTTGATGTGGTAAAAAATACTGGGCTAATATTGGCAAAATCGCCCTCTTCTTGCATACGCCCCATTAATACCGAGCCTACCATACCGCGCCAACCTACAAATCCTACTTTCATGTTTTCACCTTTAATATTCTGCTTAAAATCGGGTTAGCTACGCCAACACCGACTTTAATAATGTTAAGTATGTGTGTTTTACGCTTGTAATTTTGCAACTACAGCGTCGCCCATTTCACTGGTGCTGGCTTTTTTCATGCCGTCTTGGTAGATATCCGCCGAGCGTAAACCGTCGTCTAATACCTCACCTACTGCACGCTCGATGGCATCGGCGGCATCGGTGGCTTGTAATGAGTAACGCAACATCATGGCGGCCGATAAAATAGTGGCCAGCGGGTTGGCAATGCCCAAACCTGCAATATCTGGCGCCGAGCCGTGTACAGGCTCGAATAAACCTTTGTTATTGGCATCCATAGAAGAAGACGGCAACATACCAATTGAGCCAGTTAGCATTGCTGCAGTATCGGATAAAATATCGCCAAACATATTACCTGTGACAATAACGTCAAACTGTTTAGGCGCGCGCACAAGCTGCATCGCGGCGTTATCGACGTACATATGCGTTAGCTCTACCTCTGGGTACTCGGGCGCTAAGCGTTCCATCACTTCGCGCCATAAAACGGTGGCTTCAAGCACGTTGGCTTTATCAACAGAGCACACCTTTTTATTGCGCAGCATGGCCATATCAAAGGCGGTACGGCCAATACGTTCAATCTCGTGTTCGGCATACACATAGGTGTTATACCCTTGGCGCTCGCCGTTTTCGAGTACACGTATTCCACGCGGCTCGCCAAAATAAATACCGCCTGTTAGCTCACGTACAATAAGAATATCCAAGCCCGCTACCAATTCGGTTTTAAGCGATGACGCTTCCGCAAGCTGAGGGTATAAAATCGCTGGGCGCAGGTTGGCATATAAACCCATTTCATAACGGATTTTAAGTAAGCCTTTTTCTGGGCGAATACTTGAATCTAAAGCATCCCATTTTGGCCCGCCTACTGAGCCCATTAATACGGCGTCGGCCGCTTTACACTTATCTAATGTCGATTGCGCAAGAGGCACGCCGTGCTGGTCTATCGCACAACCACCTATTAGGTCGCTATCAAAGGTTAAATCTAAGTTAAATTGGCTGTTTACCACATCAAGCACTTTTTTGGCTTCTGCAACAATTTCGGGGCCGATGCCATCACCGGGGAGTAATATAATTTTTTTAGACACGTTAGCTCTCTTTGTAAAATAAATTGTCTTAATAAATTGTTTTAATAAATTGTTTTAAGCCGTTAAAACGACACAGCGCATTAACTGGCAAAAAGCCAAGGGGCACGTTGTGCTCGCGCTTGCTCGTAGGCTTTAATATCATCAGATGACTGCATGGTAATACCAATATCATCTAAGCCATTTAACAAACAGTGTTTACGAAAAGCATCAATATCGAAGCTAAACGTTTGGCCTTCTGGCGTACGCACCACTTGCTCAGGCAAATCGACCTCTATGCTATACCCTTCTTGGGCATACATTTGCGCAAACAAAGTCTCGACGTCTTTTTCATCTAGCACAATGGGTAAAATCGCATTTTTAAAACAGTTGTTAAAAAAGATATCGGCAAAACTAGGCGCAATAATCGCTCGAAAACCGTATTCATCTAGTGCCCAAGGCGCATGCTCACGGCTCGATCCACACCCAAAGTTTTCACGCGCAAGCAACACGCTGGCACCTTGGTAGCGCGCAAAGTTAAGGGGGAAATCAGGGTTAACAGGTCGATTACTGTTATCTTTACCCGGCTCGCCTTCATCTAAATAACGTAACTCGTCAAACGCGTTCTCGCCAAAACCCGTGCGTTTAATCGATTTTAAAAACTGCTTAGGGATAATTAAATCGGTATCCACATTGGGGCGATCCATCGGTGCAGCCAAACCTTTTAAGGTAGTAAATGCTCTCATTATGCTTCTCCTTTCATCATTTCGCGCACATCCACAAAGTGACCTTTAATGGCAGCGGCGGCGGCCATTTCGGGGCTAACAAGGTGCGTTCTGCCACCGTAGCCTTGTCTGCCCTCAAAGTTGCGGTTTGAGGTAGATGCACAGTGCTCGCCATCGCCTAATTTATCGGCGTTCATGGCTAAACACATCGAGCAACCCGGCTCACGCCATTCGATATTGGCGTCGATAAAAATTTTGTCTAACCCTTCTTTTTCGGCTTGCGCTTTCACTTCGCCCGAACCCGGCACCACAATAGCCTCTTTTACCGAATCGGCTTTTCTTAGGCCTTTAACCACCTGCGCTGCAGCACGGATGTCTTCGATACGTGAGTTGGTACACGAGCCAATAAAAACACGATCAACATGGATATCGGTAATCGCTTGACCAGCCTGCAACCCCATATAATCTAAAGCGCGGCGTAAGCCTTCTTTTTTAACAGGGTCGGTTTCGTCATCGGGGTTAGGCACGTTAGCGCTAACAGGAGACACCATTTCAGGTGATGTACCCCAACTTACTTGCGGGGTAATATCGGCGGCATCCAGTGTCACTACTTTATCAAAGTGTGCGCCTTCATCGGATGTAAGCTCACGCCATGCTTTTTCGGCGATATCCCAATGTTCGCCTTTTGGCGCAAAAGTACGGCCTTTAACGTAATCAAGCGTAATGTCATCAACGGCAACCATACCGGCACGCGCGCCCGCTTCAATCGCCATATTACATACGGTTAAGCGGCCTTCCATCGACATGGCTTTAAACACATCACCACCAAATTCAATAGCATAACCCGTACCACCTGCGGTGCCTATTTTGCCAATAATAGCCAATACAACATCTTTTGGCGTTACGCCATGCAATAACTTGCCATTAACTTGCACTAGCATGTTTTGCATTTTTTTAGCGACCAAACACTGCGTGGCTAAAACATGCTCAACTTCGCTCGTGCCTATACCCATAGATAACGCGCCCAATGCACCGTTGGTTGAGGTATGAGAATCACCGCAAACAATGGTCATCCCTGGCAAACATGCGCCTGTTTCAGGCCCAACAACATGCACAATACCTTGGCGCTTATCGTTGATTTTAAATTCTAAAATACCCAACTCATCGCAGTTATCATCCAGTGTTTGCACCTGAATACGCGATGTCGGATCGGCAATACCGCTCACACCGTCGGCGCGCTCTTTTTGAGTTGTGGGTACATTGTGATCGGGCGTAGCCAAAATAGAATCTACGCGCCAAGGTTTGCGCTTAGCCAAACGCAGCCCTTCAAACGCCTGTGGCGATGTCACTTCGTGTACGATGTGTCTATCTATATAAATAAGTGCAGAGCCATCATCGCGCTGTGTCACGATATGGTCATCCCATAATTTGTCATACAAAGTTTTTGCTGTCATTGCGGGCCTCTTGATGGCTATTTACTGGCGATTAATCGCCTATTTATTAACTATTTATAACTACTTACTGTCTATTTACTGCCTGCTTATCGCTTTTTTTTCGGTAAGCCTGTGTTTGTAAGCCTATATCTATAAGCCTGTAAGCCTGTATCTATATGCTTGTGCATGTCAGATTGCGCTTATTGCGTTGCATCATACCAATACGCACAAATAACTCAAATTCATTATTTTTATATATTGCATTCCCATGAGGAATACATAAAATAAAGAAATGGATATTGAATCTCTTAAAGCCTTTATTGCTGTTAGCCAGCATCGCTCGTTCTCGGTTGCCGCCGAGCACCTTTACCTCACGCAGCCCGCCGTAAGCAAACGTATTAATAGCCTAGAGCAGCACTTACAGCACACGCTATTTAACCGCCACAACCGTGAAATCACACTAACGGAAGCTGGCGAAAACTTGCTTCCAAAAGCCTTAAACGTACTGCGCTCACTCGACGAAGCGCAAAACGCCATGAATGATTTATCTGGCGATGTTGCTGGCACACTGCGTTTAGCCACCAGCCACCACATTGGCTTGCATCACCTGCCACCCATATTGCGTAAGTTTTCTAGCGTTTACCCCAAAGTGAATATGCATATTGAGTTTCTCGACTCGGAAGTGGCACATAACAAAATATTAAAGGGCGAGTGCGATGTTGCCGTGGTAACGCTAGAACCCTTTACCAAAAACGCCACTATTAACGCAACGCTATTATGGCGCGACCCTTTATGCTTTGTGGCTGCGCACAACCACCCCTTATTTACGCGCCCCGTTACGCTACAAACATTAAGCCAAACCCCCGCAATTTTACCCGATTTAAACACCTACACAGGCCGCATAGCTAAAGCCTTTTTTGATCAAGAACAACAAAGCATTAACGTTAGCATGACTACCAATTATTTAGAGACCATAAAAATGATGGTATCAGTAGGTTTAGGCTGGAGTTTATTGCCACAAACATTAGTTGACGATAACCTGCGTACAATTGACATTGAACACAGCCATCTAAGCCGTGATTTAGGCGTTATCACGCACGCTAAACGCGATTTAAACCGCGCGGCACGCAGTTTTTTAGCCATTATAAATGCGAACCAATCAGCATTTTAAGCATGAAACAAGACACACTTATCTGTAGACGCTACACTTAGTGTCATAAAATAATTAACGTGATAACTTTTGAGGACAATAATATGAAAAAACTACTCGCTATCTCACTCCTATGTGCCGCCCCACTTGCTGCACAAGCCGATACTATTTTAGGGTTACATGCGGGTATTGGGCAGTGGAATGCAGGCTTATCTGGTGAATTAGGCGCACGCGGCGAAAATACCACCGCCGACGAACTCGGCCTAGATGACTCTGGCAATACGTTTGCTTACGCTGCACTTGAGCACCCTGTTCCTTTGCTACCTAATATCCGCCTAGCAATTAACCAAATTGAATTTGATGGCGCAGCCACTGTTGAGCGTTCGTTTATCTTAGATAACCAAGCATTTAACGCCAATGCTGACACACAATCTATTTTTGACATCTCACATAACGACGCCACCTTTTATTGGGAAGTATTAGATAACTGGGTAACGTTAGATTTAGGTGTAACAGCACGGATTTTTGATGGCTACGCACAAGTGACAGGCGAGAGTAATGGCGATACCACCACAGAGCGTGTTGAGATTGATGTCACCATCCCGATGCTTTATTCGCAAGCCCGTTTCGACTTACCCTTTTCTGGTGTGTATGCGGGCGGACTCATTAACGTTATTGACGTAAGTGGTGTTAGCTTAACGGATTTAGATATATTTTTAGGGTATGAATTTGACGTTGCATTAATAGATTTGGGTGTACGCTTGGGCTATAAAACCCTTGATTTACAACTCGATGACGATGCAGACGTTGATCTTGTAACCGATTTAAAAGCCGACGGTATTTATGCGGGTATTACACTGCACCTTTAAGCTCTTTTCAAAGTATTTTTCAACGTTTTTTTCACTGGTAAATCAACTTCTCCCTAGCTGGATGAGAAATTGATTTACTGGTAATTGATACATGATTTGTAACTATAACGTCAAGATTAATGCTTTTAAAGCGCTTAAATCATAACGCTGTGTACATCACACCATAAACCCCGCAAAAAATTGCTTATTTAAAATCAATAAGACTTGAATTTTAACCCAAACACCCTTAGATTCCATTTGTGGAAACAGATTTAAAATCAATCTGAGCCAGATACACATCACGTATTAATACAAGACATTGCATTATACTTATTGCAATACTTTATACATTTTGGGAGAACATCATGTACGAGACGACAAATACTTCAACGGGCAGTTATAGCTCATCGGTTGAGGTGTCGAAGGTTTTACGCAACACCTACGCCCTACTGGCTATGACCATTTTATTCAGCGCCTTTACTGCCACAATTTCTGTTGTAGCTGGGTTGCCTTCATTCGGCTTGCTAATACTGATTCCCTATATCGCACTTTTATTTGCCATTGAAAAAACAAAAAACTCTGTGTGGGGCATTGTTTGGACATTTGCACTAACAGGCATGATGGGTTTAACGCTTGGGCCACTAGTCAGCTACTCGATTGGCACTAACGGCTTTGGCCCATTAATTATGGCGCTAGGCGGTACAGCAGCTATCTTTTTTGGTTTATCTGCATATATTTTGATTACCAAAAAAGACATGAGCAAAATGACAGGCTTTATTATGACGGGCCTTATCATTATGTTTGTAGCGGGTATCGCAAACGTATTTTTACAAATTTCAGCTTTAGCCCTTGTTATTAGCTGTGGTTTCTTGTTGTTGTCATCATTATTGATTATGTGGCAAACAAGTAACATTATCCACGGTGGTGAGCGCAACTACATCTCGGCTACGGTTACGCTGTATATTTCTTTGTACAATATTTTCACTATTTTGCTTAGCTTTTTATCTGGTGATGACTAGTTAACCAAGTCAAAGCATCAGAAACACTAAAGCCCAGTTTTTACTGGGCTTTTTTATACCCATGAATTTAAATAAACCATTATGACTTGCTCTTTTTTTATTAGCGCACCACCTAACGATAAAGCCTTAAACCAAGCTTATGATAAGATTGCCAGCTGCGTTTCAAGCGATACAGTCATTAAGCAGGTTTTTATTTTTAACCATGCGGCGCACCTATTTACAGATCAAAGCACTCAGCAACGCTGGCAGATCTTGCTCGCAGCCACACAGTGTGATGTCATTATCTGCTCAAAAGCGGCGGCAAATGCGGGGCTTGATGCCTCTATGCTACCCAGCAATGCAACCATTGCAGGCATGGCGAGCTTTGTAGAAAGCATCAATAACAACACTACCGTCCACTCTTTTAGCC
>CAKZUG010000120.1 GCA_937920545.1 uncultured Saccharophagus sp.
AAAAATAAAAAAATCGTAGTTTATTCATAAAAAAATTCACTTTAATAATTTATTTAAAAACATAGAAATCGAGGACATCCATATTTTTTATGTTCATGACAAAGTTTATGTAATGACATTATACAAATCACACTCACTGGATTCCCGCCTGCGCGGGAAGGACGGTGTAAAACTAGATCGCGGCGTGTAATGTTTTACCTGCAACGCCTTAGGCCGACCTACAGGCGCAGAGACTTAATAACGTAGCGCCTTTAAGCCACACAAAGCATAGCTCTACAACTCCGTCATTCTCGCGCACGCGAGAATCTACACAAGGAGAAATCGAGGACATCCATATTTTTTTATGTGCATGACAAAGTTTATGTAATGACATTATACAAATCACACTCTCTGGATTCCCGCCTGCGCGGGAAAGACGGTGTAGAACTAGAGCGCGGCGTGTAATGTTTTACCTGCAACGCCTTAGGCCGACCTACAGGCACAGAGACTTAATAACGTAGCGCTTTTAAACAACACAAAGCATAGCTCTACAACTCCGTCATTCTCGCCCACGCGAGAATCTACACAAGGAGAAATCGAGGATATCCAGACGGAAATCGGTGCAAATCGGGGACATCCATATTTTTTTATGTGCATGACAAAGTTTATGTAATGACATTATACAAATCACGCTCACTGGATTCCCGCCTGCGCGGGAAGGACGGTGTAAAACTAGATCGCGGCGTGTAATGTTTGAGAAATCGAGGATATCCATATTTTTTTATGTTCATGACAAAGTTCATGTAATGACATTATACAAATCACGCTCACTGGATTCCCGCCTGCGCGGGAAAGACGGTGTAAAACTATAACGCGGCGTGTAATGTTTTACCTGCAAGGCTGTAGGCCGACCTGCAGATGAAAATAGAATAATACAAAACATCTAAACCAAAAAAGCCAGTACAACTCATATTGTACTGGCTTTAGTTTTTGCGTTAATGGCTTATTGATTAATGATTAATGACTTATAAGTTAATCACTTACAGGCTGAGAATCTATTTCTAGCTCGTTAATACTGACCCAATCTCTAGCGTAATTATGCGCACCAGTGACAGTAAATTTTAAATAACGGCCAGTTTGGTTAACCAATATATTAGCTGCTGATAACGGCGCGGTATTATTACGTGCATCTACCGCTATGGTAAAACCAGTTTCTGGTTGGTTAGATACTGCCACGGTGTATTGGTAGGCGCGGTTTTCATAGGCCCATAATGTTATGGCATTGATTTGCCTGACGGTACCTAAATCGAGAGTCACGCTGTTGTTAAAACCGTTCACTGTCCAGCGTGAGTCATCCGTTCTATCACCATCGAGTAAGCTAGATGGGTGATTAGGCGACTGATAACCTGTCGCTTCATGTATTTCTGGCTTTAACGGTGCGACAGTGAATACATACGACGATTCGGTTTGTAATCCGTTATTGTCGGTAGCGACGGCTTTGATCGTGTGCTCGCCTTCTGGCAAACCTAATAATTCATCGCGGCCACCGTGCCCCCACTCATAAGGTGCAACGCGCTCTTCACGTATGAGATTATTGTTAATAAACAATTGCACGTTATTAATATTCGCTTGCTGTGTGGCCGTTGCATTCACTATCAAAGATAACTCGCTGTAGTTAGGCTGCAATGTGGTCACAGCATTAGCAAAGCTTACTTCAGGCCCTGCGGCTACGGCTGAGGTGTAACATTGTTTGCGTACCCCTACGATAGGGTCACCAAAACGTCTGGTGGAGCAGGTAACATTTCTTGTTTGGTTATATAAAAAATTAAATTGCCCATTTGCACCAAACGCGATATCGACTTCGCCATTCACATTGACCGTATCGCCCTCTTCGGCCGCAAACACATACCCTTCTGGAAGTGACTGTGCATTCACAGGGGCTGCTTGATTGGTATCGTCTAAATCAAACACATAACTGAGTAAGTTTTGAGCATCTGTGTCTACCGTTCGGTCTTCTGCGATAACCACTAACTGCCCATCGACTATTCGAGCAATAGAGTGACCAAATGTATATTCGGTTTCTAGTGATAGCTC
Organism: uncultured Saccharophagus sp.; assembly: GCA_937920545.1. Lineage (GTDB taxonomy): Bacteria > Pseudomonadota > Gammaproteobacteria > Pseudomonadales > Cellvibrionaceae > Saccharophagus. Next base: position 2,074 of record CAKZUG010000120.1, read on the forward strand.
GGTGGTAAACACTACTTCGCCTACTGGTGTACTTTTAATATGAATAACACCGTCGCGCCCTGCACTGGCTTTGTATATTTTGTTGCCCCACGCAATACCTGCGGCTTTGACGTTATCATGCTTGGTAAATTCGGTCTCGTCGGCTTTGCGTGTATAGGTGAATTCATAGGTGTCACCTTGGCCGCGCCCATCAAATGAGATATGCACATCGCCATTGTCGCTGACGGCTAAACCGGGGCCACCGCTTGAGCCTTTACCGTTATTACTGGCAGGTAAATCAATTAAAAACGGCGAGAAATCTTGCACGGGTAACGCATGTTTGACGCCGTTTAAATCTTCCCACTGGCCTGTCATGGTGGGGCCCGTTTTAGCCAAATAGACCCCTTCATTTAAAATGCCATCGGGCTTTTTACGCGCCCATCTTACTGAGAACGCATAATAGACATTGCCATTGGCATACACGGGGCGGCCATAGGCGTAGTTTCTATCTTCAACGTCAACAAAGCCACGGCCCGAACCTCGGCTAACCATTTTAGATCGGCTCCACTCATTACCATCGTAGTAATGCACCATTTCATTACCGCCAACGGCTGAGCCTTTACGGTAATTTAAGACAATATCGCCGTCGCTATTTTCAGTGAGCGTGGGATAAGTAATACGTATATCTTGGCCGGGCGCTAAGTAACCTCGCGTAGGGTTAAACCGCGCCGAGGTAAACTCACTGTCGCTCACAAACGCCGCGTTTTTATCTGAGATAACATATTTGAGCGGATCATTGTGGTGATCATAAAAAATATGCACGGTGCCGTCTTTTTCGCTGACCCCCACCGAGATAGTATTGTGCGAATCGCCCCAGCGTTTTTGTGGGCCAATTAACGTGTTTTTATACGGGAACTCAACCGTTACCCAACCGCCAGATCCTATTTTTTTACGCGATAACATTAACTGGCGGTTTGTCATACCGCCTTTGTACCAGCCAAAAAAGATATACCCATTGGCGATTGTGACGGAATCACCGCGCGGGCTAATGTTGGGGTTGTAATGAAATGCCTTGGAGCCATTCGCATACCAAAAGTATAAGCCTTCGTCGGTAATGAGGCTTTCTTCTACTAGCGAGACATCAGCGAGCGAGGCGATTGATATCGCGCACAGTGCCGTAGCACTAGTGAGTTTTGATAAACGACTTAACTTAGGTGAAATGTACAAACCGTTAAAAGACGTACGTATCAAATTTAGGACGTGACGAGGCAATGTGTGGTTGAGAGTTTTCATATTAACCTATTTATTTTTATTAGAGGTGAATAAAAAATAGACAACAAACAAAGAATACTCAAACCAAAAAACACTATTTGACAAAAAAGTCACAAAGAATAGATTGAATAAGTTATTAAATATGACCGAGTTTTAGAATTGAAGAATGGTTCAACGCCGAAACAGCACCCAGGGAACCTCTGATTAACCTCACGGCATCTCTGGCTTTCAGAAAGCTTTCCTGTTTAGACGGCCGAGAAAGGTGAGCTGGTTGCCCTTTGAACGAAGTCAACGCAGACAGGTTCCCTACCCCTAGTGCAGGGGCTTTCTGAAAGCCCCAAAGCGCGTAGCCTAGAGCAGTTTCTTGCGTTGTTGTTATTGTTGCTAAGGGCTACGGCCATTAGCTGCAAAAGACACCTAGTAATTAAACGCTCTAGGTCACGTAGAAACGCTACGAGGTTAATCAGAGGTTCCCTAGTAAGCACTATTTAAATATGAGGCTTTTCAAACGCTGATAGGCTTGCTCTATGGCATAAAACGTTTCGCTATTTCCACCTTTATCAGGGTGATGTTTCTGCGCTTTTAGACGGTAGGCTTGCTTAATGTTTTGTAGGGTTAAGGCGTTAAGCGGCGTTGTAATATTAAGCAGAGCTAAATCTTGAATCGCAGTTAGATTATAAGTGTAACGCGTCCAAAAATCGGTTAGTAAATTATTGACCGTTTCAGGCGTTACGTTATTAAATTGCGACCAATCAAAATAAAAACCCTCTAATGCCGGCGATGCTACATGGCCAACATGAGTCGTATGAGTCGTATGAGTCGACGCTGATGTTAATTCAACATGTATGGCAACAAGCTGAATATCAAGTGTCAGCAACGTGCTGTATTTGGCGATAAAATATAAACAAAATCGTGCCATAAAATGTTTTTCAAATAAGGCAACCGTCGATATATTTGACCAACCGTTTTGAGGCTCGCTGAGCCGATGTATTAAGTCGTATTCTTTTAAAGGTTCAGGGTCTTCGAGAGCCGTGGTAGGTTTAGTTGTTGAGAGAGACGAGAAAGCTTTGGGCGTATCTGAAAAAACAACAGCGAGCAATGCATCATAAATAGAGTGCATATTGTATGCTAACTCAGATACTGTTATACGGGGAGAGGGAGACGGGCTATACGTATCAAGCAGCTTGGTGCTAAGAAGCTGCTTATCGTTACGTATCTTTGAGTGCGCTGAGGTTACATCCATGTCATACCTGTATGGCTTATTAAGTGTCGTTCGCTTTTTTAAAAGGCTATTTTTTAGTAAGAAGAGCCAGCTGCGCTTTTATCTCGGCTAGCTCTTGGTGCAGCTTATTAAACTCGTCGTGTTCTGTTTCTAGCTCTTCTTCTAGCTCTTCTTTTAACTGGGCTTTTTGCTCTTGCTCCATTACGCCTAACATAATACCTATAATCATGTTTAAAAAAGCAAAGGCGGTTAAAAAGATAAACGAGATATAAAAAATCCAACTGACACCGTAAACAGCCATGGTTTCGTACATGACATCGGTCCAATCTTCAAACGTCATGACCCTAAACAATGTGAGCATACTAATGCTGATATCGCCCCACAACTGCGGGTTAATATGGGCAAAAAAGGTACTGCCAATCGCGGCATAAATATAAAAAATAATAAACATGAGCAAAGCAACATAACCTAATTTGGGCAATGCTTTTGCCAGCGAGTTAAGTAATAAACGTAACTCGGGAATAAGCGATACCATGCGCAACACCCTAAAAATACGGATAAGCCGGCCAATAATGGCCAATTCACTGTCTTCTATGGGTATCACGCTCACCAGCACAATGGCCGTATCAAAAATATTCCAACCGCTTTTAAAAAAAGTGCGTTTATTTTTTTCGCCTAAAAACCGTACGGTAATTTCTACAATAAAAAATAACGTAATAAACCAATCAAACAATACCACCAGCTGGCCAACAGCATCGGGTAAATTATAGGTTTTAGCGCCGATCACTAACGCCGAAAAAACAATAATAAAAATAACAAATGATTCAAATATTTTATTGCTTTTTAGGCGATCAAACTTTTCTTCTAAGTGTGCTAGGTTTTTCATTTTTGCTTACTGTCTTTTCCACGTTGTGCCCGTGGGTGAATCTTCAAGGACAATGCCTTTTTCTGTTAGCTCTTTACGGATGCTATCGGCGGTGGCGTAATCTTTGTTGTTTTTGGCTTCTATACGCTGGGCTATAAGGGCATGAATATCGTCTTCCGATAAGCCGTTATCGTCTTGCGGAGTGGCATGTTTAAACCATGTCTCAGTATCTAATTGTAAAACACCTAGCAACTCGCCAAGTGCAAGCAATTCGGCTTTTGCGGTGGCAACAGTATCAAGGTTGTTGTTACCCGACTCGACATGAATGGTTTTAGCTAAACCGTGCATGGCTGCAATCACTTTAGGCGTGTTTAAATCGTCGAGCAAATCGTTGTAGGCTGTGGTGGTTTTAATATCTATATTTGCAGCAGGCACATCGCTGGCTTTTTGTAGTGCACCGTATAACGTATCTAGACCCGCTTTTGATTGCGTTAATAACTGATCAGAAAAATCCAGCTCGGAGCGGTACTGTGCGCTTAACAGTGCAAAGCGAATCGTTTCGCCGTGGTAGATTTCGAGTAGGTCACGCACGGTAAAAAAGTTGCCTAGTGATTTAGACATTTTTTCGCCATTAATATTTAAGTAACCGTTGTGCATCCAGTATTTAACATATTGCTCTTTATTGTGCGCACACTCACTTTGGGCGAGTTCGTTTTCGTGGTGCGGGAAAATTAAATCGCGACCACCGCCATGAATATCAATGGTGTTACCTAGGTGCGTTTCTATCATGGCTGAACATTCGATATGCCAGCCTGGTCGGCCTCGGCCCCACGGGCTATCCCAACCGGGGTCTTGATCGTTTGATGGCTTCCACAGGACAAAATCGCCAGCGGCACGTTTGTAGCTTGCCACTTCAACCCGTGCACCATCGAGCATGTCTTCTAGTTTACGGTTAGATAGCTTGCCGTAATCGGCCATTGAATTCACATCAAATAACACGTGGCCTTCTGCACAATAGGCATGACCATTTTCAACCAGCGATTCGATCATGTTAATCATCTCGGCAATATGGTCGGTCGCTTTAGGGCTAATCGTCGGTGTGAGCGTTTGCAGCGATTGCATGTCTTGCTCGTAAGCTTGCGTGTAAATATCGGTCAGCTCGGTAATGCTTTGGCCATTTTCGGCGGCGGCTTTGATAATTTTATCGTCGATATCGGTAATATTGCGCGCGTAACTCACGTTGCTATAACAGGTTTTTAATACACGAAACAACACATCAAACACCACGGCTGGGCGGGCGTTACCAATGTGAATATAGTTGTAAACGGTAGGGCCGCACACGTACATTTTTACATGGTTAGCATCAATAGGAGTGAAAGGTTCTTTTTTGCGTGTTTGAGTATTGTAAACGGTTAAGCTCATGAGTGTGTGCTCTGTTAAATGTGTGCTCTGTTAAAACGGATAAGAGTGTTTATGTAAACGGTTTAAGGCTGTTTAAAGCGGTAAAACAGTATAAAACGGTTTAAAACTATGTTTAATATAATGTTTAACATAATGTTTAACATAAACACTTTTTAGTGGCGGCATATCGCGCAGTGTTTTTACACTACGCGATGTGAAACATGCTTTACTTTTTTTGTGCCCAGCTGTCGCGCAAGGTAATAGTGCGGTTAAAAACCAAGCCTTGTGCTTTGTTATCGCGACAAAAGTACCCTTCCCGCTCAAACTGGAAACCCTGAGACGGTGCGCTTTCGGCTAAGCTTTTTTCGGCTTTGGCATTCTGTAACACGGTTAAGCTTTCAGGGTTGAGGCTGTCTAAAAAGTCTTTGTCGCCAGCATCGGGGGCGGCATCGGTAAATAAGCGGTCATATAAGTTAACGTGTACATCAAGGCAATCGTGCGCCGCTACCCAATGGATTACGCCTTTGGCTTTTATACCGTCTTCGGGGTCATTGCCTACGGTATTTTCAATAATGCGTGCCTTGACTTCAATCACGTCGCCGTTGTCGTTTTTCACGGCTTCGTCGGCCTCAATAATGTAGGCATTACGTAAACGTACACGCTTACCAATCACAAGGCGCTTATACTTTTTATTGGCTTCTTCTCTAAAGTCGGCGGCATCAATAAATAGCGTTTGCCCAAATGGCAAAATACGGCTGGGTAGATCGTCACGGTTGGGGTGGCCGGGTGCGGTAAACGCTTCGGTTTTATCGCTTGGGTAATTAGTGAGCGTGACTTTAATCGGGTCGAGTACACACATGGCACGCGGGGCGTTTTTGTCTAGATCGTCACGTATGGCGTGCTCTAGCATGGCCACATCGACGACGCCATCGGATTTAGTCACGCCGATCATTTCACAAAATTTACGAATCGCTTGCGCTGTGTAGCCGCGTCTGCGATAGCCTGCAATGGTTGGCATGCGTGGGTCATCCCAACCGGTGACTTTTTGCTCGTCTACTAGTTGCTTAAGCTTACGCTTAGATGTGACGGTGTAGTTAAGGTTTAAGCGGCCAAACTCATATTGTTTTGGTTTGGTTGGCACGGGTAAGTGCTCCAGTAACCATTCGTATAGCGGCCTATGGTCGGCAAATTCTAATGTACAAATAGAGTGCGTAACGCCTTCGATGGCGTCTTCTTGGCCATGAGCAAAATCATAGGTAGGGTAAATGCACCATTTGTCGCCCGTTTGATGGTGTGTCTGCTTGCGAATACGGTATAAAACAGGGTCGCGTAAATTGATGTTGCCATTGGCCATATCAATTTTTGCACGCAGTGAGCGGCTGCCCTCTTCGTAGTCGCCGTTTTTCATGCCTTCGAGTAAATCCAAGCTTTCTTGTGGGCTGCGGTCGCGGTATGGCGAGTTTTTACCCGGCTCTTTTAATGTGCCACGGTATTCGCGTGCTTGCTCTGGCGATAAATCGCATACATAGGCATGGCCTTCTTTAATAAGGTGCTGCGCCCATTTGTAAAAGGTATCGAAGTAACTCGAGGCAAATTTAACGTCGTCTTGCCATGTAAAACCTAGCCATGTGACATCTTCTTTTATTGCATCAACGTATTCCATTTCTTCTTTGGCGGGGTTGGTGTCGTCAAAACGCAGGTTACAGGCACCGCCAAAACGCTCGGCCAACCCAAAATTAAGGCAAATTGATTTGGCGTGGCCAATATGCAGATAACCATTTGGCTCGGGTGGGAAACGCGTTACCAATTTGTTAACCGTTGCGGTTTCGAGATCTTGCGTAATAATTTGCTCTAAAAAATGCAGAGGTCTGGCAGGTTCACCGGCGCTATTAGCGGCATCTGTTGCGTTGGGTTTGTCACTCATAGTTAAATTTGCTCATTGATGGTCATAGAGGTATCGCATTGGTGGCGTAGTATACATTGCCTTCACACGCAAAATGGGTATTATAGCCGCCAGAAAAAATCTGCACAGGCCTAGCCTGCAATAAAAGTTAATTGGAGTATAAAATGATCACATTACATACAAACTTTGGCGATATCGTCATTGAGTTAAACGAAGAGAAAGCCCCCAAGACAGCGGCTAACTTTAAAGCCTACGCTGAATCTGGCTTTTATGAAGGCGTTATCTTCCACCGTGTTATCGATAACTTTATGGTACAAGGTGGTGGTTTTACCGAAGATATGGCACAAAAACCAGGCAACGCTGCGATTAATAACGAAGCTGATAACGGCCTAAAAAACGATACTGGCACACTGGCTATGGCACGGACCAGCGACCCACACAGCGCATCTAACCAGTTTTTTATTAACGTAAAAGATAACGACTTTCTTAACTTTAAAAGCAAAGATATGAGCGGCTGGGGTTATTGTGTATTTGCTAAAATTACTGACGGTATGGATGTTGTCAATAAAATTAAAGCGGTAAAAACCACAACTAAAGCAGGCCATTCAGATGTGCCCGTTGATGCGGTTATTATTGAAAAAGTGACGGTTGCGTAATCATTGATTATTAACCTTGTTGATTAACATTGTTAGTTATACGGCTGTTTTTTATACAGCCATAGATTCAGTAGCTCTAGATTCGACAGGTTACCCCATAAGGCGGCACATGCCGCTTTATTTTTTTATTACCGTTTACACTCTCCACTTGCGTATACTGTATACGCGATCACCTCAACATTATGCGCCATGTTGCTATTAAGGCGTGTATTGACTGCATTAAACATCCACCCTACCTATTACGGCTATACATTATGCGCCATATTTTTATCTCCGATTTACACCTGTGCCCCGCGCGAGAAGATTTAAAAAAAGCCTATTTTCATTTTTGTGAGCACACGCTTAAAGCGGGCGATACGTTGTATATTTTAGGTGATTTTTTTGATGCATGGATAGGCGACGATGAAGACAACCCCTTCTATATAGAAATAAAAAACCAGTTACACACCCTAAGCCAAAACCATACTGTTTACTTTATGCACGGCAACCGTGATTTTTTAATTGGCGAACAATTTGCCCTTGATACGGGCGTCATATTGCTCAACGATCCCACCCCGCTTAAGCTTGGTGAGCATACTTGTCTACTTATGCATGGCGATAGCCTATGCACCGACGATACTCAATATATGGCCTTTCGAGAACAAGCGCGATCACCAGCATGGCAGGCCGATATTCTTGCTTTACCGCTTGCACAAAGGCGACAAGTCGCACAAGAGCTACGCGAAAAAAGCAAAAGCTTAAACAGTAATAAATCTGAAGATATTATGGATGTGTCGATATCGACTGTTGAACAAACATTTCAAGCACACCAAGCCACCACGTTAATACACGGCCATACACACAGGCCGCATGTTCATCAACATCATGTTAATAATCAGGCATGCCAGCGTATGGTATTAGGCGATTGGGATAAAACGGGCTGGTATATCGTATTTGACGATAACAGCAAACAGAATAACCCGCTTGCATTAATTGAGTTTGATGTTTAATACCGCTTTATTTTTAGGACGTTAAACATACAAACAAACTTATTTTTAAAAAAACCGAGATAATAATATGAATACCGAAACACAAAACGCCATAGAAGCCGCTACGTTTAAACGCTTGCTCTCTCATTTGGATAACAACAAAGACGTACAAAATATTGATTTAATGATACTGGCCGACTTTTGCCGTAACTGTTTATCGAAGTGGTATCAAGAAGAAGCTGAAAAATTCAATGTAGACATATCGCATGACGATGCGCGCGAAAAAATATATGGTATGCCCTACAGCGAATGGAAGCAAAACCACCAACCGCCCGCCACGGCTGAGCAATTAGAAAAGTTTGAAGCTAAAAAGAAAAGCGGCTAGAAATAAAATGTTAGCCCCCCCCGATATTCAGCTTAAACACTCAGCCTAAATATTTTAGGGTGCTAAAATAGTCGCGTATTAAATATCATCTACAGTAGACGTCATCATGGAAGCTAATGGGAGCCAATAACAGCCATCAACATGTAGGTCACTTTAGAAACCATGCCAGCAGTTAAAAGAGATGAGCAAACTGAACGGTAATAAAGATAGCGTTTTATCATTTTGTCGAAGCAAAGAGTGTTAAAACAAAGAGCGTTAAAACAAAGAGCGTTAAAGCAAAAAGTGTTACATCTGAATGTTACACCAGCTTTATCTATTCATGTTTTGGCCATGCCGTTAATACGTTTATTGACGTAAGAGGTATCGCTTGCCCTATTTTATAGAGCAAACTTATAGAGCAAAACCGTGTTGGGCTTATTTACTTCGTGAGATTAAAGCGGCTCTGCATCAAAATCTAAACCGTACACTCATTTTTTTATCGTATGAAAATGCTTATCCGTTGTCAGAGTTAATCGAATAAGCCACTCTTTTCAGCGCATCACATAGGTTGAATGCGCACTTTTATGTAAGCGCAACGCTCATCTAAAAAGTGTAACTGGTTACCTGTAAATATTGCGGGCAGTTGTTGATAGTTACTGCTAATGTTGGCCTCTGCATTTCCATCAGAAACACTTCCTCTATAATCACATGCACTGTTAACATCACTATCCCAGACAAAGACATTTTTATTTTCAAGGCTGGTATTCATCGTTAAGCATGTGTTTTTAGTTAAATCTAGCTCAATACGATCACCTAATTGGTAATCTAAACACTCTACAGTTGAAGAGTTTTCATTTTTTGTATCGGAGTAATTTACAGATATGGGTGCTGCTGGCTCCACTGTCGCTTGCCCGCCGTTGTAACCTGTATATGTGCGTGCAGATTTTATATATTCGGGCACCGCTGTATTCCAATCACCGCGGCTATAATCTTGCACCACTCTGTTTGCGTTAACTAACGTATTATTTAAAACATACGCAGTGCCTTCACCAATTTTCACAAACGACGCTTGCGCATTTAACGTAACCGTATTGCCATAATAAAAAGACTTAACATGTGTTTTTTTCTTAAGAGCGTGAACACCATGAGTCACATTGATATTGCCTTTATCGTCCATGGTATTGTAACGTACAATCGCCCGATCACCTTTTATATCAATAAGGCTATCGGCGTAGTGGTAGTCAATCCCTGCTATTGCATCACCAATTAAATAATTTTTTTCAATAATGGTTTTTGTGGTGTTTTCTTTTACGTCAAACAACTCACCTGTGACACGCGGGCCAATTTGGCAACCACCAACACGGTTATTGTTGCTAAAATCGTTGGGAATTAGCTTGGTGTCTGAGCCAATATACACACCCTCGCCGTAACCTGGCCGCCCCGCTTTACCCGTGTCGGTAATTAAACAATTAGATAACACGTTATTTTGGCTGCTGTCGCGAATGTGCACGGCTTCTTCGCCAATATCAAACACTTTAATATTATCCATTAGCGTGTAATTAGCGTGATCTAAGACAATACCTTTTTGGGCGTGCTGCACCACAAGATCACGTATTACCCAGTGGTCGCCTGTAATGTATACACCGTAATACAGCGCAAAGGTTGTTCCCAACAACGTTTGCTGGTCGTTTTTATCATAGCTCTTAAGGGTGATGGGTTGAGCCGGCGTGCCACTTTGGTTACTGTAAAAATGCGCATTATTATGCCCACTCGTGCTTAGATCGCCCTCATAAAAACCAGGGTTTAAAATAATAGTATCACCGGGCTGGGCCGTTTTCATGGCACGTTGAAGGCTTAAAGCATCAAATACGTTAATCGTATTAGCAAACGACAACGAGCTAAAAAAGCATACGCAAAAAAAGGAAAGTAAACGTAGAGGGTTAAATAAACAAGGCATGGTGTTCTCCGTAACAGTTAGAATAAATACAGGCGCTCATGCTATCCTTATCGTTACAAATGTCTACGCATTTCCACAAAAAACAGAATAAATGTCACCAAAAGCAACACCCATTCATGATTATCTTTTAATCGCTGATAAAACATAGCGGCCTGACCGAGTACCATTGAAAGTTACAGTCTGCTTTAATGATGCGCCTTATCTTAGCCACACTTAACAAGCAAGACCAACCCATTAGAGTCAACAACAACGTCTCGTATCATTTTTAAAAGCACCTACCGCTCACTGCCAACACTTACCGCCCAAATAAAATGCAAAAAAAAGCCCCTAAAAATTAGAGGCTTTTGTATGCTTTAATAAAAAAGTCATTAAGCAAATGGGTGGTTAAGCACAATAGTTTCTACGCGGTCTGGGCCTGTTGAAATAATATCAACAGGGATACCTACAAGCTCTTCGATGCGTTTAATGTAGCTAATAGCATTTGCGGGTAAGCCATCGTAAGATTGCACGCCAAATGTGGTTTCACTCCAACCAGGAAGTGTCTCATAAATTGGCTCAACATCTTCCCACTGCTCTGCATCAACTGGGATGCCGCTTGGGTTGCCTTGGCTATCTTTATAACCAATACAAATTTTAATTTCTTCTAAGCCGTCTAAAACATCAAGCTTGGTTAAGCACATACCTGTCATGCTGTTAATACGCACGGCGTGTTTAACAGCCACGGCATCAAACCAACCCGTACGGCGTTTACGCCCTGTTGTCGCACCAAATTCGTGACCTTTTACACCAAGGTGCTGGCCAACATCACAAGCAAGCTCGGTAGGGAATGGGCCTGAGCCAACACGTGTTGTGTAAGCTTTTGTAATCCCTAAAATATAATCGAGGTACATGGGGCCAAAGCCCGAACCTGTTGCCGTGCCGCCTGCAGTGGTGTTTGATGATGTCACAAACGGGTATGTACCGTGGTCAATATCAAGCAATGAGCCTTGTGCGCCTTCAAACAAAATAGACTCACCCGATTCACGTGCGGTGTGTAACATATCGGTAACGTCGGCCACCATAGGGCGGAGTTCGCGGGCAAACTCTATGCACTGCGATAAAACTTCTTGATAATCAATGGGGTCGGCTCCGTAATATTGCGTCAGGGCAAAATTATGGTATTCCAATACTTCGGCAAGCTTAACGCCAAAACGCTGCTCGTTGAGTAAGTCACCTAAGCGCAAACCGCGGCGCGAGACTTTATCTTCGTAGGCGGGGCCAATGCCACGGCCTGTTGTACCAATTTTCGCTTCGCCTTTTTTGGCTTCACGTGCTTGGTCTAGCGCAATATGGTAAGGCAAAATTAATGGGCAAGCTGGCGACAACTTAATTTTGCTACGCACTTCAACGCCATTGCTTTCTAGCTCCGCAATTTCAGTTAACAACGCTTCAGGCGATAACACCACGCCGTTACCGATCATGCAGGTCACGCCATCATGCAAAATACCCGATGGGATTAAATGCAAAACCGTTTTTTTGCCTTCGATAACCAAGGTATGACCGGCATTATGGCCCCCTTGGAAACGTGCGATTTGACTGACTTTTTCTGTGAGTAAGTCAACGATTTTACCCTTGCCTTCATCACCCCATTGGGTGCCAAGAACGACTACATTTTTACCCATTTGATATATGTACTCTTAATTAAAAAATGAAAAATTGAATGCACTGTGCAAGCAATACGGCATAAGCCAATGGGCTTGCACTCACATGATTAAGCGTTTTAAAGCGATACAACTGTGTATGTATCGCCCTGTTTAATAAGTTCTCTGTCACACATTTGGTGTGCATAAGGGCCAGTTTGATCAGATAACCCCATAACCACACGCTCACCTTTTTCGCGCAAGCTTGATACTTCTTGCCAGGCGGTGTCGCAATTGTTAGCAGGCGCGACATAAATACCCGAGCATTCTTTTTGCTTATGACCGCTGACTTGGCTTATTGCCGTTAAATTCACTGTAAAACCTGTTGCAGGCCTTGCATGACCAAAGCTTTCACCCACGTGATCATAACGGCCGCCATTGGCTAAAGCATTACCCACACCCGGCGCAAATGCACCAAATATTAAACCTGTGTAGTAATGGTAGCCGCGTAATTCTGATAAATCGAAATAACATTTCACATTGGGGAATCGCGCTTTAATGGTGTTGTTAACCGCTATAAGCTCATTAATGGCAATATGCACTTCTTCTGGCGCATCAACAAGCTGCGCTTTTGCTTGCTCTAAAATATCATCGCTACCCGCCAAAGTAGGCAGTAAATTGAGCAATGCTGCACCTTGCTTAGAGCTTACATTTGCCTCAACCCATGCGGCTATCGCACTGGTTGATTTAGATTGCAACAATGTACGGTATTCGCTTTGCTGTGCGGGTGTTAAATCAAGCGATGCCATAATGCCACGGTAAACGCCCACATGGCCAATATCCACATACATATGCGGTAAGCCTGTCACTTTTAATGTTTCTAAAAGTAGGCTAATGACTTCTTTATCGGCATCTAAACCGCTCTCGCCAAACAACTCAACACCTACTTGAATAGGTGTGCGCGAGGCCAGTGGGCTTTTGGGCTTAGTGTACAAAACATGGCCGGCATAACAAAGGCGATTAATGCCTTCACGCTTTAAGCTGTGCGCATCCATACGGGCAATTTGTGGTGTAATATCGGCACGCATACCCATTGTTTTACCCGACAACTGATCAACCACTTTAAAGGTATCTAAGTTAGCCAGCTCGCCAGAGCCTGTTAATAACGAATCGATAAATTCGACCATAGGGGGGATAACGTAATCGTAGCCAAAACGCTGAAATAAATTAACAACAAGGCGTCTTAAACTTTCGATATGGCTTGCTTCAGAAGGCAGAATCTCTTCAATGCCATCAGGTAGTAACCAGCGATCCACTTTATTCATAGTGTTTCCGTAGGGTAATGAAACCGCCTTGGGCGGCAAACAAAAATTCATAGAACGGTTGATTCTTTGTCACGTAAGCCTCAGTAAAACCCACGCGTCAAAGAATATCTCGCTATAGCGAATCCGTATTTTATCATCCGTGGATATTTCTGATGGCGTCTTGCCTTACGAATTCGACATAGCGAGATACTCTTTTACTTAGCTTTTCTGCCTAGCCTTTTTGCTTAGCTTTTTTAATTACTGACATAAGCAATCAAAAACACTTAATACAAAAATTTACACATAAAAAAACCGGCTTTTGGGCCGGTTTGTCTATTTTACCACGAAGTGGCGAAATCTGAACATGTAAAACGCACTTTATATGCAACTTAACCTGTTATTTTGCTGAGCCTGAATCTTTAAAGTACTCAAAGAACTGGCTATCGGGCGAAAGTACCATCACATCTTGCTTGCCGCTAAAGGTGGCACGGTAAGCATTCAAGCTGCGCACAAAGGCGTAAAACTCAGGGTCACGATCAAACGCATTAGCATAAATAGCTGCTGCACCTGCATCACCCTCACCGCGTAGTAGCTCGGCTTGCTTGTAGGCTTGCGCTTCTAAAATGGTGCGTTGCTTATCGGCATCGGCACGAATAATAGCCGCTTGCTCTTCACCCTTAGAGCGGTGCTCTTTGGCTTCACGCTTACGCTCGGCAGCCATACGGTTAAAAATAGGGCCACTGACACTATCGGGTAAGTCGATTTTTTTAACGCGCACATCAACCACTTCAATACCCAAAGACGATTGGGTAAATTCGTTTAACTGCTTGGTTAAATCAATCATTAACTGATCGCGCTCACCGCTCACTACTTCTTGTAAAGAGCGCTGTGCAAACTCGTTACGCAAACCTTCGTTAATACGCTGCTCGAGTAAACGTTGGGCGCGATTTTCGTCGCCGTTCGTTGACGTATAGTAGCCTTTAACATCAATAATGCGCCATTTAGCGTACGAATCCACTTCTACGTTCTTTTTCTCGACCGTTAAAAAACGTGCAGGGCGAGAATCAAGTGTTAACACACGGGCATCAAACTTTTTCACTTGGTTCATGACGGGCACTTTAAAATAGATGCCGGGCATAATATCGTCTCTGACGACTTCACCAAACTTAAGTAACACGCCACGCTCTGTTTCACTAATAATAAAAAGCGAACGCGAGCCAATTATGGCAACAATAGCGAGAAGAACAACAACACTGGCTGTTTTAAAATTCATTGTTATCTAAACTCCCGTCTTCTGTTGTTATTAGCATTTGATTCAACTTCTGCGCGCAGTTTTTCTAACACGCGATTCACGATTACGTCGGTGCTGGTTGTATCTTGCGTACTGGTACTGCTGTTGTTTGCACCCAATGTGGCGGCAGTTTTGGTAATTTGATCAAGCGGCATATAAAACATGTTATTGCCCTCTTTTACATCAACCATCACTTTTGAACTGTTAGACATCACTTCCTGCACGGTGTCTAGGTACAAACGTTTACGTGTTACTTCCGGTGATTTTTTATACTCTTCAAGTAAAAACAAGAAGCGTTGAGCCTCACCTTCGGCGCGGGCAATCACTTTTTCTTTATAAGCGGTTGCTTCTTCAATCACACGTTGCGCTTCACCACGGGCCACAGGAATAATACCGTTGGCATAAGTTTGTGCTTCGTTTTGGTAGCGCTCTTCATCTTCTCTTGCGCGACTCACGTCATCAAAGTCAGATTGCACTTCAACGGGGGGGTCAGAATCTTCGATGTTGACTTTATCGACTTGAATACCGGTTTTATAGCTGTCTAGGTATTCTTGTAAACGCTGCTGCACACGAATAGCCACTTGCTCACGGCCTTGCGTTAGCACATCGTGCATGGGCGTTGAGCCAACCACATGCCTCAAGGCACTGTTCGATGCTTGCTGTAGACTTTCTTCTGGCGCACGAACTTCAAGTAAGAACAACTTTGGGTCGGCCTGAAGATATTGCACCGACATTTTAATATCGACAATATTAAGGTCTTCTGTCAGCATTTGCTGAGTGGTGCTCCACTCTTGTACGCTCGACACATCCACAATCATTTTTTTATCAATTAAAGGTGGGTTCCAATGTAAGCCTGCGCCTTTGGTCTCGCTAAATTTACCCAAGCGCAATACCACAGCACGTTCTTTTTCATCGACTTGATAAATACCCGAGAAACCCCAGAAAATCAGCGCGATTAAAAATACAACGCCAAGCAAACCAAAACTAAAGGCATTATTAGATGCGCCGTTAGAACCGCCACCTGAGCCAGAACCGCCACCCCCAAAAATAGAGGTCACTTTGTTTTGTAGGTTTTGTATCACCTGATCAATATCGGGGGGGCCGTCATTGTTTTTTTTGCCACCCCAAGGGTCTTTCTCGTTATTACCACCCGGTTCATTCCAGGCCATAGGACTCTCCAATTATCAATGTTATTGAAATATATGTACGCGCGTTTAGGCCGATTGTGTTCACTGCGTGTTACAGCAAATGAATGTCTTTAACAACTAAGACGCTGTCTTCACAACAACCAAGTTGTTCATTGTTATATTCTCGGCGCTTAACATGCGTTCTAGATCGGGGCGAGGTAAGCGAATTTCAATGTTACTTGAGCCATCATCGTTATATTCTTCATTAATAACGGCGCTCGATTGAAATAACTTGGCGCGAAAACCACCCATTGTCACAGGGATTAACAACGTCTCATGGAACATATCCTGTGCAAGTAACTCGGTGATCGCTTGCAGCAGCATATCGGTGCCAGCACCGGTTTTGGCCGATAACCAGACAGCAATAGGCTTTCCTAAATCGTCGCGGTCTATTCTTGGTTCAAAACTGGGCAGCAAGTCAATTTTGTTGTACACCATTAAAAATGGGCATTCATGCGCGCCAATTTCTTCTAATACAATATTCACTTGCTCAATGTTACGCGCGCGTTCGTCGTCGGCACAATCTATGGTGTGCAACAGTAAGTCGGCGTTAGCCGCTTCTTCTAGCGTTGCTCTAAATGCTTCAACTAACCGATGGGGTAGATCACTAATAAAGCCCACTGTATCGGCAAAAATAGTGGTGCCCACTTCGGGTAGCTGTAACTTGCGCATGGTTGGATCGAGCGTCGCAAATAGCTGATCTTGTGCAACAACGTTCGATGAGGTAATCATGTTAAACAATGTCGACTTACCCGCATTGGTATAACCTACCAGTGATACCGTTGGCACCTCGGCACGGTTGCGGCCACGCCTACCTTGCTCGCGCTGCTTACGCACTTTATCTAAACGTTTATGAATTGCTTTAATACGCGCGCGCAATAAGCGACGGTCAGTTTCGAGCTGAGTTTCACCCGGCCCGCGCATACCAATACCGCCTTTTTGGCGCTCAAGGTGAGTCCAACCGCGAATTAAGCGCGTCGACATATGGTGCAACTGCGCCAATTCGACTTGGAGTTTCCCTTCGTGAGTACGCGCTCGCTGAGCAAAAATATCTAAGATCAAACCCGTTCTATCAAGCACGCGGCACTGCAATTGCTCTTCAAGGTTACGCTCTTGGCTAGGCGTAAGCTGATGATTAAACATCACGATTTGGGCTTCGTGTTCTTTAACGGCTTCTTTTATCTCTTCGAGTTTACCTGTGCCGACAAAATAGCGGACTTTTGGCGTTTGACGTTGACCAGTCACAAAATGAACAGGGTCACCGCCAGCCGATAAGACAAGCTCTTCAAATTCACGGGGGTCGTTTTGACGTTCTAGGGAGGAAAGCTCAAGGTGAACAAGCACAGCAAGTTCACCCGAGTCAGGTCTATCAAAAAACAAATACTACTCCAACTAATTAGAGGGTGTCGTCTTCGCCTTCGCCTTCTTCTGGGTTGGCAAGTGGGACGCGCACAGGGCGAGAAGGAACAACAGTAGAAATGGCGTGCTTATAAACCATTTGGCTAACGGTGTTTTTTAATAAAACAACAAATTGATCAAAAGACTCAACCTGCCCTTGTAGCTTAATACCATTTACAAGATAAATAGAAACAGGAATGCGCTCTTTACGCAAAACGTTTAAGTAAGGGTCTTGTAAGCTATGCCCTTTCGACATGATATGCTCCTTAAAAGGGGGGGAAAATTAAGTGGCTAAATATAAATGATTTAAGGCCGTTTCGCTATTAAAAGTCATGCTCTTAACTGTTTTTTTAACGTTATACGTCAAAATCATGAGAAATATGCCATTTTCATTTTAGGTTGCATATATTTAACGCACGATTCAAAACATCTAACTGACTTAGCGATTGGCCGTTATCGTTATCAGTATAGACCCATTGTGCATTTTGCCAGCCGCGCAGCCAAGTTAGTTGCCTTTTTGCTAACTGGCGAGTGGCAGCGCAGCCTTTATCACGCATTAACGCGTAATCTTGCTCGCCATTATCGAGGTATTCCCACGCCTGACGATACCCAACCGAACGTATAGAGGCTAAATCAGCGTGTAAATCGCCGCGTGTATACAGCCCTTTTACCTCATCCATAAAACCGTTGTTAAGCATGAGGTCAAAACGGCGCTCAATACGACGATGCAAAATGCTTCTATCGCGCGGGGCCAAGGCAATTTGCACCCAATCAAATTGATCAAGCAAGCCGTTTTTAGGTTGTGCCTGCCAATAGCTCATGGTTTTACCTGAGGATAAATACACCTCTAACGCCCGCGATACACGGTGCGTATGATTGGGGTGTATTGCTTCGGCGCTAACAGGGTCAACCTGAGCAAGCTGATCATGTATGGCCTGCCAACCTTGTTGATTCGCCTTGGCTTCAATCTCATTGCGAATAGCGTTGTCTGTAGCGGGCATGGTCGATAGCCCCTCAAGCAGCGATTTAAAATACATCATGGTGCCGCCCACCAAAATAGGGGTTTTGCCCGCGGCAAGTATTTCATCAATATGCAAACGTGCATCACGGCAAAAATCGGCCACATTATAGCTTTCGCTGGGGTCAAGAATATTGATCAAACGGTGCGGCGCAACGGCTAACTCTTCTGCGCTGGGCTTGGCGGTGCCAATATCCATGCCTTTATAAATAAGAGCAGAATCGACACTGATAATCTCACCGTTGAGCTTTTCGCATAAACCGATGGCTAAGTCTGTTTTACCTGAAGCCGTCGGCCCCATAATGGTGATGGCTTTGGGTAATGGCATGTTATTGACCGCGCATAAAGAGTTTATCGAGTTCGGGGAGCGTCATTTGCGCCCACGTTGGGCGGCCGTGGTTACACTGGCCGCTGCGTTCGGTGTGCTCCATATCGCGTAGCAAACCGTTCATTTCTTCTGTGGTGAGTTTGCGGTTGGCTCGCACCGAGCCATGACACGCCATGGTAGATAAAATCTCATTGATGTTGTGTGAGATGCGCTCACTTTGGCCGTATTCGACAATATCGGACAACACATCACGAATCAGACCCTCTACTTTAGAGCTGTGCAAGATAACGGGCACTTGACGAATAATTAACGATTCTGGCCCCGCCACATTCACCACAAACCCTAAGCGCGTGAATATGTCTTGATGCTCGCCACATAAGCGGGTTTCTTTTTCGCTTACCGCCATGGATAAAGGCACCAATAAAGGCTGAGAGGCGAGTGTTTCGTGGTCGTATTGGGTTTTGAGTTTCTCGTAGGTAATGCGCTCGTGCGCGGCATGCATATCGACCACAATTAGGCCGCTGGCATTTTCGGCCAAAATATAAATGCCTTTGAGTTGCGCAATAGCAAACCCCAATGGGGGAATATCGCCAGAGGCTTGTTCGACATCGTTAAATGTGGGCGCGGTAGCTGCGCCGCTATTATACAAACCCGTTGGCTGCGTAAGCTTTGCGTAAGCCGCAATGCTCTCGGTAACAGATAAACCCGATGGGTTTGGTGCATCTGAAGGGCGCGAAAAAGGCCGCGAAAACCCCTGCCCGCCCAAACCCGACGCTGGAGCCACTTCGCCCTGAGAACCGGAAAAAGATGAATGATTGGCGTTACCCTCTGCCGTATTAGGCGGGCTCACTGACGAACCTGCTGCCTGAAAACGCAGTGACGACTGATCAATAATGCCCGTATTTTCATCGGGGGCTGGAGCGGCATCTTGAGGTTGTGTCTCTGGGCGCACGCCCGCTAATGCTTTGTGCAAGCTGCTAAACAAGAAGCTATGCACTAAACGGCCATCGCGAAAACGCACTTCGTGTTTTGTTGGATGTACATTCACGTCTACGTTTTCAGCAGGTAGCTCTAAGTACAATACATACGCAGGGTGCCGACCGTGATAAAGCACATCTTGGTAGGCTTGCTTAATCGCATGGGCGACTAATTTATCTTTTATCGCGCGGCCGTTCACATAAAAATGCTGTAAATCGGCTTGGCTACGGTTAAACGTGGGCAAGGCTACCCAGCCCCACAAACGCAACCCAGTACGGTTAATATCAATATGTACGGCGTTTTCCATAAACGCGGGGCCGCAAATTTGTGCCACACGGCGCTCTTGTTCACTTTGGGTTTTAGCAGGCCGCCAACTGTGAATCATTTTTTGATTATTTTTAAGGCTAAAGCCCAATTCAAAACGCGATAAGGCAATACGTTTAAGGATATCTTCTGCACGTGAATATTCGGTTTTTTCGGTGCGCAAAAATTTACGCCTTGCTGGCGTATTAAAAAATAAATCGCGCACTTCAACCGTTGTACCCTGCGGATGTGAGGCAGGCGTCAGTTGTGTTTCCATATCGCGGCCTTCGGCCTGTGCGCACCAAGCGCTGTCGTGCTCATGGTATAAACTGGTTAACTTTAAACGCGCAACCGAGCTGATACTGGCCAGCGCTTCGCCTCTAAAGCCTAATGTATTCACGGCCTCTAAGTCATCTAATTGATAAATTTTACTGGTCGCGTGACGACTCAGGGCGAGCGACAAATCGTCTTTTTCGATCCCTAAGCCGTTATCGCGTATGCGTATTAATTTCACGCCGCCGCTTTCTATTTCAACATCAAGCTGCGTGGCGCCGGCATCAACACTGTTTTCAATCAGCTCTTTGACTACCGATGCAGGGCGTTCAACCACTTCACCTGCGGCAATTTGGTTGGCAAGCCGTGGAGTGAGCTTTTTAATTTGTGACATAGTAAAAATTAACTTTTAGATTGAGGAATAAGAATTTTTTGACCCACACGAATATTGGGTTTTTTTAGGTTGTTGGCTTTTAAAATAGCCTTGACTGATACGCCATGGCGCACAGCAATAGCCGATAACGTATCACCGCTTACAACAACATGATACTGGCTACTATTTAATGTAGTGGGTTGGCGTACACCGTATTTTTGATGGGCAATCAGCGTTCCCTCTGGAGGGGAGCTATGAAAATACGTGTTAATGCCTTTAAATATAGCCGTCGCAATATTTTTTCTATATGACGGCGTACTGAGCTTGCGCGCTTCAGTCGGGTTAGAAATATACCCTGTCTCAACTAAAATAGACGGTACATCAGGTGATTTGAGTACGGCAAAGCCTGCTTGCTCAACACGCTTACTGTGCAGTTTAGTGACGCGCTTTAATTGCGACAACACCTTTTCGCCGACATCTAAACTGTTAGCTAAGGTGGCGTTCATAGATAAATCGACCAGCACGCCAGCTAACATTTGGTCTTTATCGTCAAGTGTCACATCGCCTACACCGCCAATTAAATCAGCGTCATTTTCGCTCGACGCCAAAAACCGCGCGGTTTCACTGGTAGCGCCCCGACGAGATAAAGCGTACACCGATGCACCACTTGCTTTGGGGCTAGAAAACGCATCAGCATGAATAGATACAAATAAATCGGCGCGCACTTTACGTGCTGCGTTTCGCCTATCTCGCAGCCGAATATAGTAATCGCCTGTACGAATCATTTTAACGCGGTAGCCGGGCTCTTTTTCAAACAACCATTTTAGCTGTGTCGCAATTTTAAGCACGATATGCTTTTCAAGTTGCTTTTGGGGGCCAACAGCACCGGGGTCTTCTCCACCATGGCCTGCATCAATCGCAATAAGAATATCGCGATTACTGCTAGGTTGAGGAATAATTTTTTTAACCGGATTAACAACTTGCTGCTGTTTTTTATCAAACAAATCGATAACAAGCCTGTCTGGCTTACCACCGTGCGCAGCTAGAAAAAAACTGCGTGGATTAACCGGGCCGTTTAAATCAAGAACAACGCGCAGATCATGCTTACGGCGCTTGCCATAACGCATTTTAATCACAGGCGTTTTATCGAAATTAAGATCATCGGTACCCGCTTTAAACTGCGCGTTATCAATATCAATCACCAACCGATGCGGCTTCGATAAACTAAAAATTTTATGCTCGCTTGGGGCGTTAAGGTCAAACACCAAGCGGGTACTATCAGGCGCACGCCACACACGCACACTATCTATATTTGTGAGAGCAGCGTAGCTTGGTGTAGCGAACCACGCTAAAAAACATACCTGTAATATCAAAATAATCCATTTAATACGCATAAAGCTCTACCTAATTTTTCACGTTGTGTACTATTTTTTCACCAACAGGTGACATAGCCGTTAACGTGGCATCACGCCCTTCATTTTGAGGGGTGAGCGTTATTAATATATCGGGCTTTGGGAGTATGCCCTCACCGCGCTCGAACCATTCAACAATACAAATAGCGTTGTCGCTAAAATAATCTCTTATGCCCATGTATTCAAGCTCTTCCGGGTCACCTAAGCGATATAGATCAAAATGGTAAACCGTAGCACTATTTAACTCATAAGGCTCAACCAAAGTATAGGTCGGGCTTTTAACCGCGCCTGAATGCCCAAATGCGCCCAAGATACCTTTGCATAAAGTGGTTTTACCTGCGCCCAAACAACCGTCTAAATAGACTGTAGCACCGCTCCTAAGCGCGCCACTTAAACTAGCATCTAAACCCGCGCCCAAAGAAGCACCTAGCGCGATAGTCGCGTCGTGATCATCTAAAAACACAGAGTGAACGCCATAACGGGTAGGCGTATTAAGCGTGGTCATATGCCATTGCCTTATGTAAGTAAGTGAGTAATGTACTGGCGCGTAAACCGCGTTCACCCTGAGCCATTGCAGCCAAAGTACCAGCGTAACCGTGCGCGCACACGCCTAATAAAGCGGCATCGGTTAACGATACACCCTGCGCAAGCAATGCGGCAATCACACCCGCGAGCACATCGCCCATACCTGCAACCGCCATAGCGGGCGTACCCACATTGGCAATATAATGTTGTGCGCCATTGGTAATAACCGTGCCTGCGCCTTTTAATACCACCACGCCACCGTATTTTGCCTGTAACTGTTTGGCGGCATGTAAGCGATTTTGCTGAATATGCTCGATACTGCACTTTAACAAACGTGCAGCCTCGCCGGGGTGCGGCGTTAATACCCAGTTATCGCGTTTTGGCTGCCTAATCACGCGGCCTACAGCCAACAGATTGAGCGCGTCGGCATCCATAACAAGGGTATTTTGCGTTAAGGTGGCGGCTTGTAATAGCTGCTCAGACCACGGCGATTGACCCAAACCCGGCCCAATACACAGCACGGAATGAGGCTGCCATAAAAACGGTAAATCTTGCCCGTTTCTCACGCCTGCGGCCATGATCTCGGGTGCGCGTGCGAGTAACGGCGCAATATGCTGCGGTTGCGTGGCACAACTCACACGCCCTGCTCCTGCATCTAACGCCGATTCGCTCGCTAATATTGCCGCGCCGCCCATGGCGTTATCGCCACCAATGACCAACACATGGCCAAAGGCCCCTTTATGCGCATCGCCTTGGCGAGACGTGGTGAAAAAAGCATGCGAGTTAAGTTGCTGCTCATCGACACGTTGTGCTTGTGGTGTTTCTGTTAGTGGTGGTGCTTCTGTTGAATTTATTAGGGGTTGGGTGGCAATTTGACGAGTAGGCTTATTAACACATTCGTCAACATACTCGGCAGAAAAGCTAAACAGCTCGGCAGGTAAATCAAGCCTATCAAATACCACCTTGCCAGTATAGGCTGGTGCGTTTGCGGTGAATAAACCCAATTTTAAACCTACGAATGTAATGGTCGCGCTGCATATGACTGCGCGCCCCATTTTATAGCCTGTATCAGCTTGTATGCCTGAAGGTATATCAACCCCTAATACTGTATAACCACTTTGATTAATCAGATTAATGGCCTGTAAGTAAGCATCTGTGACAGGTCGATTCACCCCCGTACCTAAAATGGCATCAACTATCACTGTGTGCGTATGAGGCCGTATTGCGAGCTGTTTTTCTGCCTCATCTAGCGTCATAAACGGGACGTTTTCTTGTACGGCAAAATTGTATGCCTGCTTAGCCGCACCTTGTAAATGTTGAGGGTCGCTTAGCAACACCACGCTCACGGGCTGCTTTTTTTGTGCGGCCAATGCAGCTAACACAAAACCGTCGCCAGCATTATTACCCGCACCACAAAACACCATACTATGCTGTGTACTTGGCCACTGCGTATATAAATACTCGTGCGCTGCGCGGCCTGCATATTTCATTAAACGGCTTGGGGCAATACCGTAATCTTGATGGGCACGCTGCTCTATGCGCTTAATTTGATCGGCAAAATACAATGCGTGTGGCAATGTACTCGCTTGCAAACAACCAGATTGCTTATTCATCTGATTATTCACCTGCTGTTTTGATGATGGTTGCGGTAATGAATTAGTCATTTTATGGGGGTATCCATTATAATGTTGCGCGATTATACGTGAGCCCGCCTCATTACACGACAGCCTAAGGCTTTCATTTTTTTATCTTCTCTCATTTTATTTAAAAGCCATCACTATGACCTTCCCACTACAAAAACTGCCTCAACTCGAACAGCACATTGCCACGTGGGCCAACGCATTGGGTTTTAGCGATCACGGCTACAGCTTTGGCGATATGAGCGCGCAGCAAGCGCCGCTTGAAACATGGCTCGCAAACGGCTACCAAGGCGACATGCAATGGATAGAAGACGGCAAAGCCATGCGGCTTGACCCTAGCCAATTGCATGAAGGCACATGCAGTATTATTGCGTTTAAAATGGATTACCTGCCCCAAAACGCCAATATAATTCACACCCTTAAAACGCCCGATAACGCCTATGTGTCGCGCTATGCACTTGGACGCGATTACCATAAATTAATTCGTAAACGCTTAGCACAATTGGGTAAAAATATTCACCAATGGTGCGAAGAGCACGCACCGGGCTTTACCGCCAGCACGCGGCCTTTTGTTGATAGCGCGCCCGTATTAGAGCGCCCAATAGCCGAACAAGCAGGCATCGGCTGGACAGGCAAACATACCTTAATTTTAAATAAACAGGCAGGCAGCTGGTTTTTTTTGGGCGAGCTTTTCACAAACATACCGTTTCAAGCCTTGCAAAACACACATGGTAAAAGCACACACAGCAATAGCTGCGGCGACTGCACCGCCTGCTTAAAAGTCTGCCCAACCGACGCCTTCCCCAAACCTTATGTATTAGATGCTAGGCGCTGTATCTCGTATTTAACCATCGAAAACAAACATGCCATACCCGAAGAATTTAGAGAACCCATAGGTAACCGCGTGTTTGGCTGCGACGACTGCCAAGCCATTTGCCCATGGAATAAATACGCCAAACATACCCAAGAACCCGATTTTAGCCCCCGCCACAATCTAGATAAAACAACCCTTAGCGAGCTGTTTAACTGGAGCGAAGCCACCTTTTTAGAGAACACGCAAGGCTCGCCTATTCGGCGTATTGGTTTTGAAAACTGGCAACGTAATTTAGCAGTAGGTTTGGGGAACGGCTCAGCTACACCCGAAGCCATGAGCCAATTAAGTGAAAAGCGCGATATCTCAAGCGAGATGGTCAAAGAGCATATTGATTGGGCACTGCATAAACTCACCCAACGCCAAGACAACCCTAAACTCACACGTAAGCGTAAAATTAAGCGCGTGACTTAAAGCTTGTAGCTTGCAAGCTTTAAGTACTTAAGCTCTTTAATTCAAGTTCTTTAATTTAAGCCATGACTTACCTAAATACAAAAGCATCCACCCAAAAATAAAAAACCCAGCTGAGCTGGGTTAAATTGAATTGAACTGGTTTAAATTATGCTGAGTGGCGCTGGGTTAAATTGAATTGAACTCAACTGGGTTCAGCTCAGTTCATTTTTAACACATGAGTCATGCACTCTTCACGCTTTAGGGGCGCACCGGGTTATGTTTAATCGCAGCGAATAAACGTCTCGCGGTAGTATTTCAGCTCGTCAATCGATTCTAAAATATCATCTAAGGCCAAATGCGCACCTTTTTTGGTAAAACCCGCGGCTAGCTCGGGTCGCCAGCGGGCGGCTAACTCTTTAAGCGTGCTCACATCTAAATTTCGATAATGAAAAAACGCCTCAAATGCAGGCATATAACGCGCTAAAAATCGGCGATCTTGCCCAATAGAATTCCCACAAATAGGCGATTTACCCGCAGGCACCCATTGCTTAACAAATTCAAGAGTGGCCTGCTCGGCCTGCGCCGTGGTGACGGTTGACGCCTTAATTCTATCGACTAAACCCGAATTACCGTGGTGTGTGGTGTTCCATTCGTCCATACCGTTCAGTACTGCATCAGGCTGATGAATCGCCAACACGGGGCCTTTTGCCAAAATAGTTAAGTTAGCGTCGGTGATGACCGTAGCAATTTCAATAATGACATCTTGCTCGGGGATAAGCCCTGTCATTTCTAAATCGATCCAAATAAGGTTGTTTTCGCTGATTGTCATTGTGTTTTCCATTACAATAATAAAAGAGAAGGTATATGCATTTACATCAAGTGTAACACCCCACACCCATTTATAAATAAAGTGAGCAACCATTTTGGCTAAACGGCAGTTAACAAAGCAACAGCGCTCGCGCATTAAAAATAGACAAGACCAACAACTCAATGCGAAAACCACCAAAACCGACACACTACCCGACGGTTTAGGCCCAGAACAACAAGGGCTTGTTATTGCCCACCACGGTAAACAAGTCGAAATTGAACCGCTACAAAATAGCGATCAACCCATACCCAACGTACGCTGCCACATACGCGCCAACTTAGCCACACTGGTAACGGGCGACCGAGTACTGTTTCAGCAAGGCGAGCAAGCCGCTGTGGTTACCGCATGCCAAGAGCGCAGTACCACGTTATCGCGCCCCGATAAATACGGCAAACTCAAACCCGTTGCCGCCAATGTTGACCAGCTACTTATTACCGTAGCAGCCTTACCCGAGCCACACAGCGGGCTAATAGACCGCTACATTGCCGCCGCCGAAAACGCCAACATCACCCCCATTATTTTATTTAATAAATCCGACCTGCTCACGCAAAACAGCGCATCCATACAAGACAGTGCATCTATTGAAGAAAGCTCACCAGATCAAAACAGCCAAACCGAAGAAAGCACACCTATTCAAGAAAGCACACTTGGGCACTTTGGCCATAAAATTGCCGAATACGAAAAACGCTACACGCAACTGGGCTATCAATGCGTTTACACCAGTGCCAAGTCACACCCCGACTTAGAAACCATATTAAAAGACAAAACCAGTATTTTTGTCGGGCAATCGGGTGTGGGTAAATCGTCATTAATTAAAGCGTTACTGCCCCACGCTGTGATTGCTGTGGGCGCGTTATCGGAATCGGTGATTAAAGGTAAACACACCACCACCCACAGCGAGCTTTTTCACTTTGCTTTTGGTGGCATCTGCATCGACTCCCCCGGCATACGCGAGTTTGGCATGTGGCACTTAAGCCCAGAAGAAGTCACCTACGGCTTTAAAGAAATACGCGAATACGCAGGGCTATGTAAATTTAGAGACTGCAAGCACCAACAAGAACCGCGCTGCGCTGTACTCGATGCCGTCGAAAACAACCACATACACCCCGAGCGACTCGACAATTATTTTAGAATTTTACACAGCCTAGATGATGTTGATATGCAATAAACGGGCAGACAATAAATAGACATGCAATAACTAGCCGCTGCATCTAAATTGCTCGCCACACAGCACTTAAAACAGAAGTTAAAATAGCACTTAAAATAGAAATTAAAATACAGCCTCAACCGCAAACTTAAAGTACACACACGATTAAACGCACACAAAGAGTCAAACTATGAAAAACACTTTTTTTATCTTGTTTCAGAAAATCGCCCCACAACATTTACTCACACGCTTTGTGGGCGCGTTTGCCAGTTGCGAAATACAATGGCTTAAAAACGCGTTAATCAAACAATTTATAAAAGCCTTTGACGTAGACATGAGCGAGGCCAAAAACCCCGACCCCACCAGCTATAAAAGCTTTAACGATTTTTTTGTACGCGAGCTAAATAGCAGTGCGCGTGAAATTGACTCCGCCCCTAACACCATTGTTAGCCCCGCCGATGGCGCGATTAGCCAACTAGGCAAAATCAACAACGATAAAATATTTCAAGCCAAGCACCACTGGTTTACCACCACCGAGCTACTGGGTGGCGATGAAAAAGCCGCACAAGAATTTGAAAACGGCGAGTTTGCAACCATTTACCTATCGCCCCGCGACTACCACCGCGTACACATGCCCATTACTGGCACCCTGCGTAAAATGCACTACATCCCTGGTGATTTATTCTCGGTAAACGGTGCCACCACACAAGCTATACCCGGCTTATTTGCCCGCAACGAACGCATCGCCGCGGTATACGATACCAATATTGGCCCCGTTGCCGTGGTAATGGTAGGCGCCATGATTGTTGGCTCAATAGAAACCGTATGGGCAGGCCAAGTCACCCCAGCATCGAAAAACGTGAGCACCTTTTTATACAACCAAACCCAAGAAATCACCCTACAAAAAGGCGACGAAATGGGACGCTTCAAACTCGGCTCAACCGCCGTTATCCTCTTTGGTGAAAACGCCATAGAATGGGATAACGACCTAGAAGCCGACACCGTAGTGAGCATGGGCGAAACCATAGGAACCGTAAAAAAATAAAAAAAGTGGCCACCATTTCATGGCTTGTAGGCGCGCTTCACGCTTTTAGGAAAAGCAACGTCAAAGGCAAGAACAAACAAAAGGGTTGTGTTTTTTGATTTATTTTACGCTATAAACCTCTCCAGTTTAATTAGACCATTACACCCCATCATTCCCGCGCACGCGGGAATGACAACATAAAACTCAAAACATAAGACGCCGCTTTTCGGCTTTCAGGCGCTTCGCTTTTAGGACACTGCGCTTGTAGGCGCGCTGCGCGCTTTTAGGAAAAGTAATGTCAAAGACAAGAGCAAATAAAAGGGCTTTACTTTTCAACAAAGCCGCAGACCGCCCCGTGAACATAACCCCCTAAAACACCGTCATTCCCGCGCACGCGGGAATCCATAGAAGGCAGCAACAAAGCAAAAGTCACACAATAAATAACCAACAAACCCACTGGATTCCCTCCTGCGCGGGACTGACAATATCAAGCTATAAAATACG
>CAKZUG010000121.1 GCA_937920545.1 uncultured Saccharophagus sp.
CTCTAGATCATGCAGAGACGCTACGAGGTTAATCAGAGACTCCCTAGAGCCGACCTACCATTTAAAGATAATCATTATTAAGTGTGCTTATATAAGAAACGTACAGCCGCGCAAGAACAGTTAATCGGTACGTGTAGCAATAAGGTCTTCTACGTTATTTGGCAAACTTGCCACCATATCACCGTATAACAAAACAATTTTTTCTAGCTCATCAATTAATGATTTGATGTCTCTATCCTCGTCATCAAAAGCAGCATTTAAACTTTCCGTGAGGGTTTTATCTGTATTTTTAATCGCATCCCAATCTTGCTCTTTAAAAGCAGAGTTAAGCGCTTTACGAGTTCGAGATAACGCGAATTGGGGGGCTGATGTAATAGACATAAAAACTCCAAAATAATTAAAATAGCCACAGCCAATAAAAACAGATTTACTGGCGCTACATAAAAGTTTACGGTGTAAAATTGAGCCACCATTTATTTATGCGATCTTAATGTTAACGGCTGTAGCGCCAGTAACTTGATAGGTTATTTTAACTTTTGAAGATAAATATAGGGGTTGAGATATTCTCAGATAGTACGGGGTAAAATTTGGGCTAACCAATATGAATAAAAGGGGTTTTAATCAACAATATGATTAGTCGTATCGTTAATCCTATAATTAAACATAAGATGACCAGCAGCCGTACGTATTTGGTCGTATAAAACACACATTAGCGACTCATCTACCGTAAAATACTTAGGGCAGATGGAGACAATCTATCCTTATTAACAAAACACAAAGAAAGAATACCCCTGGTTATGAGGCCGTCGGAGGCAGGATGCCGACGCAGAGCGTATAGGGACATATTGACAGCATGCCCCATACACAGAGGTGTTTTTTTCAACTGCCCCAGTAGTAACGTGCTTATTTTCGACTACGCTACTCTTAGCTAAGAGTAGCTAAGAAATATTATGATAGAGGAATACATCTCTTATTTTGCACGATAAACCACGCCTGGGCTGGTGTGTATCAAGTCAAACAAATCACCTGCATCAGCGAGGCTTTCTGATGCACCTAAAAACAAATACCCACCTTTATTCATATTTTTATGAATATTTTTAATGATTTTATTTTTTAGATCTTTAGAAAAATAAATTAAAACGTTTCTGCAAAAAACAATATCATATTTTAATGATGAAAAATGATCATCTTTAAGATTGGCTTTTTTAAACGATACACACTCTTTAATATGATTTTTAATTGCCCACTTATCACCACTTTCCTGAAAAAACTTTCGTAACCTGTCTGATGATAACCCTCTGGCAACAGACAATTTATCATATTCACCTTTTTTTGCGTTATTTAATATAACGTTAGATAAATCAGTCGCCGTTATATTCACGTTCAATTTTTTTGTTGACAACTGATTGAATTCATTAAATACCATACTGACGGAGTAAGGCTCTTGACCTGAAGAGCATGCACAAGACCATACGGTAAAAGACGATTTTATTTTAGACATCTCGGGGAGCAGGACACCTTTTAAATAATCATAGGGGTAACCATCTCTAAACCAAAGCGTTTCATTTGTAGTCATAGCATCAATAATACGCTCTTTTAATTGATGGTTATGCAAAACATGTTTTTTTTCTAGAAGCTCTTTAATAGACTGAATACCCTCATCAGCCAATATTTTCTTTAAGCGAGTAACAACAAGGTATTGCTTGTTTTTCCCTAAATCTATCCCTGATTCTTTTTTTAAAAAATCAGAAAAGTCAGAGAAACTTGATTCATTTAAGAAATCATTGTTTGACGAATGAAGTTTATCAATGGACATGCATTGAACCCTATTATTTTATATTACCAGTAATAATATTGAATGCAGTGAATTTATAATATATCCCAAAACACCTTTTATTAATAAGTATAACGAGACATCAATAAACTTAACCGCATACTATGACGTGTATGATCGACCAAAAATGAGGTATGTATTTTTGTAGTAACCAGTATCGTATTAAACAGGCGCCTTTAGCTTGACGCCGTCTTACTATAAATATGTGCTGGGAATAAAACACACCCTACATATAAAACAATACTACTAAAATAATAGATACTAAGAGATTTAGGGCGTATCACCACCCTCTACTGCCACACCTTCTTCAGCTAACATCTTGATTCTAAGCGTTACGTTTTTAGCCAATTCATCTGGGTGAAATTTAGCTAAAAAGCTATCTGCCCCCACTTTTTTCACCATTGCCTCATTAAATACACCGCTTAATGAAGTATGCAGAATAATATGCATTTTATTTAAATCAGGGCTGGCGCGCATTTCAGCTGTAAAGGTATAACCGTCCATTTCAGGCATTTCAATATCTGATATCACCATTAACAATTCTTTATAAGGATCTTTACCCTCAGACACTAAATTATTAAGATAATTGAGTGCTTCTCGCCCGTCCTTACAAGCGGTAGATTCTATACCCAATGATTTTAATACACGCTGTATTTGCTTACGTGCGATAACAGAATCATCGGCCACCAACACATGCTTAGCCACGCTCGATTCAAACCCTTGCGACTGCGCAACAATCTCATCACTAACACTATCCATCATCGGTGAGACTTCAGCTAAAATTTTCTCTACATCAATAATTTCCACAAGACGCTCGCCCACTTCTGTGACGGCTGTTAAGTAACTGTCTTTTCCTGCCCCCTTGGGTGGCGGATGAATATCGCTCCAGTTCATATTAACAATACGCTCAACGCTGCTCACCAAAAAACCCTGTGTAGATCGGTTGTACTCGGTAATAATAACAAAGCATTCTTCAGGGTTTGGCAGCGCTGGGCCGCCCGTCGCCAAACGTAAATCCATAATAGGGATCGTACCGCCGCGAATATGCGCCACACCTCGTACTACGGGGTTACGCTTTGGTATCTCATTTAAAGGGGGGCACTGTAAAACCTCTTTTACCTTAAATACATTAATACCGTATGTTTGTTTAACCCCCAACTTGAATAACAGTAGCTCGAGCCTATTTTGCCCCACTAGCTGCGTTCGTTGGTTCACGCTGTCCATGACACCAGCCATAATGACTCTCTCTTAAATTTAATTAATAGGTACGGTGTTTGCTTATACCAATATATATGTATATAGCGTGACGTTAATTTGGCGAATTTATTGGTTAATAAAAAATTAAAAACAGATTAACGGTATCGATAGCTATATATTTTTGAGGCACCATAATAACCATAGGACAAATATAAGCATGTTACGGTTTTTTTTAATTGTTCTTTTAATCGTTAGCCCGTTTGGTCGCGCAGCCAGTACAGGCTTTACCGATGCAAAAACATTACGTACGCAGACAGATGCATTTGCTAAAGCCCACTATGCAGCGCAATATCCCGACCTAGTTCTTAATGATAATTTATTTGTTCATACAGGGCGTTTAGATAGCCGATTAAAATTACCTACGTGCGATAAACCATTAAATATGCATGTTAAAAGCCATACGCACAGCGTGTCTAATGCCACAATTAATGTATCGTGTGATAGCCTAAAACGCTGGTCTATTTTTGTACCCGTACGTGTCGAGATATTCAGTTATGCACTAGCAGCAAATAGACCCCTGCCAAAAGGCCAGCACGTTAAAGAAAGTCATTTATCCAAAAAAAGAGTCAACACCGCAAAACTGCGTGGAGGTTTTTTTATAAGCAAGAGCGAGGTGCTTGGACAACAAGCTTTAAAAACTGTTAGGACAGGCGAAATAATTAAACCGTCAATGTTAAAAGCTGCGGATGCAATTGAAAAAGGGGATAAGATCATCGTACGTGTTGACCAACCATTTTTAAGCGTTGAGGTGAATGCTATTGCACTTGAATCAGGGGCTGTAGGCGAGCAAATTCGTGTAAAAAATAGTGAATCAAAAAAAACGGTTTACGCCACCGTTAAAAAAAGTGGTTTAGCAGCCATCAATTAGTCATACATTAATCGCTAAGCTAAGGAACCTCTGATCAACCTCACGGCATCTCTGGCCTTCAGATAGTTTTCCTGTTTAGGTGGTAGAACAAGGCTGGCTGCCCACCGAGAGAAGCCAACGCAGACAGGAGAGCTTTCTGAACGCGCCAAAGGGCGTGACCTAGAGCAGTCACTTGCGTTGTTGTCTTTTTGCTAAGGGCTACGGCCATTAGCTGCAAAAGATGCCCAGCAATTAACCGTTCTAGGCCACGCAGAGACGCTACGAGGTTAATCAGAGGTCGCTTAAAAATAAATACGTAAAAACAGTAAAGTTTTTTAACATATTGCCGTTAAGTAAATATAAGCATTTAAACCGAATAAATAAGAGAAAAAATTATGGTTATTGACCCTAGTAGCCCACTCAATATTAACACGCAATCAGGTAAAGCCCGCGTTCAAACAACGGCTCAACCCGATAGCGCAAACACACAGAATAAGTCCGCTAAACAAGAAAGCAGCGATGTCTCATTAAGTAGCACGGGAAAATCACTGGTTCAACTTGAAAGCAGCATTCAGTCGGCACCAGATGTCGATACAGATAAGGTGAGCGCACTTAAAGCATCCATCGACTCAGGCGAGTACAGTATTGATAGCCGCACTATTGCAGACAAGATTACACAATAAAGGTGGTTATGTGACGCCTCTGTTATGCGGTAGATCTGTCATTCGGGCTTTTAATTAGCGCATCGATGCCCACTTTTAACCCTGTTATATGCTTTATATACTCAACGGCTTGCTCTACATATTTCTTCATCACACTGGTGTTTTTTAAACAGCATCATGCATTGAAGAATACCCTCTCTTATTACTTGAACAACCCAAGCGGATGTTGGCTTCTAAAATAATAATTTATCGGCATAAATTATGCTGTAATTACCATCACTACATTTTTTTGACGCATTTGATTAAAACGCGAGATAACACTATGGATATGCAGTTAACCGTCGAAACTATCATGGCACAAATTGAGACTGACACTAAAGCATGTAAAGCCTTAATTACACTCTTTGATACAGAGAGAGAGGCGCTTAAAGAAAGAGATTTGGATGCATTGGATAAAATCCTAGAACATAAATCGGCGTACCTAGCAATGCTTGAAAAAAGCGCTAAAACACGATTTTCTTGGGCCAAAAATTTTGCCCAAGACCCTTCTAGCGACACGTGGGAAACTCTACTCACCCAACTGAAGCAGCCTATGTTAATTCAATCATGGATGGAGCTCAAAACGCTTTTTACCACCTGTAAGCAACAAAATGAAATTAACGGTAGGCTGATCGCACGTAATCAACAGGTATTTTCACGCTTAGTTGAAATAGTACGCGGACAAACACAAGCACCTACGCTATATGGCTCTTCTGGCGCAGCATCAGGCTATACTGGCTCGCATAGCGTCGGGGAGGCGTGATAAATCTTCTGGTCTATCAATGTCATGCAGTGCATCAAAACAGGTATATGTGAATGTAACTTTCTGTAAGTTGCTTAATAACTGTTCAAGCACAGATGCCGTCCCCCATTCAATATCATCAAATAATTCGCTATGCCAACGCGATAAGCCCAACAACACAAAACCCCCATCAGTTGCCGGCACCACAACCGCATCGTGCTGATTTAAGGCTGCACACACATTGTCTAGTCGTGTCGGGGTTAAGGACACGCAATCGCTCCCTATTAGGATGACGTTACTGGCAATCGGTAAGCTTTTTTGGACACAATACGTCAACCGTTCCCCTAAACTATTCCCTCTTTGCATGTGTAAACGTGTCGTATACTTTTGTGCCAATTGCTCAAAGAAAGCGTGCTTATGGGACACCCATAATTGATGTGAACGTATCGACGGTAACGTGCTCTCAATGACCGCCACGGGGGCCTGCTGGGTGTCTATTATCACCTGCGTAATCATGGCTTTATGCAAATTTAAACGTTGCTCTGGGCTTAAAACCGGCGATAAGCGTGTTTTCACATAATTATCGAGCGGTGCTTTTGCAAGTTGTACCACGATCGTTTGTGCCGATTTAGTCTGGTGTATGGCTGGGGTAGTTTTGCTGATAACGGCATGATCTTTATGCGGTTTAGCCGATAAAGCATCACGATAATACCAGCGATGCAAGGTATCAGGGTGTACTCTCATACGGTACATTAGCTGTATCCACCACATAAACAAAACCGTTTTTATGGCCCCTTTACATTGCCATTTGCGGGCAGATGTCGCCACAGAGGCATCCAATATAACGGGCGGGCTATGTTTATATAGCTTACGTGTTAGCTCAACATCTTCCATGAGCGCCATATCGGCAAAACCACCCTGCAATAAAAAATGCGCTTTACGTATTAATAATGTCTGGTCGCCTGTAATAAAACGCCATACCTTAGCGCGCCACGCAATTGATCGCTCAATCAAACGATAAATTGGTTGTTCACACGCCAGTTTTAGCCGGAAGTACCCCCACTGGGTGGCCGGCGTAATGCGATTAAAAGCTGTAAAAAACGTATCGTCTAGCAAAGTATCTACGTGTAAAAAAATCAGCCAATCACTGTTAGCCGCATTAGCGCCAGCATTCATTTGATAGGCACGGCCTTTAGGTGCAGTCAAACATGAATAACCCAGCTTGGAGACTAACTCAGGGCCACCATCCGTACTACCGCCATCCACAAAAATCCAATTAATAGGCGCAGCTAACGTTTTTAGCTGATGATCAATCAAAGCCACATCGATACGCGCAATCGATTGTAAACACCTAATCAAGGCGGGCTTTTCATTATAAAAAGGGATAACAACACTGAGCGTGTTAACCATACTATTGGCCTCAGATAACTGCACAAAATAAAAGAAAGGTAATATGAAGTTTAATAGAAGAAATCACACGTTAAGTCACTTATACATTGACAGCCGTCGTTGCTGGCATTAAGAGGCGTACCGTATAAATAATAAAAAAAGTATATAGTGAGCAAACATCGCATTATAGAAAAACGACCATATCTAACCCATAGACTTAAACTAGGGAACTTCTGATTAACCTCGCGGCAGATCTGGCTTTCAAATCTGGCTTTCAGAAAGTTTTCCTGTTTAGGCGGCTGAGAAAGGCGGGCTGGTTGCCCACCGAGCGAAGTCAACGCAGACAGGCTCTTAATGCTTGAGGATTTTCTGAAAGCCCTGAAAGGCGCGGCCTAGAGCAGTCACTTGCGTTATTGTCTTTTTTGCTAAGGGCTACGGCCATTAGCGGCAAAAGACGCCTAGCCATTAACCGCTCTAGGACACGCAGAGACGCTACGAGGTTAATCAGAGGCTCCCTAGGCCAACGCACCGCTACAACTACTGCCCTGCCCCGCCGTACAACCATAACAATGCTCACCAATCACAATATTGTTGCCGCTGATATCTTTGTTAAGTAATTCTTTAATGTGAACACGCTTTTTGTCACTGGCAATGGTGTTGGACCCACTGTGAGAAGCATGCAGCTCAAGCGGCATGTCTAACATTTGGTTAAAATCGCAATCAAATGTGTAGCCTTGCCAATCAACACTAATGATAGAACGACACATAACAGAATCTAAGTTCGATTGGGAAAAGCTCGATTTAAGTAACTGCATATAATCATTAAAGGTTTTTTTAGATAACAACATACTGCCAAAACGGCTAATAGGCATGTTGGTAATAGTATGTAAACCGTCAAAGGTAATGCCGTGAGTTTGGCCTAACTCTTTTTTATAGTCGGCTTGAAGGCTCTCTTGCGGGGGCGGTAAAAATGCGCCATTTGGGTTGTAAACAAGATTTAACTCTAGTTCGGTATCTTTACCGTAACCAAGGGCGTTCAATTTTATTAATGCCTCTATGGACGATTCAAACACACCCTTGCCACGCTGCTCTTTGACATTTTGTTCGGTATAACAAGGTAATGACGCAGTCACCACGACACTGTTATCGGCTAAAAATTGTGCTAAATCTTCATAACCTGGCTCATTGAGTATAGTGAGATTACAGCGGTCTATAACGGTAACATTGCGTTTTCTTGCTTCGACCACAAAATACTTAAAATGCGGGTTCATTTCAGGCGCGCCACCAGTTAGGTCTAATGTAGTGATGTTTGCATGATCAATATATTCGAGTAATGTGTCAATTAACTCAAGTGAAGCCAACTCTGTTCGTTTTGGTCCAGCGTTAACATGGCAATGAGTACAACTCAAATTACACAAATAACCCAAATTAACCTGTAAAGTCGATACATGTTGGCGGTTAATGCGGGGGAAGTCAGTATCAAGTAAAAGGGGTTTAGTATCTAACATATCAACTCATTGCATATAAAAGTAAATGAAATAAAAATAAAAATCGCTCAAAAAAACGTAAAGCTGTTCTTAGTGCCACAAAAGACAAGTATAACGCGTGATGGTTCCCTTACAATAAAAACCCAAACTCAATACTTTATGGCTATACCGCCTACCCCAGCAGCTCACTAGGCCCTTACAAAAACCCTTATTGGGGTACATTTTTATGTTAAGCAACGACAAAAATTGCTATAAAATTTTTTACTGTTAGAATGCACAGCATGTCCCCGTAGCTCAGTTGGATAGAGCATTCGCCTCCTAAGCGAAGGGTCGGACGTTCGAATCGTCTCGGGGACGCCATTTTACCTTCTGCGCGCATGCTTTATGAATATCCTGCTTTTTTTACCCCAAAACATTGTCGATACCCATGAAATTAAGATCACAGGTCGGCAGTGTACGCATCTTCTACGTGTACTAAATGTGTCTCTAGGTAGCCAAGTACGTATTGGTTTACTTAACGGTAACATTGGTACAGGCACAGTGACTAAGATCGAGCCTAATACGGTGCATCTATCCACAGAGCTAACAACGCTGCCTCCAGCTAATTTACCCTTGAGCTTAGTGATTGCGTTACCGCGACCACAAATGATAAAGCGTATATTACAAACCGTGGCCACAATGGGTGTTGACCAAGTTCACTTTGTGCAAACTAAAAAGGTCGAAAAAAATTACTGGCAGTCACCCACAGTAGAAGACGATGCCATATTTGAGCAACTGCATTTGGGGTTAGAGCAAGGCGTTAGCACACGTTGCCCGCAGGTATTCAAACATACTTGTTGGCGTACTTTTGTAAATGAATCACTCCCGGTACTCACCGAACATCACGACCATAGCTTTGTCGCGCACCTTACTCAAACGGCGCGCTGCCCATCGTTTAGTGACGCGCCGGCCACTAAAAGCCTTATGTTTATTGGGCCTGAAGGCGGGTTTACTCCAGAAGAAATATCAACGCTCAACCAAAAAAACATCAAAACAGTACAGCTCGGTAATCGCGTAATGAAGGTAGAAACAGCGGTAACCGCGGTGATTACAAAATTATACCTGTAAAATTATTCCCGCGAGTAAGCAGCCGTAACGGCAAGGCGACCATTCGCAATATATGTCAAAGCGCTCGGCCTAGCTAGATTCAAACATTTTAAGCATAGTTTGTGGTTGAGACTCTAACAAAGCCACAAAATCAAAGGGGTTCAGTGGCTTACTGCATAAATAACCTT
Organism: uncultured Saccharophagus sp.; assembly: GCA_937920545.1. Classification (GTDB taxonomy): domain Bacteria; phylum Pseudomonadota; class Gammaproteobacteria; order Pseudomonadales; family Cellvibrionaceae; genus Saccharophagus. The sequence goes on from CAKZUG010000121.1 coordinate 9,532, forward strand.
GATAATAATGACATTGATACTGCCTAATTAACGCGAGCTGCTCGGGCGTTTCAACCCCTTCAGCGACCACATCCAAATCGAGCATATGCCCCATCGCACTGATGGTTTCAACAAGCACGCGATCATTTCGATCAAACGTGATATCACGTATAAAACTTTGGTCGATTTTGAGCGTTTGCACAGGAAGTTGTTTTAAATAACTAATCGACGAATACCCTGTACCAAAATCATCTAAGGCGAAGTTAATTCCCTTTTGGGCAAGGGTTTTCATTGTATCGATAGTATCTTCTAAACTATGGATAAAAATCGTTTCGGTGATCTCCATCTCCAATAATCGACCATCAAATTCTTCTTTATCAAGCAGCGCCAACACCTCATTTACAAACGATGTTGAGCGAAATTGCCGCGGGCTAATATTAATACTCACCCGCATATCCGATTGCCAAATGCCTTTTTTGACCCACTCGCCCACCTGCAGCACAACGGCCTCAACAATCCATTTCCCCACCTCGACAATGAGCCCAGAAGTCTCAAGTATAGGGATAAACTCAGAAGGTGGGATCATACCGCGCTCAGGGTGTTCCCAACGCAATAATGCCTCAGCACCAATGATTTGATTAGTGATTGAATTAACGCGTGGCTGATACGATAACTTGAAGGTTTCCGAACTAAATGCACTATGTAAATCGCCTTCAAGCTTGAGTAAATCACGCGCTTTATCGGCTAAATATTTATTGAAGAACTGAATCGCATTACGCCCCTGCTCTTTAACCTGATACATCGCCGCATCGGCATACTGCATAAGCTCATAAGCATCGGCGTTATCTTCGGGGTACATCACAATACCTACGCTACATGTGACATGTAGTTGTAAGTCATTAAAAAAGTGAGGCTGTGCAATAAAATTACGTAAACGTGTGCCCACCTCTTCGGCCTTAGAAACGGCATGGGTTAACTCACACCCTAAGTCAGTTAACACAACTATAAACTCATCACCCCCAAGGCGTACGGTAATATCTCGTGATTTTGTGACAGCTTGGAGTTTTTTAGCCACATGTTTAAGCACTTCATCGCCAGCCAAGTGGCCTAGCGAATCGTTGATATGTTTAAATTGATCCAGATCGATAAAGAGTACAGCGCCATAATAATCGTGCTTGGCTGCCGAAATTAACTCTTTATCTAAACGTTCAATCAAAAAGCTGCGGTTGGGTAAACCGGTTAATGCATCGTGATAAGCCATATGCTCAATTTGAGCTTGCGTACGTTTTAACTCGGTAATATCAGATGAAACGATGAGCGCGACAGTATCGTCATAAAATTCAAGCGGCATAATATAAGTATGCATATTACGCTCACGACCTTGTATGTCTGTCCATTGCTCTTGGCATACCTGTGAACAGGTTACGCTCTCTATCACTGTTTTATCACGGGCTGCTGCTGTCGTATCGGAGTGGGTATAAAATTGTGAAAACTCACTAACATGCGCGCCTCGCATCGCTTCCGGCGTCGTATTGAAAAAATCCGCTAGCGCTTTATTGGCAAAAATATAGAAGCCATCCTTATTTCTCGCACCCACCCATACGGGTAAACTATCAATAATCTGACGAATATGTTCTTCACTTTTGCGTAATACGCCCTCTACAGCACTTCGCTTGGCCAAGGCTAAATCAACCGTATCGAGTAAATTGTTAACACTGTCAACTAAATGTGAAATCTCACTGGTACGTGACGCTGATGAAATAAAAATTCGACTATCACCAGGGCTTTTAGGGTTAATCGCTTGAATTTGACGGTTCAGAAGTACAAATGGCTTAGTCAGCAAAAAGTAATAGGCAATAAATAAAATTAAAACCAAAATAGAACTTCTGATCATACCAAATATAATAAGAAGTTTTGCTTCTGAGTAAAACGGCTGTAACGCTTGGTCCATGTCAATATAAATAGCGACACGTCCAAAATCAAAATTTGCGGTGGTCGATAAGGCAAAATCTTTAATCTTAACATCCGGATAAATAATACGGCTTATCCATGATGTATGTGTAGTGACGTCAGGTTTAGATAAAACAGAAAGGGGGATATTTTCGGGGTTTCTTACTTCGACCTTGCGAATAATGTCGTTATACAGTAAACCAGATGAAATTTCGTTCACTAATCCAATATTATTCGTGTAAGTCGCGCTAATTAAAGGCGGCTTAGTCATTAACATAATTTTATCTATCTGCAGATCAATATAAGTTAGCTCACGCTTATATTCGATATACAATAAAATAGCCGTCATGGTAATGCCAACAGCAAGCGCTGTAATCAAGCCTAACCTGGCAAGCCGAACTGATATTCCCTTACTTGAATCGCGCACGTTATATCCCTTCGTGTTGTGTCGACTTAAGCGCCTTGTATTTTAAAGTAAATGGGACGCTTATTATTACGAAAGTGATTATACCTAGCAATAACAAAAATGTATAAATTTTCACCCTCTAAAAATAAGTAATATTTGAAATATATAGGCACCCCAATATAGGGGCTAATTTACTCAAAAACAGCTACTTTATGAAACATCGACAAATTTAACAGTATCAACATGTAAGTGAGTCTGCTCAAACTGAGCGCTAATAACGGCATCCTCGAAAGCATATTCAGGTTTATTTGACGATCTATCTATCGTCAAATCATTAAAATTAAATAACGCAGTATCAGCAAGCTGGCTTGGACTCGTATTTTGGATGCCTTTAAAAATATTTTGTACGCGACCAGGCTGGTCTTTATCCCACTGGTTAAGCATCGCTTTGACCGATTGGCGCTGGAGGTTTTCTTGCGATCCGCATAGATTACACGGAATAATGGGGTACTGTTTATTATCTGCATAGGCCTGTATATCGGCCTCACGGCAATAAGCCATTGGCCGGATAACAATATTACGCTTATCATCGGATAAAAGCTTAGGCGGCATCGCTTTTAACTTTCCACCATGAAACAAGTTGAGGAACAGCGTTTCAACAATATCATCCATATGATGACCAAGGGCGATTTTAGTCGCGCCTATTTCTTCTGCAAAAGCATAAAGCGTCCCACGGCGTAAACGCGAACACAACCCACAAGTCGTCTTACCCTCAGGAATTTTCTGCTTAACCACGCTATAAGTATCTTTATCTATAACATAGTAATCGATGTTTTTTTGCTCTAAATACTCGGGCAAAATATGCGCAGGGAACCCTGGCTGCTTCTGGTCTAAATTAACCGCCACAACTCTAAAATCAATCGGCGCAACACGGCTGAGATGTAATAAGCTATCAAGCATGGCAAATGAATCTTTCCCACCGCTGATACAGGCCATGACAACATCGCCTTCCTCGATCATGGTGTAATCCATCACCGCAGCTCCAACTTGGTGGCGCAAACGCTTTTCTATTTTTTTAAAGGGATTTGATTGACGAACAGATTCTAAAGGCATAATGACTCGAATAAAAACACAGTAAATACATTGATTAAAAATAATTCCACTCCATACTATTCGCATAAATAGTAACTTAGTCAATACGTTTAGTATGAGCATGCTTAGTTTATGTGTTTATCGCGCGCGGGTTAAGCTATATTTAACGCATCTCCTATCTTTTTCTTTTATCTGTAATCAAGTGACACTATGACCAACAAAAACCTTGTGCTTGTAATTAACTCTGGCAGCTCATCTGTTAAATTTTCACTTTTTGATACCCGCCAACGCACGCCTTTAGCATCAGGGCTTGCCGATAGACTCGGTACCAAAGAGGCCTATTTAAAATGGAACATTAGCCGCGCTCATTCATTTGAGTCACCCCTAACTAAAACCAGCCACCTCAGCGCCATTAAGACTATTCTTGCAGGGCTAAAAAACGCCGCATTATTAGACGATGGCTTAATGGGCATTGGGCACAGGGTTGTGCACGGTGGAGAACTCTTTAACGAGAGCGCCATCATTAACAAAAAAACGTATAAAGGTATTGAGCAGTGCGCGCCATTAGCGCCGCTTCATAACCCCGCCAATTTGGTGGGAATCGATACCCTCAGTGATCTCTTCCCTAACACACCGCAAGTTGCGGTATTTGATACGGCGTTTCACCAAACACTGCCTAAGCATGCTTATTTGTACGCACTACCGTATAACCTGTATACCGATTACAGCATCAGGCGCTACGGGTTTCATGGTACAAGCCATGATTATGTCGCCACTCAGGCGGTACAACAGTTACAGCTTGCCCCTAATGATCATGCCATTATTTGTGCCCACTTGGGTAATGGGTGTAGTGCAGCCGCCATAAAAGATGGCGAAAGTATTGACACGACTATGGGCTTCACGCCCCTCGAAGGCTTATGTATGGGGACTCGCAGTGGCGATATCGATCCAAGCATACTTCAGTTTATGTGCAAAAAACTCAACAAGACTATTGATGAAGTCACAAACATACTCAACACATCAAGTGGATTATTAGGTTTGTCGCAAACCAGTAACGATATGCGTAACCTCACAACAGCAGCTCAAAAAGGCGATGAGCAAGCCCAACTGGCTATTGATGTATTTTGCTACAAACTAGCTAAACATATTGCGGCATTATGTGTACCGCTTGGTAAATTAGATGCGCTTATATTTACAGGCGGTATTGGTGAAAACGCCGCCAATATCCGTGCACAGGTTTGCCGCCAACTGGCCATTTTGAACATCTATCTAGATGAAGATCACAATAACCAACATGGGCAAGGGAGTAATGGATTAATCAGCCAAACCAATACCACTGCCGTGGCCGTTATACCAACCGACGAAGAATGGCACATCGCCCAAGCCACCGAGCAACGTATTAACCAGAACACATCATCCTAAACTGCTGAGTAGACCAAAGCCGCGTGCGAGGCTAACAGTAATCGCCACCGGCCGCGCTAATGATGACCCATCATTAGCGCGG
>CAKZUG010000122.1 GCA_937920545.1 uncultured Saccharophagus sp.
CGAACGCTTAACGTTTGGTTGTTATCAATGGTACCTGCAGTGCTGGTAAACGCGCCGCCGTTAAGGCTGTACTCGCCACCCGCAATGCTAATGGGGGTATTGTTGCTAATGCTGGTAATAGTTACGGCGGGCGATGCCACCTGCGTGCCAAGCTCTACATTATTTTGGGCGGTAAAGCTAAAGCTATTGGGGGTTCTGTCGGGGCCGCTGCCACCGCCGCCACAGGCTGTTAATGCCGCCGCTAAGGCGCAAGCGCTAAGCAATCGAGAGGGAAAATGGGTGTGCAAGCGGGTAAAACGCGCAGGAAAAAGGGCAAGGTGCAAACCAGAAAAACGCATTGAGTGTATCTCCATATAATCAAAAAGAAGCAAAAAGCCGAACAGCTCCCTGCTGTAAAATTCGCGGCCACTATAGCAAACATTGATTTTAAGAAATAGGTTTAAAAGATAGGGCTTAGGAGAAAGGCCGCTGCTTTGCAGCTCGTAGGCGTTAAAAGACAGGGCGCCGAAAACGGCTCGTAGGCGCTGCGCTTTTAGCAAAAATTATGGATGTCCTCGAATTTGCGCTATAAGTGCGGCCTATGTTTCAGCCACCTTCACACTGTCACCGGCCTTGTTCACATGTAAATAAAAACAATCGGTGCGGCCTGTATGGCAGGCTGCGCCTACCTGATCGACGAGGCATAAAATTGCATCGCCGTCGCAATCGAATGATATGGATTTTACGTGTTGAGTATGGCCGCTTGTTTCGCCTTTGATCCAAATTTGTTGGCGGCTACGTGACCAGTATGTCATGCGTTTGGTTTGGATAGTTTGTATAAGTGTGGCTTTGTTCATCCATGCAAACATTAATACTTGTTTGGATGTGGCATCTTGAACAATCACGGGGATCAACCCTTGGCTATCGAAAGCCAGTTGATCAATAACATCATCTAAGGGCAGTTGTTGGTTGTTTTTGTCTTCTAAATGGATAAAAAAATCGCGTTTCATATTGCCTCATTATGCGCACCCTGCCTACCTCACTGAACACGTATTATTTTAAAGATAGGGGTTTAAAGATAGGACGCTGCGCTTTAGGTCGCTTCGCTTTTGGGCGGCCTTTGGCCTTTAAGGAAAGTCAAAAGAGGTGAAGCCTTTTTACTTTCGCTCTTGATTTTGCTTTTCCTAAAAGCGCAAAGCGCGCCTACAAGCGAAGCGCCCCACGAGGCCAACGGCCGACCTACAAGCCGCCACGCGGCGACCTATGTGATTACTGTTCTTCGGTTTGATCCCATGCTGGGAAGGGGTCGGCTAGGGTTTGCCAATAGGCTTTGCCTTTTAGCATGTCTTCATCGCTAAGTAAGCAGGCATCAAGTTGGTCAAATACGGCTTGTTTATCTAAGTTTTGGCCGATAAAAACCAGCTCTTGGCGCATGTCGCCAAAGGGTTCTTGCCAGCTTTTTTTGATGGAGGCTAGGTATTCTTCATCTTCTGGCCAGCCTTCTTTGGGTACGGCTTTCCAAAATAGGCCAGCAAAACCATAGCGGGCTATGCCGCCTGCTTGGTTCCATTGGCCTGCGTATTCTGGGCGCGAGGCGAGCCAAAAATAGCCTTTTGAGCGTATGAGTTTGCCCGATAAATTTTCGCCGTGTAAAAAGTCATGAAATTTTTGTGGGTAAAAAGGTTTGCGTGCGTTGTAGACAAAGCTAGCAATTCCGTATTCTTCGGTTTCGGGTATATGTTCACCGCGCATTTCTTTTAGCCAGCCCGGTGCTTGTTGGGCTTTTTCGAAACTGAATTTTTGGGTGCCTAAAACATGTTCAAGGTCCACTTTACCGTTGGTAATGGTGCGTATTTCTGCATCGGTATTGAGTGTGGCGATAATGAGGGTCGGCCGCCTAACGTGATTTTTTGGCCATACCCCTACTTAACTGTTTGATTTAATTAAATAATTGTATTTTCTCTGTTGTCATCGTTCAGCCTTATCATTGCCGTTTGTTTTGTTGGTTATTTCTTTATTTTTCAGCTCTTTTTCGCTAATTAGCATCATGATTTGCTCTACCTTGGCTGCTAGCTCGCATTCCAATTTGGTCATTCGCGCAATACCTTTATCTTTCCATAGGCGTAGCTTTTCACACTCGTTTTCAAACTCCATTAGCCGCAGTACTTTCGATTCGGTTTCGGTAAGTTTTTTCTCCAAAGCTTGATTTTTGGCGGTCATCAAGTTGATCGTTTCCTGCTGTTCTCGGGTCAATTTCTCTTCTATGGCGGTTCTATGTTGAATTGCACTTAGCTCTGCAGATAATCGACCATTATCTTTGTTGAGCTGAGTAATATCAGTTTATTTAAAGTGATGTGCAAAAACACCCTATTTTCGACTAGTAACCAGTACATATTGCCTTTATAGCCATACTTAAAGACTCCAGTAAAAATTAAGGTTTTCAAAGCATCGAACCTAAATACTCTTAGTATGGTAAACACCACGCTCTACGATGTGGCTGGGAAAAATAGTACCTACGCTGTGATCCCATAATCAACACACTTTTAATTGAGTAATAATCTTTAGACCTATATTTCATAGAGTAACGCAGTGTTCTATCTGATTATCGATGGGCAATTCAAAGGCGCGACGGCTATACGTTTTAATTCCGGCATTGAACCGAAAAAAGAAAGGATTGATCTTTATGTCAAATGTCTTTAAACTGATGTTCGAAGATTAAATCAACTATCGACTAATTAATGAGTTAACAATCGGTGCGAAACGTTTACTTACGTTCTTTCTTAGCAATCATCATCCTACTGCAATCACTTGCAGTGGTTGCGGATGCGCACCAGTTTCATCAGTCTACCGATCAACATGATGTTCTAGCCGAGCATTCACATGAGCAAGGCGCAGTTCTCGAGCTAAGTGATAATCCGCCAGCCGATTCGCTCGATTGCCACCATTGTTGCCATTGCCATAGCTCAGGCGGTTCTGCATTGCCTATGTCGGCTGCCTATGTCGGCTTAGTTAAATACTCTTCCCTGATATTTATGTACACGGATCAATATGTGTACCAACCTTCCGGTTCGCTTTACCGCCCTCCCATTATCTAGTCCTTGCATATAAAAACAGTCGAAACCTTTCGGCATAACGATTTTTTAGCAGGACAAAACTATGTTATTTATACAACTCTCAGGCGAGCGCCTGCGTTTTTACGCAGCCGTATGCCTAGCTTTATTTTTTATTGCCTCCAATAACGCTGCGGCTCAAAGCAGCGGTACAGGGGTATCACTGCGCCAAGCAATTTCTAAAACCTTGGCGCAAAATCCGCAACTTCACCAATTCAATATAAAAAAAGAAGCATCTCTCGGTCGCAGGGAGCAAAGCGAATTGGCTCCCGCATTAACCCTAAGCCTCGAAGTTGAAAACATCGCCGGTAGCGGCGATTTAAATGGTTTTGACTCTGCCGAGACAACAGTCGCCCTATCTTCAGTCATTGAATTAGGGGGTAAACGAAATGCGCGCATGTCTGTAGCTGACGCCCAACTACAAACACTCGAGCACCATCGCCAAGCATTTACATTGGATGTGTTGGGCGAGTTGACGCGCACCTTTATTCAAGCGCTGGAAGTTCGAGCATTGTTTGAGCTTGCTAATGAAGCACGAGATCTTGCGCAAAACACCTTAGCCATTGTCAAAAACAGATCGTTACAAGGAGCAACGCCCGAGTACGAAGTTAAGCGTGCAAAATCATTACTCGCGCACACTCAGCTAAGAGTTGATGCATTGAAAAAACAGCATGAACGGTTGCGCATAAAGATTGCCGCTTACTGGGGCGAAACATCACCCAGTTGGGACAAGTTTAACGGAGATATTTTTACTTACGGTACCGCGTTGGATTTTTCTGCCTTGTATCAGCGCGCGCTAGCGTCACCTGCGATTGCACAGTTCGCAAGTGAAGCTCGGTTGAAAAAAGCGGAAGTCTCGCTTGCTAAAACATACTCTACTTCTGATTTAGGGTGGCAGGTGGGTGTGCGTCGATTTGAAGAGAGTGGAGATACGGCATTTACCGCTGGCGTCTCTATTCCTTTGTTTGGTAATAAACGTAACCGAGGCGCACTGAAATCTGCAATGGCATTTGAAAACGAGATAATTTACGAGCGCCAAACAGCGTTACTCAAATTACATGTGCAATTATTTGAGGCTTATTCACAAAGGCAGCAACATATTGCAGCGGTTAACGTTTTTCGCACCACTATCTTACCTGATTTAAATGCTGTTTTAGATTCAACACAGCGCGCTTATGAAACTGGGCGTTATAGCTATCAGGATTGGATAGCCGCGCAAAAAGAATTGCTCGATGCCAAGCGATCACTTATCGAAAGTGCCGCTGCAGCCTCACTCAATCAAGCTGTGATTGAACAGCTGATTGCTGAACCACTCAACTAGTGAGTATCGATTCTAAACGAACCCTAATTATTTAGTTCGATATTTCATGTATCGACAAACTGGATGAAAAAATGAAAAACCTATTGGCTATATTTTTTGTAATTTTTTTCTCAAGCTACGCAACTATTGTGTTGGCGAGTGAAGAGCACGAGCATCAACATGCTGAGCATGAACAAGCCCCTGATGAACAACATAAAGAAAAAGAAAAACATGAGGATGACGAACATAATCACGATAAGGGTGAAGAGCATTCAGACGAAAACGCCACCGAAATCACCAATGCCATGGCCAAAAAAGTAGGTATCGAACTTTCTCAAGTTGGACCACAAACACTTCACCAAACATTTACAACTTATGGACGATTAGCAACTGCACCAGAACACAGTAGCCATGTGCGTGCACGGTTTCCCGGTATTGTTCGCAATGTTTCGGTGAACATAGGCGATCAAGTTAAGGAAGGAGATCTACTCGCAGTAATTGAATCTAATGAAAGTTTAAAACGCTACGATCTTCGCGCACCAATTAGCGGAACGATCATTCAGCGTCACGCAAACAAGGGAGAGATGACGCAAGATCAAATATTATTTTCAATCTCGAGTTTTGAATCTTTATGGGCAGAACTGCGCATTTTTTCGACACAACAAGAACTGATTACCATAGGACAGCCGGTTCATATTATCGCAGGTGAAAAGCGTTTTGATTCGCGTATTTCTCACGTATTACCTGCACAAGAAGATTCACCCTATTTAATAGTCCGTGCGCAAATTAACAACACGAAAATTAACTGGTTCCCAGGGTTAATGGTTGAAGGAAAAGTTGTTATCGACGAATTTGATGTACCCCTTAGCGTTAGTAATTCAGCTATACAAACTATGAATGGGATCACTGGAGTTTTTGTTAACGATCATGAGAACTATAGTTTTATGCCTCTCGTTTTAGGGCGTAATGATGATGACTTTACTGAAGTGTTATCAGGTGTGAACGCAGGCGAACATTATGTTGTTGCCAATAGTTTTTTAATAAAAGCCGATATCGAAAAATCCGAAGCCGAACACGAACACTAAGGGGTATAAAATGATTAATTCTATTTTACGCCTTGCCATCGAGCGGCGTGTACTATTTTTGTTTAGTATTTTTCTTATTGTAGGTATCGGCATATGGAGTTATCAAAAACTTCCTATCGATGCCGTGCCAGACATAACAAATGTCCAGGTTCAAATTAATACGTCTGCTCCGGGCTATTCACCACTGGAAGCAGAACAGCGCATAACGTATCCAGTAGAGACAGCACTGGCAGGCTTACCTAATCTTGCATATACCCGCTCGTTATCTCGTTACGGTCTTTCACAAGTGACCGTCGTGTTTGATGAAGGTACCGATATTTATTTTGCGCGAAATTTAATTAACACGAAACTAGGCGCAATCAAAAGTTCGTTACCTGCAGGTATGGAACCCGAGATGGGTCCCATCTCTACAGGGCTTGGCGAAATATTTATGTACACCGTACAGGCTTTGCCCGATGCGTTAGATAGTAAAGGTAAACCTTATGACGCCACCGCCTTACGTGAAATTCAAGATTGGATAATCAAACCGCAACTAGCACAGGTTAAAGGTGTGGTAGAGGTTAATAGTATTGGTGGCTACAACAAGCAATACCACATAACGCCTGATGTTCAAAAGTTACTGCATTTTAATATTGGAATGGAAGACATTGTTCAAGCTATAGAAGCCAATAACGAAAACCGAGGCGCGGGCTATATTGAGCGAAACGGGCAACAACTATTGGTACGCTCCCCAGGGCAACTCGCCACAATAGAAGATATTGGTAACGTTATTATCATGCAAAAAAATACGATTCCCGTGAAGGTATCGGATGTGGCGAGTATCGGCATCGGCAAGGAACTACGCACAGGAGCGGCAACACAAGATGGCGTAGAAACTGTGTTAGGCACGGCTATGATGTTAATCGGAGAAAACTCCCGTACCGTGGCGCGCGATGTGGCGCTGCGCCTTGAAGCGATTCAAGCATCGCTACCAGAGGGTGTAATAGCAACAAGTGTCTATGACCGCACGGCGCTCGTGGATAAAGCCATTGCTACCGTGAGTAAAAATTTGCTCGAAGGGGCCATTCTTGTTGTGGTTGTGTTGTTTTTATTACTAGGAAATTTTCGCGCGGCATTAATCACCGCTGCAGTTATACCGTTAGCCATGTTGATGACCGTAACAGGCATGGTTAAAACGGGCGTATCTGCCAACTTGATGAGCTTGGGCGCGCTAGACTTTGGTTTAATTGTCGATGGCACGGTGATCATTGTGGAAAATTCTATCCGCCGTTTATCGCATGCGCAACGCGCTGGGCAGTTAGATTTACGTGAGCGACTTAATGTTGTTTATGAGGCAACCGCCGAAGTGATTCGCCCCAGCTTGTTTGGTGTAGGAATTATTACTGTTGTGTATATTCCTATTTTTTCGTTAACCGGTGTCGAGGGAAAAATGTTTCACCCCATGGCAGCGACCGTGGTTATGGCTTTGATATCGGCGATGGTGTTGTCATTAACGGTGGTGCCTGCTGCTGTAGCGGTTTTCTTAAAAGGAAAAATTAGCGAGAAAGAAGGCATAGTCATTCGCGGGGCGAAATCAGCTTACAAACCTGTATTGTTACTCGCATTGAAGTTTCGCTGGATAGTTGTAGGCAGTGCGAGCGTACTTGTTGCTGTTTCACTTTGGTTAGCCACAACCTTAGGTTCCGAGTTTGTACCGCAACTTAATGAGGGCGATATTGCGCTTCACGCTATGCGTATCCCCGGTACGGGATTGGAGCAATCGGTCGCTATGCAGGAATTGCTAGAACAACGCATTAAATCTTTTCCTCAGGTAGATAAAGTATTTGCGCGAATTGGTACCGCCGAGGTGGCTACCGATCCAATGCCACCCAACGTTGCCGATAATTTTGTGATTTTAAAACCACGTTCGCAGTGGCCAGACCCTTCGCTTACTAAGCAACAACTAGTCGAGCAACTGGAAGAATCGCTCGAAGAATTGCCAGGTAATAACTACGAGTTTACCCAACCGATTCAGATGCGCTTTAACGAATTAATTTCTGGAGTGCGCGCGGATTTGGGCATCAAAGTTTTTGGCGATGATTTAGATCAACTGGTGGTGACCGCTAATGATATTTTGCAAGCGGTAAACCAAGTGGATGGCGCAGCCGATGTGAGAGTTGAGCAAGTAACGGGCTTGCCAACGTTATCCATTATGCCTAAGCGCACATCATTAGGGCGTTATGGTCTTAATGTGTCGCAATTACAAGATTGGGTTGCCACCGCAATCGGCGGTGAAAGTGCAGGAATACTTTATGAAGGTGATCGGCGATTCGAGCTCGTAGTACGTTTGCCAGAAGCGGTTAGGCGAGATATCGAACACCTAAAGTATTTACCTGTGCCGCTGCCTAATGGTGATTATGTTCCCTTATCAGAAGTTGCCACCTTGGACATTTCACCTGCGCCAGCGCAAATTAGTAGAGAGAATGGCAAACGTCGCATTGTTGTAACCGCCAACGTGCGTGGCCGAGATTTAGGTGGTTTTGTGGACGATGTAAAAATGCAAATTGCTTCGCAAGTAGATATGCCAGCCGGCTACTGGCTTGATTATGGCGGCACCTTCGAACAACTCGAATCGGCAAGTAAACGATTATCCCTTGTTGTCCCCCTAACTCTACTTCTGATCATCGGCTTATTGGTCATGGCGTTTGGTTCACTTAAAGATGCACTCATTATTTTCAGCGGAGTGCCATTGGCATTAACTGGTGGTGTTTTAGCTTTGGCGTTACGGGGTATGCCTATGTCTATTTCCGCGGGAATTGGTTTCATCGCCCTGTCTGGTGTGGCAGTATTAAATGGGCTAGTTATGCTCGCGTTTATTCGAGATCTGTGGCACGAAAAAGGAGAGCTGATGCTTGCTATTACAGAAGGTGCGTTGGTGCGTTTGAGGCCAGTATTAATGACCGCGCTAGTGGCAAGTCTTGGCTTTGTTCCGATGGCACTGAATACGGGTACCGGTGCAGAGGTTCAACGCCCGTTAGCTACAGTTGTCATTGGCGGCATCATTTCTTCCACGTTACTGACGTTACTTGTATTACCCGTGCTGTATCATTGGTTTCATCAGAAGGATCGTTTAAATATTTTGAAAACAAACAACTAAACACTAGAAAAGAAAGGTGCGGCAACGATTTGGTCGCGCCTCCTAAAGCAGCAAGGTAAAATTATGCATAACCACGCACACGATCACCAAAGTGATCAATCAAACTCACGCATTGCTTGGGCTTTTTTCTTGAATGTGGGTTTTACTATTATCGAATTTATTGGCGGCTGGCTTACCAACAGTACTGCTATTATGGCAGACGCCGTGCACGATTTGGGCGATAGTTTGTCTATCGGGCTCGCTTGGTTTTTATCATATTGGAGCAACAAACCTGCGAACGGTCATTTTAGTTATGGCTACCGGCGCTTTTCTTTATTGGGTTCATTAATTAATGGAATGGTATTAATCGTAGGATCTATTTGGGTATTAAGTGAAGCGATACCACGCCTACAGGATCCAGAAATGCCTGTGGTTGAGGGGATGCTTCTGATGGCTATTTTTGGCATAGTCGTGAATGGATTCGCCGCTTATAAACTCAGCGGAGGAAAGACATTAAACGAACGTGTTTTAAATTGGCATTTACTAGAGGACGTCTTAGGTTGGATCGCCGTATTCATCGTCTCGATTGTACTTATGTTTGTCGACTGGCCAATACTCGATCCCATTTTATCTATTGGTTTTACACTTTTTATTGCTTTCAATGTATTTCGTAATTTATGGCAAACAGGCCTTCTGTTTTTACAAGCTGTGCCAGATAAAAAACTTCAACATCAAATTAAGGAAATACTTAAGAACTTAGCCGGAGTAAAAGATGTGCACCACCTTCATCTATGGTCGCTAGACGGAGAGCATCATGTTTTAACCGCGCATCTTACGTTATCAAATTCGATAAACGTAAATGAACAATTGCATTTAAAACAGAAAATAGCTGGTGAGCTCGATGCTTTTGATCTTGAACACACGACTATTGAATTGGAGTTTGACAATGAAGGTTGCCGCGACGAATAACAACCCATTGACTTTCCTGTTTCCAATTGCACTTATTATCCGAAACTATCCCATTCAGACTTCAGATTCTAGAAGGTGAGCATTTGCAAACATACGCATAGCATAAGCTCACGTTTACTAAATCTTTCAACGTTGACATATATCAAACATTATTAGAATTTTTAGTGAACGAAATGTACATCGTGGTATCTTAGCTCCACGTATTAAGGTATAATTCTCACCATGATGATTTTTCGAACCATGTATATGTCACGCTTATGGGTGGCTTTCGTATTGCTATTTGCTTTTCAAGCATCTGGTGCAGGCGAGTATGTGGATACAAACCTAAGTGAGATGCTTGAAACCTCTGCTCCGTGTCATGAAAACGGGTCTGAAGAAAATTCCGTTAACGTTGAAATGAAAAAACACGACGGTGAAAACTGTTGCGCTGATGGGTGCTCTATGAGTAGTTGCCACAGTACAAGCGTGCTTCCTAATTCATTAACCATTACCAAAATATTGACACCTCGCTCTCGCGCGATTTCCACGCAGATTATTCCTTTATCAAAACCCTCTAGCTCTCTATACCGCCCACCCATTCTCGGCTAAATGTAGTATAGTTGCGCCTGCTTGACGCGCAGCATATTTAGCCGAGGGTACACACCCTCGAAATTTCTTAAACGTTTATGCGTTAAAGAGCTTGTGAGGGTCACCCAATGAACATTCTTCGTAGTATTACATTATCGCTATTATTTTTTCTTTTGGCTGCGTGTGCCGAATCAAGTCCGACAACATCAAATGAAAATGTCACTCTTGAGGTATTTAAAACACCCACATGCGGCTGTTGCAAAGCGTGGGTCTCCCATATTGAAGACTCTAGCTTTAACACACTTGTTCATAATCAAAATTCAATAGAAAACATTAAGCAGAAATTATCAATCCCTCAAGATCTAAAATCGTGTCATACGGCAGTCAGTAAAAACGGCTTCTTTTTTGAAGGGCACATACCCGCTAAATTTATACACGCTTTTCTATCAAACCCACCCGCTGGCTCTATTGGGTTGGCGGTGCCAGGCATGCCTGCGGGAAGCCCGGGTATGGAGATGGGCGACCGATTTTCGCCGTACTCAATTATCTTGCTTAAATCTGATGGAAGCCGCGAAGTTTATGCAGAAGTGTCTAGCATAGAGGAGCAATTCTGATGAGTAACAAACAAATGATGCACTCACTCGGAATCGTTCTTACGATAACTGTTATTTTGTTTTCACCGAATACAATAATGGCAGCACCATACACATTGGAAGAAGCCATCTCAAAAGCACAGTCTCAAGATCCTTGGATAGTGAATAGTTTAAAGCAACAAGAGAGCATGGAGGCGCTAAGCGTGCATGCCGGCTCACTCCCAGATCCAACTGTAAGTTTGGCTTTTGCGAACTTACCTATCGACACATTTGATTTTTCGCAAGAACCGATGACGCAATTTAAAGTCGGCGTGGCTCAAATGTTTCCACGAGGAAAAAGCCGGACGCTGGCGCGCGAAAAGCTAAAAAAAATGAGTCAGATGCAACCCTATGCACGAGACGATAGAGACGCACAAGTTTCTGTGACCGTTTCTCATCTTTGGTTGGATATCTATCGTTTTAATAAAACCATCCGCCTTATTGAGCGAGACCGCTCTCTTTTTGAATACCTCGTAGATGTCGCACAATCGAGTTATACGACCGCATCCGGCAAAACACGGCAACAAGATTTAGTCCGTGCTCAACTTGAGTTAACACGCTTAGACGATCGTCTGACGATATTACAACAACAGCAAGATATCCATCGTGCACGGTTGAGTGAATGGCTTATTGATAGCGATATTACAATTAAAGAATCTGATTTAGATTTACCATTCGCGAATTATTTTTCTTCGGAGTTAATCAACAAAAATTCTAAAAAAACACCTCATGAAAAGGTAGCGGATATGCTGACTGCCCATCCAAAAGTTAAGCAAATTGATCAAAAAATCGATGCTTTTTTAACTAATGTGAATTTATCAAAACAAAGTTATAAACCTCAATGGGGAGTAACAGCAAGCTATGGATATCGCGATGAATCTATCTTAGGCGAAGATCGCTCAGACTTTTTTTCTGTAGGTGTAACCTTTGATGTTCCGATTTTTACGGGCAATAGACAAGACAAGAAAATACAATCCGCTATTGCAGATCAAGAATCTGTGAAAACAGAACGAGCACTGATAATTCGGCAGTTAAAATCTGGCTTTGAGGCGGCTCAATCTCAATATTCAAGATTAGCGGAGCGTGACGCATTATTTCAAAGCCGTTTATTAAAAGAAATGGCGGAGCAAGCCGAGGCTTCTTTATCCGCTTATACCAATGACGACGGCGATTTTTCCGAAGTTGTTCGAGCACGAATCGCTGAATTAAACGCACGTATCGAACACTTGAATATCTCAATTGATATGCAAAAATCGTTAGCGCAATTAAATTATTTTCAAGTAGGAACCAACACAGATGATTCCTCTTATTCTAAACACCAAATTGATGCGGTTTTGTTAAATGAAAACGCAACCGCTGGAGAGCATCATGAATAAATCCAACTTTTCGAAGATGGCTATATTGCTAGGATTAGTAGTCGGAGTTATTTTGGGCAGTGTCTTTACATTGGTTATTTCGAATAACAATCCTGACGTTCAAAGTAAAGCCGATAACAAAAAAACGCCGGCATATTGGGTTGCACCTATGGATCCAAACTACCGACGGGATCAACCAGGAAAATCGCCTATGGGAATGGATTTGATTCCTGTATACGAGGGGGCGGAAAAACCCAATGATGCGGGTCCAGGCACTGTTAGTATTTCGCCAACTGTAGTTAACAATTTGGGAGTTCGCACAGGTATTGCTGAGAGAAAACCCGTGCACACTGAGATTGTTACGGTTGGCTATGTGCAATATGACCAGGATAAACTTATACACATCCACCCTCGTGTCGCCGGCTGGATTGAAAAACTGCATGTGAAAACTGCAGGAGATCCTGTAGAGAAAGGCGGCGCACTTTATTCACTCTATTCCCCAGAACTTGTTAACGCACAAGAGGAGTTGGTGCTGGCACTGAATCGTAACAATAAACGTTTAATACAAGCGTCTGAAGAACGCTTAAAAGCTCTACAAATTCCTACTTATTTTATTGCCCAACTGAAAAAAGATTTAAAAATTCATCAAACCGTAACTTTTTATTCTCCTCAAAAAGGCGTGGTGGATAACCTCAATATTCGCGAAGGTTTCTACGTAAAACCGGGTACAACTATGTTGAGCATAGGCGCACTAGACGAAGTATGGGTTGAGGCAGAAGTGTTTGAACGGCAAGCCTCGTTAGTCAAAATAAACGATCCCGTAACGATGACGCTTGATTATTTACCTGGCGAAGAACGAGTGGGGAAAGTTGAATACATTTATCCAACACTCGATAGTAAAACGCGAACAGCACGCGTGCGCTTGAGTTTTGCTAACGCTAACGGTCTTCTAAAGCCTAATATGTTCGCGCAAGTATCAATCCATTCTGATAGGCCAGAAGAGCGTTTAGTTATTCCTCGCGAAGCGTTAATTCGCACCGGTAGGCAAGATAGAGTCGTCATTGCTTTGGGTGAAGGTAGCTTCAAATCTGTTGCTGTTAAAGTGGGTAGGCTGAATCAAGATATCGCTGAAATACTTGATGGCGTCAATGAGGGTGAAGAAATTGTCACATCGGCACAATTTCTCCTCGATTCCGAATCAAGTAAAACCTCAGATTTTAAACGCATGTTTCACAGCAATGATGAGCCCACTTCCGTTTGGGTAGCGGGCGAAGTTCAAGTTTTAATGCAGGAAAATCGAATGGTCAAAGTGCGTCACGAGGCCATTGATGAGTGGGATATGAAGGGAATGACCATGAATTTTTTGGTGGCAGATAGTGTGGATTTAGAAAAACTTACGCCGGGCACTGAAGTACATATGGAAATAGTTAAAACAGATGATAGCCAATATCAAATCACGACTACTCATATTGTTTCTAGCCCTAAGATCGAGGGAGAAACACCTGAAGGTACCGAATTAAAAATTGATCACTCTCAAATGGAACACGGTGGGATGGAGCCACCTATGATAGATCACTCAAAAATGGATCATTCCACGCATTCATCTAAAGGCGAGGAATAAATCATGATTGAATCCATTATTCGTTGGTCTATTGGTAATCGTTTTTTTATTATTTTAGGCGCCGTTATTCTCGTTGGTGCAGGGCTTTTTTCGTTGAAGCAAACACCTATCGATGCACTGCCTGATCTTAGTGATGTGCAAGTTATTATCAAAACATCATACCCAGGGCAAGCGCCTCAAGTCGTTGAAGATCAAGTGACATATCCATTAACCACGGCCATGCTTTCTGTGCCTGACGCAGTGACGGTGCGAGGGTATTCTTTTTTTGGTGATTCTTATGTGTATATTATTTTTGATGAAGATACCGATTTATATTGGGCGCGTAGTCGCGTGCTTGAGTATCTCAGTCAGGTAGCACCCTCATTACCCGATGCGGCAAAACCCCAATTAGGCCCAGATGCTACTGGCGTAGGGTGGGTATTTATTTACTCTCTCATCGACCGTACAGGTAAAAATGATCTGAGCGAATTGCGCAGCTTACAAGATTGGTTTTTAAAATTTGAGTTGCAAACTGTACCGGGTGTATCTGAAGTCGCTACCCTTGGCGGCATGGTTAAACAGTATCAGGTAACTGTAGATCCTGAAAAGTTACGTGCGTTCAATATTCCGCTATCACATATACAAATGGCTATAAAAAGGGCTAATCAAGAAGTTGGCGCGTCTGTAATAGAGATGGCAGAAGCCGAGTATATGGTTAGGGTTTCTGGCTATTTAGAAAATAAATCCGATATCGAAAATATTCCCCTTGGATTAAATGAAAACGGCACGCCGCTTCTTCTTAAAGATGTGGCTGATATTGGCCTCGGGCCGCAAATGCGAAGAGGTATTGCCGAGCTAAATGGTGAAGGTGAAACAGTTGGCGGTATCGTTGTTATGCGTTTCGGCGAAAACGCTCAAACAACTATCGATGCAGTAAAACTTAAATTGGCACAATTGGAAAAAGGATTGCCCGAAGGTGTCGAAATCGTTACGGTTTATGATCGCTCTGCGTTAATTAAGAACGCCGTTGAAAATTTGTGGCAAAAACTTATAGAAGAATTTATCGTCGTTGCATTAGTTTGTATGATTTTTCTTTTTCATGTGCGGTCATCACTAGTAGCCATTATCAGTTTACCTGTTGGTATTTTAACAGCCGTTATTATCATGCACGCACAGGGGCTCAATGCAAATATTATGTCATTGGGAGGTATCGCGATTGCGATTGGTGCCATGATTGACGGCGCCATTGTTATGATCGAAAACATGCATAAGCATATGGAAAAAACGCCCTTAACAGATCAGAATCGCTGGGAAGTCGTCACAAAATCTGCGATCGAAGTTGGACCAGCATTATTTTTTAGCTTGATGATAATAACCGTGAGTTTTGTTCCAGTGTTTACCTTAGAGGCGCAAGAAGGAAGAATGTTCGCGCCTTTAGCGTTTACTAAAACGTATGCGATGGCAGCGTCTGCCGCACTGGCTATTACACTTGTTCCTGTATTAATGGGGTACTTTATTCGAGGTAAAGTATTGCCAGAACACAAAAATCCAATCAATCGTTTTCTCATCGCTGGGTACCGACCGCTGTTAAAAACCGTACTTGCGTATCCAAAGTTCACATTACTTTTGGCTTTTTTATTGCTCACAACAACCTTATGGCCTTTAAGTAAAATTGGCAGCGAGTTTATACCACCGCTTGATGAAGGGGATCTGATGTATATGCCAACTACTTACCCCGGTATATCTATTGGTAAGGCTCGCGAGCTACTTCAACAAACAGATAAGCTCATTGCCACCGTGCCTGAGGTTAAAACTGTGTTTGGTAAAATTGGCCGGGCGGATACCGCAACAGATCCCGCTCCGCTAACAATGATCGAAACATTTATACAACTCAAACCACGTGACGAGTGGCGCGAAGGGCTAACGACTGAAGCTCTAAAGAAAGAGCTTGATGCATTAGTTAAGTTTCCTGGAGTGACAAACGCATGGGTTATGCCAATTAAAACGCGCATCGATATGTTAGCTACAGGGATTAAAACGCCTGTAGGTATAAAAATAGCGGGGCCTAAAATAGATGTAATCCAAGATATTGGTAAACAGTTAGAAATCATTCTTAAAGATGTTGAAGGTACAGCCTCTGTGTATTCGGAGCGTGTAGCCGGCGGGCGTTATTTAAATATAGATATTGATCGCCTCAAAGCTGCGCGTTATGGGCTAAATATTGCAGATGTTCAACAGGTAGTATCGTCTGCCATAGGAGGAATGAATGTAACGCAAACAATAGAAGGGTTAGAGCGATACCCTGTTAACGTGCGCTACCCTCAATCATATCGAGATTCACCCGAGCAGTTAGAACTCCTGCCTATTGTTACATCCAGAGGCGAACGCATTGCTCTGGGTGATGTTGCCGCAATATCAATTGAAGATGGGCCGCCAGGTATAAAAAGCGAAAATGCGCGCATTAATGGTTGGACGTTTGTTGATATTGATGGAATTGATGTTGGCACTTACGTTAAAAGTGCGCGGACCATTGTTACGGAAAAACTTAACTTACCCGCCGGTTATTCTATTGCTTGGGCTGGCCAATATGAGTACATGGAGCGTGCAAAACAAAAACTCAAATACGTTATTCCTTTAACTTTAGGCATCATTATTTTTCTGCTCTATTTAAGTTTTAGAAACGTGGTGGAAGTGGCGATCATTATGGGCACATTACCGCTCGCAATCGTCGGCAGTATGTGGCTAATGTATTTTCTGAATTTTAATTTTTCAATTGCGGTTGGGGTTGGATTAATCGCGTTAGCGGGAGTTGCAGTTGAAATAGGCGTTATTATGTTGGTGTATCTAAATCAATCGTTAAAAAGTAGTAAATCAAATCTTCCACAAGGCAAACCTCTAAATGAAAAACAAATAAAACAAGCCGTGTTAGATGGCGCAACGCTACGTGTGCGACCGGTTCTTATGACAACAGGTGCAACGATAGTGGGGCTATTACCGATCATGGTTGGCGATGGTGTTGGTTCTGAAGTTATGCAACGATTGGCCGCGCCAATGGTCGGCGGTATGGTGAGTGCGGTAATTTTAACTCTCTTTGTTTTGCCTGCAATTTACTTTCTATGGAAAAAATCAGGAGCAACTGAATAGCAAATTCTCGCAAATTAGGATTATCAAAAATTCATTTGCAATCCTAATGCTTAAACATGTATTTTTAATGTTCGTTTAGTTTTACACACTGTTAACGAGGAAAAAATTATGAAAAAGACAGCAACTATTTACCGTATGCATACAGATAAACATATTTGTCCTTATGGTTTGAAATCACTTGATCTACTCAAACGTGAAGGCTTCGAAATAGAAGATCATAAATTATCTTCTCGTGAAGAAACGGATGATTTTAAGAAAAAACATAATGTAAAAACTACCCCTCAAATTTTTATTGATGATGAGCGTATTGGAGGTTTTGAAGATTTACAAAAGCATTTTGGTAAAGCAAATTCTGATAAAGAGAAAACAACTTATACACCCATTATTGCTATCTTTAGCATGACATTCTTGATGGCACTGGCTTTATCATTTAGCCAGTATGCTGCCATCAATTGGATTTGGACCATTGAAGCGTTTATTGCTTTGAGTATGTGTACGCTAGCGGTTCAAAAGCTCCGTGATTTAAATAGCTTCTCATTACAGTTTATTACTTATGATCTTATTGCTATGCGCTATGTACCTTACGCTTACGTTTATGCTTTTCTAGAGGCGTTTGCAGGTATAGGCATGTTAGCTGGCGCACCAGCTTGGCTAGTAGCAACGCCTGCACTATTTATTGGTATCGTTGGCGGTGTGTCTGTTTTTAAAGCCGTTTATATAGATAAGCGTGAGCTTAAGTGTGCCTGCGTTGGTGGCGATAGCAATGTGCCTTTAGGATTTGTTTCGCTTACAGAAAATATAATGATGGTAGCAATGGCTACTTGGATGTTTATAAGTTAGTAAGAAAATAGGCACGGCACATATTTCATTACACACAACTATCGACATAAGGATTAAAAAAATGAAAACAAATACTATTGTAAGCAGCGTAATATTATTAAGTATGTTCGTAACGGGGAGTGCTTCAGCGCATGACCCGAAAATGCATGCAGATAAATCTAAGAAAATAGATTGCTCATCGATAAACGATATTGATCATAAAACTATGGATATGGATGATCCTATAATGAAAGCGATGATGAAAAAATGCATGTCTAATATGGATCATGATGTATCAAACAAAAAACATAAAGTCATTGATGATGTTGATAACAAAGTTGACGATCATATAAAACATAATCATAACTCTCATTAGAATAAAAGAGGCTAGCTACTTCGGCACGGTAAAACTCATATTATTTTTACAAGGAAAAACACCAATGACTATTTTAAAAATAGGCGTTATTTCTATAGTTCTCATTATTATTAGTGGCTTGGGTTTTATACTTTCAGGGGTATATCCGATGGGAGCGGATGTACCGCATAACAGATTTACATATTGGGCACTGGAGACCATGCGTGAACGATCTATTAGCCGATCAGCAAATAGAATCATTGTGCCTACAGACCTGAATGACTCTGATCGCTTGCTTCAAGGCGGAGCTGACTACAACGATATGTGTGCAAGTTGCCACTTAAGGCCAGGAATAACTCAGTCTGATTTTAGTATTGGTTTATACCCCAAGCCCCTTAATCTAAGTATGTCGGGAGGTAAATATAGTACTGATGAAACAAAGTTAGCTGCTCGCCAGTTTTGGATTATTAAGCATGGCATCAAAGCGTCAGGTATGCCGACTTGGGGGCCGACACATGGCGACGATAGGATCTGGTCTATGGTTGCATTTGTTCAACAGCTTCCTAAGTTAAATGCTGATCAATATCAAATATTAACAACCCGAGAAGATGGTGATGAACATCATTAAATAAATTTTTCAGTATACATAAAGTAAAGAATTTAATATTAATAATGTTTATGAAAAACATATATATCCAACAGTATGCAAAGCTAACCCGATCGATTATTTTCAATAAAATTATTTTTTGAGTTAACGCTATTGATATTTCCTACTGACAGTACGTACTGATGCACTAAGTTAGAAGCACTAACTTCAGTGTAAAGCTTTTTATTTGGTGGTTATGACGAAATATAACATAAACAAAAGGATCACCAGTGCTTCTTAATAGTATTGCAGTTATTGTCACCATATTGTCTGTAGTGGTGTTGTTTAATCGACGGATCATCAATTCACAGCAGTGGCGCGCGACTGTCACGCCACTCGCTTCGATAATTGGCAGCGGGTTTCTTATAATTGCGCCACTGCTTCACTCTGTGATGGGTAAATGGGCTTTGTTAGCCATCGCAGGGTTATCGATATTTTCCTATGGATTAGGCTGGATTATTCGTCATAACATAGAATATGTAGAACCGATATTACAGCATCAGCCAAGAGGATCTTTAGCTCGACTTGAACAACTATCACAATGGTGTCTAGGCGCAGCCTATGCAGTATCCGTTGCTTTTTATCTTAGCCTTTTCATGTCATTTGTTTTCGACCGTGTAAACATCGTCGACCCTTTTGCATCGAAGTGGGCAACGACGGCATTACTGTTTATTACAATGATAATAGCTGCTTGGCGAGGATCACGCGGGCTTGAATGGGTCGAACTATGTGCAGTATCAATAAAGTTGGCCGTTATCGTTGGCGTGTTAACCGCATTGCTATTTTATGATTTTACGACGAGTACAGCTTGGTTTGCTCATGACTCTATCGGGGATTTCAGTAACATGCAGAGACTCGCGATGTTAGCCGGCATGCTAATGATCACCCAAGGTTTCGAGACAGCTAGGTTTATGGGTGCAAATTATTCAGCGAAACAACGTATTAACGCGGTCAAGTATTCCCAATGGATTGCGATAGGCATATATATTATTTTTATCGGCCTTACATGTCCCATTTTTTTGACTTATCCAATTGTTGAATTGAATGAGACTGCTATCACTCAAACACTAGGCCAAGTAGTTTGGGTGCTGCCGTTTTTGCTTTTGTTAGCCGCTGCTGCAAGCCAACTAAGTGCCGCTCTGGCAGATACTATTGGTGGCGGTGGTTTGTTACGTGAGCTTGTTAATTCTCGTTTTTCAGCGAATCTTTACTACATGATTATCATTGCGGTAGCCATTGTTTTAGTTTGGATTGTCGACGTTTTTGCAATAATCAATTTAGCATCAAAAGGTTTTGCGCTTTATTACTTAATCCAAGTTCTGATTGCTCTAATAGTAATGTGTGAACGAAATGGACAATCAAGAGATTACCTAAAAATTGCTATTAGTGTTGTCATGTTTGTTGTGTTGATCTTTGTAATTGGGTGGTCGATACCTGTACCCCATAGTTAAATTATAAATAGTGTTACAAATTTACGTTTCATGCACGTGGCGCATATTAAAAAGGCTTGTAACGCTATCGCGGTATACATACCTTTTTATATTTCATGTTCGGCTAATCATAGGTAATAAAAATATCCTAAATACAATGATGTACCGAAGTGATGATGATAAAATAGTGAAAAAATATCAGAAGTACGTAGCCATCAAACCTTGGTTTTTGTCTCAGGTTTAGCATCCGCATATCACATAACCGATACATCACTTACTAAGTAGAGTTAACCCAAAAAAACAATCTTTAAGGCAGTTGACAATATGGGTGAATTAAATTTTGAGCGGTATGATATAAAGTCACCATTATTAGAAGCAATTTTACTAGGTCGAGTAAGTGAGTTAGAAAGAATTTTAAAAACAAACCTTAAGCGTGATGATCCATATCCCATAATATCTGCATGGTTCTCTGCGGGTAGTGGCGGCTTTACTAGATCAATATTAACATACCTAGCATTGAACCACTTTAAAATGACTTATTATCCGAATGTAAGCTCATGCAACGCAGACAAGCTTACTAAACGACAGAACTCGTTCTGGAACAATATCCCAGACCATGTTCTCGTAGATGCTCAGATTGAACTCGAAACAATCATCCATCATAGTAAGAAACAACTAGAGCCTCATGCTGACTCCGACGGCAATCTCACTTGTTTTCGCACATATTAACGTTCAAACCTTGCCCGTGGGTGCTCATCTCGCTAAGGTATGGCACGCGTTGATAAAAAACTAATTTTACCAACATCTATCTCAAAGCAAATTAAACGAATGACATTACTGTGAGCCAAACAGATAAATACATACGTGCCGCGACGCGGGAAAACACCCGCAAAAGCTACGCTTCAGCAATCAAGCATTATGAAGAATCGTGGGGCGGGTTTTTACCTGGTACCGCTGATAGTGTCGCGTCTTATCTCGCTCATTACGCAAGCAGCCTCTCCCTTAGCACACTCAAACAACGCATCGCAGCCATCTCGGCTTGGCATACCCAACAAGGTTTTCCTGATCCGACTAAAGCGCCGCACGTTAAAAAGGTGTTAAAAGGCATCGCCAATATACACCCTTACCAACCTAAAAAAGCCACACCGCTTCAGCTCGATTACATTCATAAAATAGACAGCGGTATCGTACAGGCGCTTTCAAAACGGCATCAAATTGACGCTAAAACCCTCAAATTACTTAGGGATAGAGCACTTATTTTACTGGGGTTTTGGCGAGCTTTTCGGAGCGATGAGTTGACGCGGCTTCGTATTGAGCATGTAAAAGTTATCAATGATCAGGGTATGGAGATGTACCTATCCAGAAGTAAAACCGATACGTTTTCTAAAGGCGCAACACACCGCATACCCATGTTAAAAGCACTTTGCCCCGTTTCCGCGTATCGAGATTGGATTGATGCATCAAGATTAACCGAAGGGCCCGTATTTCCAGCTATTGATCAATGGGCGCACATTGCCTCAACAGGACTAACCTGCGCAGCTGTTATAAATATTGTTAAGCATTACAGCAAATTAGCAGATATCGAGAGTTCACCAACCTTTACGAGTCATTCGCTGCGCAGAGGCCTTGCAACCTGGGCTAATAGCTCAGGCTGGAGCTTAGAAGATCTGATGCAACATGTCGGTTGGAAAGATATCCGCTCCGCGATGAGCTATGTCGATAATTCAGACCCTTTCTCAAAAAATAGAATAGAAAATGCAATTGATGCCCCTCAAAGTGAGATCACTATATTACCGAAAGTAATGAGTATTACTCTTGAATTAAAAGTAGCGATTGAGCGTTATAGTAAACACACAAGAGGTGTGAGCGCGACGCGAAATACTATTGAGGAAAAATTTCTTAAAGATCTAAAACTCAAGAAATTTGAAAATGATCAATCACGATATGAAATTACTGTGAGTTATAAAAGTGGCGAACATCTTGAGGAGGTCATGGATGATCTACTTCATCAAATGCACCAAGTGGCTCAACAAAAAAATTGTATGTTAGAAGCCATATTCATCGACCCGGTAACTGGCCGAACGTGGGAGTAAGCATATATGAGCGCTACAAAAGGCAGCGTTTATCCTTTTTTAACTAGTCATATCTCTGATAAAGATTTAGCGAGAAGCTTTACCCTCTCCAAAAAAGAGCTGATGTCTTTAGAGTTGATCAAAAAACCCGTGTTGCGTTTGGGGTGCATGTTAAATAAAAAAATATTTGATCGCGTTGGTTATTTTATGCCGATGTCAGATATTCCTGAAAAAATTGTTGAATATGTAAAGGACGGGCTAAAAATTGTTAGGCCGATCACGAAGAAGTCGTTACTCGAATACGATAAATCACGATCCTGTAGACGGCATCAAAAAATCATTCTAAAAGAGTTAGGGGTTGAGTCATTCACACCCAAAGAGCATAGTTGGCTCGCTAAACATGCTTTAGCATCTGCTCACACAAATGAAATGATTGAAGACATCATTAACGCGATGTGCGAACAATTACTTCGCCATCGATATGAACTTCCACCGTTCCAATTTTTGAGAAGAATAGCTAAAACTGCAAAAAGTCGTGCTAATAATAATTTCTTTGAAACGATCAATAATCGTCTCTCTAAAGAAAACAGACTCATGATTGATGAGTTATTCGAAAAAAATAACAA
>CAKZUG010000123.1 GCA_937920545.1 uncultured Saccharophagus sp.
CGTTTTACGTTTCTTGTGAATATATTCTGCTTCAGAAAAACTGAGTTGATTCATGTTACTTACCTATTTACCTACCAATAGCAATAATGATGTTTTTGGTATTATCGCATTTTTTAAGGACTTAATCAGAGGTTCCCTAGTTTTTCGTTTATTACTTCGAACTTTCTTTTTTAGTGTCTGAATACTTTTAGATACTTCCTGTTTCAAAAAGCTTGCTTCTGATTTTGTTGTCACTATAAATTTTCCTTGTTACACATCAATTAGCTATATATAAAGCGCAACCACGTTAAGTTTAAGCCTGCTCTTAAGATCGATTTTTTTTAATTACTATAGTATAGCGAGCTCAGCTCGCGGGTTTTTACGAGAAATTTTTGATATGCTTGTTAAGCGAAGCCGCTATGCGGCAAAGTAAAACCCCTCTATAATAGATAATTACTCCCCGAGCAATCACACTCGCTAACAATAGGAGCATCTAATGAGCAAAGTGCAACAAAAACGATACGAAACGTTGTACCGCTAATATGTTAGCGCATTACGCCGGTTTGGCAAAGCCGAGTCCACCAACAATGTTTATTCGCGTGCCCTTGGGTTTACCACCAAATTCCTTGGCTGACCACTGAATACCTTAACGATAGAGTGTTTCGAAGTTTGCTTTGAATCCCTCACTCCCCCCCCGTTCTTTAGTTATGCACTAAAAAAAGGGGGTGTTGATCACTCCCTTTTGTCATATCTTTGATAGCACCAAAAAAAATAAACAAACAGAGTGATCAGGGATATTTTACATGTTAGATATATTAATTATTTACATGCAGTTCTTCGTTAAGTGCCACAGCTGATTTATTTGTTTTACATTCGACCGTACCCGATACCGAGTTGCGTCTAAATAGTAAATCAGATTTACCCGCTAGGTCGCGTGCTTTTATGGTTTCTACGGGTGTGTTTGTGTCATCTAGTACAACCACTTTTGTGCCCGCTGTAATGTATAAACCTGACTCAACGGTGCAGCGGTCGCCAAGAGGGATGCCAATACCTGCGTTAGCGCCCAGTAAGCATTCGTCGCCAACCGATATAATAATGTTGCCGCCGCCTGATAGCGTGCCCATTGTTGAGCTGCCGCCGCCTAGGTCGGAGCCTTTACCTACCACAACGCCTGCAGAAATACGGCCTTCAACCATGCTTGTGCCTAATGTGCCAGCATTGAAGTTTATAAACCCTTCGTGCATGACGGTTGTGCCTTCGCCAACGTGTGCGCCTAAACGTACGCGTGCTGTATGGGCAATACGTACGCCTGTTGGTACAACGTAGTTGGTCATTTTAGGGAATTTATCAACGCATTCTACGGTGAGTGTTTCGCCGTTTAAGCGTGCTTGTAGTTGGCGCTCATTTAGCTCGTTTAAATCCACTGCGCCTTGGTTTGTCCATGCTACGTTGGGTAATACACCAAATACGCCGGTTAAGTTGGTGCCGTGTGGCTGCACTAAACGGTGTGATAATAAATGCAATTTAAAGTAGCCTTCAGCCACGGTGGCGGGTGCGCTGTCTTCGCTGAGTAATACGGCAACAAGCGGTTGTGTGCTTGATGCAAAGGTTGCGTATGTGGCTGCAAGTTCTGTTTCGCCGGCTTTATCTAGCGCAGCGGCCAATGCTTTCACTTGCTCGCTGGTGGCTTCAACGGTGGTGTTTTTGCTGGTGTCACCAAAGGCTGCTGTAAAGGCTTGGCCCAGTGCGTCGCTTGGGTTAAGCGCGGGGGCGGGGTAAAACACTTCTAGCCATTCGCCTTTTTTGTTTTTGGTGCCAACGCCTAAGCCGAGTCCGTAAAATTGTGTCATGGTTAAACCTTTATATTAATAAAATGAGAGGAAAAAATTAAAGTGATGATACAAATGTTGAGTATGTTTCTTCTTTAAAGCCAAAAATCTGCGTGGCTTGATTGTCAAGAACCGGTCTTTTGATAAGCGATAAATGCTGTTGGATCACGCTAAAATCACTTTCATTGGTAATGGCCTCTTGCTCTTGTTCGGTGAGTTTTTTCCACGTTGTGCTGCGTTTGTTAACAATGGTAAAAACATCATGCTCTTTACGCCATGCTGCGTAGGTTTGCTCACTGAGTGTGTCGGTTTTAAAATCGTGAAAGTGATAGTCAACCGCATGGGCGTCGAGCCATTTTCTGGCTTTTCTCACGGTGTCGCAGTTTTTGATGCCGTAAAGTGTTAATGCAGGTGTGCTCATAGGGTGTGCCTGTATCGCGTACTAAAAAGGGCGCTAAATATACCAAAAAATTTAGCGCCCTCCAATGTATCTATTTGCTAACAGGCCAGCAATAGGCTTGTTGGCTGCGTGTTATTTGCTAGCAGAAAGAGTGCGAGCAAAAAACTGTTTGGCGCTTTGATACATTTCTAGTGCGAGGTCTGGATCATAGCGCTCGCCTTCGTCACGCATAAATGCATGCTGCGCGTTCACTTCTTGCCATGTGTAATTCAGGTTGATGGCTTGAAAGTGCTGATACATTTTTTGACGGCCTTCTTGTGGTACGTGTGGATCTTGTTTGCCAAACACAAGGTGGATTTCACCTTGAATATCGCTTGCGCGCTCAAAGGTATTGTTGCCTGCATTGCTGGGTAATGTGTCGCTGTGTATATCGGTTGGGTACAAACAAAATGCCGATAATACGTTAGGGTTAAGCGCAGCTCTAAACGCAAGGTGACCGCCTATACATACGCCCATTGTGCCCACTTTGCCTGTGCAATAATCAAGGCGTTGCGCGTAGCTGATCATGGCTTGAGTGTCGCTATCGTGGTGCTCTAAAGGCTTGGCCCATTTATCGTTATTGCCTTTGTCTTTTCCTGCGTCGTCATAACCCAGCACGGTGCCCATTGGGTTCAGCTCGTGAAATACTTCTGGTACAAATACCACAAACCCTAAGCCCGCTAATATATTGGCTGTGCGTGCAATGGGTGCGGTAATTTGAAAGATCTCTGAGTAAAAAATAATGCAGGGGAAGGTGCCGTCAATGGCGGGGCGAAAAACCTGCACTTGCATATCGCCCGTGGGTGTTGCGAGTGTTTCAAATGTATTTTGAGTAATCATGGGGTTCTCTTTCAATATAAAGGTTGAGCTACAGTTTTTTTGGGGCTTTTTTTTGGGCTTCTTTTTAAGGCTTTTTAAGTTTTTTAGGGTGCTTACGGTTAGGGTAACAGTGCGTGCAAATAGGGCAGGCAAGGCCGTGGCAGGCACGTGCTTGGCAGTATTCGCGGCCATAAAAAATAATTTGTAAATGCAGTTTGTTCCATTTTTCTTTGGGGAAAAGCTTTTTTAAATCGCGCTCGGTTTGCGTGACATTTTTACCCGATGTTAACCCCCAGCGTTGTGCTAAACGATGAATATGGGTATCAACAGGAAAGGCCGGCACACCAAACGCTTGCGCCATGACCACGCCCGCTGTTTTGTGGCCCACGCCGGGCAGTGTTTCGAGTATATCCATATCGGCGGGAACAACGCCTTGGTATTGCTCGACCAGTATTTGCGATAAACCCTGTATGGCTTGCGATTTTTTTGGCGATAAACCACAAGGGCGAATAATCGCTTTGATGACTTCAACGGGTTGTTGTGCCATATCGAAAGGGTTATCGGCAAGGTCAAACAGGGCGGGCGTTATTTTGTTGACGCGCTCGTCTGTGCATTGCGCCGATAACAACACGGCGATAAGCAATGTGTAAGGGTCGGTATGGTCGAGTGGGACAGGCGTTGTTGGATAAAGACGCTCAAGCTCCGACAATATATGCGCCGCCCGCTCGGGTTTGGTGAGGTTTTTGACTGCTGTACTTTCGATTGTGTCTTCAATTGTGTCTTCAATTGTATCTGCGATAGTTGTTGGCATGATGATGAAACCTTGCTACACGCTTTGGCAGAACAATTTAATACGGTTTGCCGCCTCGACGCATTCATCCAGCGTGGCCACTAATGCCGCGCGGACATAACCGCTGCCGGGGTTAATGCCCTCGCTTTCACGGCTTAAATAGCTACCCGGCAACACCGTGACATTTTGTGTGGCAAATAATTGCTGGGCAAAATCGGTGTCGCTGATGGGGGTTTTAATCCACAGGTAAAAGCCTGCATCGGGTTTTTGTACCGCAATAGCAGGTTGTAGTATCTCAATCACGGCTTCGAATTTGGCGCGGTATAAATCTCGGTTTTGTTTAACGTGAGCTTCGTCTTCCCAGGCGCTAATGCTGGCTAGCTGTGTGGGCGTCGACATCGCACAGCCATGATAGGTGCGGTATTTTAAAAATTGTGCAATGGCGTGTGCGTCGCCTGCGACAAAGCCCGAGCGTAAACCGGGTAAGTTTGAGCGCTTAGACAGCGAGTGAAAGACCACGCATTGCTTAAACTGGGTATTACCCATGGTTTGGCAGGCTTCTAGTAAGCCAATGGGGGGTGTGTGCTCATCAAAGTACAGTTCGCTGTAGCATTCGTCGCTCGCCAAAATAAAATCATATTTTATGGCGAGGTTAATCAGTTTTTCATATTGTGCTTGGTTCATGACCGCCCCTGTGGGGTTGCCGGGGTTGCAAATAAACAGTAGCTGGCAGTCTTGCCATGTTTGTTCGCTCACAGCATCAAAATCGGGGATAAAGCCCGTGTCTGCGGTGGTGTTTAAAAAGACGGGTTCGGCTCCCGCTAAAAATGCCGCGCCTTCATAAATTTGATAAAACGGATTGGGCATCAATACCTTGGCGTTGGGCTTTTTGCTTACGCAAGCTTGGGTAAAGGCAAACAGTGCTTCACGCGTGCCGTTAACGGGCAGTACTTGTGTGTTGGCGTCGAGTGCGGGTGATAAATGAAAGCGCGTGCTTGCCCATGTCGCAATAGCATTGCGTAGTTCAGGCAAGCCTTGCGTTTTGGGGTACTGCGCAAGTGCGTTTACGTTGTCGGCAAGGGTTTTGAGGGCAAAGGCGGGCGGAGTGTGTTTTGGCTCGCCAATGGATAGCGCAATATGTGCTTTATCTGGTGGCGTGATGCCCGCCTTGAGTTTGGCTAGTTTTTCAAATGGGTAGGGGTGTAACTGGTTTAAGTCTGGATTCATGATAGGGCAAATATCTGTAGGTGACTGTTTTAAAGAATTGTTTTAAGTAACTGTTTTAAATAACCGTTTTTAAATAACTATTTTTAACTACGTGTTTTATTGGGCTTAATGTACATTTGTTAATGTTACGTAGTTAATGTTACGTGGTTTTGTTTTAGCTGGTGCATTGTGTATCGCTTGCTGCTTAAATAAAGCAGCAAGCGTATTTTCAAGCCTCTTTTTGCTACATGTTTTTTACATTTTTTCTATATGCTTTTTAAATACATGCCTAAATGTTATTTAACTTAATTGTTTTTTTAACGTTTTGTTAGGCAAGTTCTGTTTGCACTTGTTTGTCTAAACGTTTGCATATTTCGGCGCAGAGGTTTTGGCAAAATTGTGGATCGGTTAAGGGTTCGTCATGCTCATCGGCAATAATAAAGATATCTTCGATGCGTTCACCTAATGTGGTGATACGCGCATTAATCAAATTGACATCCATATCCATAAAGATGAGGCCAATGGTCGCCAATAGGCTGGTGCGGTCTGGGCTGATCACTTCTAAAATAGTATGCCCTGATGAAATATCGGTGCTGATGCTTGCCTGTGTAGGCGTGGGGAACTGCTTAAGCTCTCGCGGCGTGCGCCTTTTGACAATATTGCGGTAGTCGCCAATGAGTTGAAGCTCTTCAAGAATGGCGTCTTTAATTTGGCTATAGCGTGTTTGATCGTTGTCGAGTGCCTTATCGTTTTCGTCTAGCACATAAAACGTGTCGCAGGTAAAACCATTGGGTGCGCTGTAGATACTGGCATTTTGAATGCTCAGTGAGAGTTGTGCAATCACGTTGGCAACAGCGGTAAAGACATGCGGGTTGCTGGGCGTGTGCAAAAATATTTGGGTCGCGCCTTCAAAATCACGGCTGGTTGTTTCGCGTATTAATACCAGTGGCTTGTTATCTTTATGGTTGATAATCGCTTCCGTTTGCCATGCTACGTCTAAATGGTTTTCGCGTATGAAATATTCGTCACCCAGTTGCTCCCAGACTTTTAAGGCGCGTTCCTCATTAGCGTTATGGTCGGCCAATGTGCCAAGGGCTAGCTGTTTGGTTTCTTCGATAATATCTTGCTGGTCGATAGGCGATTCTAGCCCACGACGCAGCGCGCGTTTTGTATCTAGGTAAAGTTGGCGCATTAAGCTGGCGCGCCAGCTGTTCCAAACTTCAGGGTTGGTGCCGCACATATCGGCGACTGTGAGCGCGTAAATATAATCGAGGTGCAGTTGATCGCCCACTTCCCGTGCAAACTGATGGATGACATCGGGGTCTGAAATGTCTTGTTTTTGCGAGACAAACGACATGAGAAGGTGTTTTTCAACCATCCAGCACACAAGGCCTGTCTCGCGCTTAGATAGGCCATGTTGCTCGCAAAATACGCGGGCGTCTACAGCGCCTAGCATCGAGTGATCGCCGCCACGGCCTTTGCCCATATCGTGGTACAGGCCTGCAATATAAAGTAGCTCGGGCTTTTTTAGGTGTTTTAAAATGTGCGCCGCAATGGGGAATTTCTTTTCTTCTTCTTCGTAGCGGAAGCGGCGCATGTTTCTAATCACGAGTAGCGTGTGGGCATCTACGGTATATTTATGAAATAAGTCATGCTGCATCTGCCCTGTGATTTCGGCAAATTCGGGCAGGTAACGGCCTAAAATACCGTAGCGTGCCATGCGTTGGAGTTGCTTGATCAGCCCCGTCTCGAGTGAAAAAAGCGACATAAATAACGCGTTATTATTAGGGTGTTTGCGAAAATCATCGTCAATTAGCCAGCGCTGTTCGCGAATTAAGCGAATGGTTTGAGCACGTACCTGTTTAATATGTGGGTTTTGCCCAAGCAGTACAAAAATCTCGAGCAGTGCGCTGGGGGTTTCTAAAAACACATGGTCATCGACAACTTCTATATCGCCATTATGAAGTTGAAACCGCTCGTTAATAGGTGTAATAACGGGTGTGTCTGTATCAAAAATAAGCTCACGTAAGCGTTGCAAAAGCAGGTCGTTTAATTCGCGTAGCGAGCGAACCGTTTTGTAGTACTTGTGCATGAACTGTTCAACAGCCAGCCCTGAATCGTTATCCTCAAAGCCAAACATGGTGGCAAGCTCACGCTGTATATCAAATAGTAGGCGTTCTTCTGCGCGCCCAGCAATAAGGTGTATACCAAAGCGTACCTTCCATAGAAATGTCTCGCCCGATTTGGCGATAGCCATTTCGTATTCGGTTAAAAACTCTTGCCCAAGTAGCTCGGTGGGGGTGCGCACTTCTAAAAAGCGCTTGGATACCCAGTTGATCATTTGAATATCACGCAGGCCGCCGGGGGCATTTTTCACGCTAGGTTCTAGGTTGTATTCGTTGTTGTTGTGTTTGTTGTGGCGATCTTTTTGCTCTTGCCATTTGGCTTGATAAAACTCATCGACTGGCCAAATATGGTGGCTGGTGGTTTTTTGATATAACTGGCCGCTAAGTTCAGTCGAGCCAGCCAGGTGGCGCATCTCGGTGAGGTTGGTGGCAACGGTGATGTCACTACTCGCAATATTAACGCATTCACTGAGTGTGCGTACGCTTGAGCCTATTTCAAGGCCAATATCCCACAAGAATGTAATGAACTGTTGGATGTTTTCATCGTTGCCGTGGTTATCGGTATCGGCTAATAAAATAAGCAGGTCGATATCTGATTGCGGGTGTAATTCACCACGGCCATAGCCGCCCACGGCAATTAAGGTGACGCCTTCGGGCCAATCAAATTGGTGCCATGCATAATGTAGCAGTAAGTCGACAAATTGTGAGCGCTCATTAACCAGTGCGCGCACATCGCGGCCTTCTCTAAATTGCATATTTAAATGGGTATTAACGCCAGCAATACTATCTTTAAATACCTGTAGCGGTGCTTTAGTGGCAAGGTCTTGGCGAAAGCGGTCTTGATTAAAAAACAGCGGTTGCGTTGCCAGCACGGGGGTGCGATCTACAGGTAGTGTTTGCATTTAGAATGATTCCTCTTTGCGAGCAGTAAGCACTTCAACACCCGTGGCGGTAACGGCAAGGGTGTGCTCCCATTGTGCCGATAGGCGGCCGTCTTTGGTTTCGACTGTCCAGCCATCGCGCTTTAGTTTGGTTTGGGCTTTGCCTGCGTTAATCATGGGCTCGATGGTAAATGTCATGCCTTCTTTAAGTTCAAGGCCCGTATCTGGTTTGCCGTAATGCAAGACTTGTGGCTCTTCATGGAATACTTCGCCAATACCGTGGCCGCAATATTCCCTCACTACAGTGTAATGATGTTTTTGTGCATGTTCTTGTATGACGTGCCCAATATCACCTAGGCGTGCTCCGGGCTTGACGAGTGCAATGCCTTTATATAAGCACTCTTGTGTTATCTGCGCTAATTTAAGAGCGTGCGGTTGCGGCGTGCCAACAAAAAACATTTTGCTGGTATCGCCATGGAAGCCGTCAACAATAAC
The DNA here is from genome assembly GCA_937920545.1 of uncultured Saccharophagus sp. Lineage (GTDB taxonomy): Bacteria > Pseudomonadota > Gammaproteobacteria > Pseudomonadales > Cellvibrionaceae > Saccharophagus. The sequence continues at coordinate 8,565 of CAKZUG010000123.1, forward strand.
TGTGACATCAATATTGATGCTGTCGCCATTTTTAAGCACTTTTTTATCAGACGGAATACCATGGCAAATCACGTGGTTTACCGATGTACATACCGACTTAGGAAAACCTTTGTAATTTAAGGGCGCAGGAATAGCATGTAGTTTTTGAGTAATGTAGTCGTGACAAATTTGATCGAGCTTGCCTGTTGTTACACCAGCAACAACATAGGGTTCGATCATTTCTAATACTTCGGCGGCTGCGCGTCCAGCAACACGCATTTTTTCGATTTGTTCGGGCGTTTTAAGTGTAACAGGCATAATAATTCGATCTGCTTTGGTCAACGTGAGATAAATTTAGGCCCATATTCTAGCTTAAACTGTGTACAAAGTCGCGTTTAGGTGACAGCCTCTTTTTATTTTGTATGCTTATAATGGCTTTTTTTAACGTGGTTTGAGTATTTGATATTGACGCTCTTCGGTAAATTCTCGCCTAATTTATAAAAAACTCGTAGGGTAATGGTTGTGTTTGTGGTATAAAGCGCGACCTATTTGCGTGAATTGGCTTTTTGCTGGTTTTTAGCCGATAGGAAACACTAAATTAATGTCACACATATACCGTCACACTTGTCTGGGTGCCCTTAACCGGGTTGATAGGTGGGGTGTATGGAGGCTCAACCCTTAGAGGAATAATTATGCCAACAGTTAGCATGAGAGATATGCTTCAAGCCGGTGTCCATTTTGGTCACCAAACACGTTACTGGAACCCAAAAATGGATCAATACATTTTTGGTGCAAGAAACAAAATCCATATTGTGAACCTTGAGCAAACCGTACCTGCTTTTAACGAAGCACTAGAAATTATCAAGAAGTTAGCGTCGCAAAAGAAAAAAGTATTGTTTGTTGGTACTAAGCGCGCAGCTCAAAAATCTGTAAAAGAGCACGCAGAACGTAGCGGCATGCCTTTTGTTAGCCACAGATGGTTAGGTGGTATGCTTACCAACTACAAAACAATCCGTGCATCTATCAACCGTTACCGCACTCTTGAAGCGCAAAGCAAAGACGGTACGTTTGAGAAATTAACTAAGAAAGAAGCGTTAATGCGTACGCGTACGATGGAAAAGCTAGAAAAATCTATCGGCGGTATCAAAGATATGGGCGGCTTACCTGACGCACTATTCGTTATTGATGTTGATCACGAGCGTATTGCTATTCAAGAAGCAAACAAGCTAGGCGTACCCGTTATTGGTGTTGTTGATACAAACAGCAACCCAGACGGCGTTGATTATGTTATTCCTGGTAACGACGATGCTATTCGCGCTATCAAGCTTTACACCACAGCTGTTGCTGATGCGTGTTTAGAAGGTATTGCTGAGAATCAAGCTGTACCAAACAAAGATGAGTACGTTGCTGAAGCTGGCGCAGAAAAAGCCGCTAAGTAATATCAGCAAATAGAGCGCGAACCTATCGCGTTCTACAAAATTTTATAAAGGGGCCTAGCCCCTTTTTTCAGTTTAAAAATTAACCATATTGAGGATGAACATCATGGCGATTTCTGCGTCTTTGGTAAAAGAACTTCGCGATCGTACTAGCTTAGGTATGATGGAATGTAAAAAAGCATTAGTTGAAACAGATGGCGACATCGAGCTTGCAATTGAAAACTTGCGTAAAGCATCTGGCTTAAAAGCAGCTAAAAAAGCCGACAGAACCGCTGCTGAAGGCGTTGTAACTGTTAAGGTTTCTGACGATTCAAGCTATGCAATTGTTGTTGAAGTAAACTGTGAGACAGACTTTGTTGCGCGCGATGCTAGTTTCTTAGCGTTAGTTGACGCAGTAGCTGAAAAAGCTCTAGCAGAAAAAAGCACAGACGTTGCCGCTGTGTTAGCTGGCGACCTTGAAGCAACACGCCAAACACTGGTTCAAAAAATTGGTGAGAACATTGGCGTGCGTCGTATTGCTATTGTGCAGCCTGAGTCAGGCACTGTGGGTGCGTACTTACACTCAAACAACCGTATTGCGGTATTAACTGAGTTAACAGCGGGCGATGCTGAGCTTGCGCGCGATATTGCTATGCACATTGCTGCAGTAAATCCACAAGTTGTGAATGGCGATGATATGCCAAAAGAGCTTGTTGAAAAAGAGAAAGACATTATTAAGGCCCAGCCTGATATGGAAGGTAAGCCAGCCGAGATCGTTGAGAAAATGATGGGTGGCCGTATTAAAAAGTTCTTGAAAGAGAACAGTTTGGTTGAGCAGCCTTTTGTTAAAAACCCAGAGTTAACTATTGGTCAACTTGCTAAGCAAGCGGGCGCCGAAGTGGTTTCTTTTGTGCGTTTTGAAGTAGGTGAAGGCATCGAGAAAAAAGAAGAAGATTTTGCAGCAGAAGTTGCTGCACAGGTAGCGGCTTCTAAAGCATAATTTGCTTGCCTGAATCATTTGCCGTTATGTTTGAGCGTTTTATAAGCGCTTGAGTAAAAAAATGGCGCTTTTAAAAAGGCGGGATATATATCCCGCCTTTTTGCTGTTACACTTTCGCGAATTTCATCTCAAAATGTTGCCGCTGGAGGTTCTTCATGAACAAAGTCCCTGATAAAAAGTACAAACGCATTTTACTTAAGCTAAGTGGCGAAGAGTTAATGGGTACAGAAGGGTTTGGTATTGACCCCAAAGTTCTTGATAAAATGGCACTAGAAATTGGCCAGCTTGTCGGTATTGGTGTGCAGGTGGGCTTGGTGATTGGCGGCGGTAATTTATTTAGAGGTGCTGCGTTAAGCGAGGCGGGCCTTGATCGTGTTACGGGCGATCATATGGGTATGTTGGCTACCGTTATGAATGCACTTGCCATGCGTGATGCGCTAGAGCGCTCAAATATTTCTTCTTCTGTGATGTCGGCTATCCCTATGCCCGGCGTGACAGACCAGTATGACAGACGTAAAGCGTTACGTTTGCTCGGTAACGGCGAAGTGGTTATTTTTTCTGCCGGTACAGGTAATCCCTTTTTTACAACCGATTCTGCGGCGTGTTTACGCGCAATCGAAGTCAATGCTGAATTAGTATTGAAGGCAACAAAAGTTGACGGCGTATATTCTGCCGACCCTGTTAAAGACCCTAGCGCAACGCGCTACACCATGCTCACCTATGAAAAAGTATTAACTGAGCAGTTAGGTGTGATGGATTTGACGGCCATTTGTTTGTGCCAAGATCACAATATGCCCGTGCGCGTTTTTCAAATGAACAAGCCCGGCGCATTACTTAAAATCGTAGTGGGTGGCGATGAAGGCACGCTCATTCAAGGAACAAAAATACAAGAGGCCTAATGATGATAAATGAAATTAAATCTGACGCGACCGACAGAATGAAAAAATCGGTTGAAGCACTGGGTACCAACTTTAATAAAATCCGTACTGGCCGCGCGCACCCGAGCATTTTAGATAATGTGTTTGTGTCGTATTACGGATCAAATACACAGTTGAGCCAAGTGGCCAACATTACGGTACAAGATGCCAGAACATTAGCTATTAGTGCGTGGGAAAAAAACCTGATTCCAGAGATCGAAAAAGCGATCATGAAATCAGATTTAGGCTTAAATCCAGCTACATCAGGTGATTTAATACGTGTTCCTATGCCTATGCTAACCGAAGAGACACGCAAAGGTTACATTAAGCGTGCCCGTGCAGAAGCCGAATCGGCGCGTGTATCGGTACGTAATATTCGTCGCGATGCCTTGGCAGAAGTGAAATCACTGCTTAAAGAAAAAGAAATTGGCGAAGATGACGAGCGTAGAGCAGGCGACGAAATACAAAAGCTAACTAACGAATACGTTGCTTTAGTTGACAAAGCGCTTGCCTCAAAAGAACAAGATTTAATGGAAATATAAGACGTTATGGATAACCTTGCGCCAGCGCCATCTCATGCGCTTAAACATGTCGCTATTATTATGGATGGCAACAACCGCTGGGCAAAACGTGAAAAGAAAAACGGCATTGCAGGGCATAAAGCGGGTGTTGAACGTATCCGTGATGCCCTTAGTGCTTGCCGTGCGCACGGCGTGCAAGCGCTAACTCTTTTTGCATTTAGCAGCGAAAACTGGCGCAGACCTCCAAAAGAAGTTGAAGCTTTAATGGGGCTTTTTTACAACTATCTTAAGCGAGAAGCCAAAGAATTAGCCAAAGAAGGCGTGGCTCTTAGAGTCATTGGCCGCAGAGACCGCTTCTCGAAACGCTTAAAAAAAGCGATTGAGCAAGCCGAAGAGATCGCCTGTGACGGTGATGCAACCCTGATTATTGCCGCTGATTACGGTGGTTGTTGGGATATTGCTAACGCAGCCCAGCAAGCCATCAACAATGCGCCTGCTGATACCGTTATCGAAGAAGGCGATATCGAGCAATACACGCAAACTGCGCAGTTCCCCCCATTAGATTTATTAATTCGCACTGGTGGTGAATTACGTATAAGCAACTTTTTATTGTGGCAAGCAGCCTATGCTGAGTTGTATTTTTGCGACACGCTATGGCCAGATTTTAATAAAGACGCATTAAATGACGCTGTTAAAGAGTTTTATAGCCGCCAGCGTCGGTTTGGTCGCACCTCTGAGCAACTCGAACAGGATACATCACATGCTTAAAGAGCGGACTTTTTCGGCTGTCATTATGGCCGTTGTGTTTATTGCCGCCCTCACGCTTTTGCCTTGGTTGGGTTTTGTTGTTTTTGCTGCTGCGGTATTTTTGGTTGGCGCATGGGAGTGGGCGAACTTATCGGGTTTGGTACCTAAGTGGCAGCGCGCTGTGTTTGTCGTGTGCATTGCTAGTGCCGCCTTTGTTGTTGCGCAGATAACCCAGTGGACGCAGAACGACCAGTTATTAACGCAAGTGTTGATCGCCGCCTGTATTTGGTGGGCCGTCGCCTTGCTTTGGGTGCAAGGCTACCCGTCAAGCACCGTATTGTGGCAATCAGCATGTGTGAAAGCTGTTATTGGCTTTTTTGTACTCATTCCTGCATGGCTGGCCACAATTTATCTACATCAACTTGAGCAGGGTTTACGCTTTATATTTATTGTTGTGTTAGCGGTGGCTTGTGCCGATATTGGCGCTTATTTTTTTGGTCGTCGTTTTGGTAAGCGAAAGTTAAAGGCGGCTGTTAGCCCCGGTAAGTCATGGGAAGGTGTTTGGGGTGGCGTATTTGTTGCGGGTATTCTCGCGTTTTCACTCAGCTTAATCAGCTCCCCTCCTCATTTTTACACACCTTTTATTGTCATTATGCCCATTGCGCTTGTTTCTGTATTAGGCGATTTATTAGAAAGCATGTTTAAGCGTCACAGAGGTATTAAAGACAGCGGTAACATACTGCCAGGCCACGGTGGTGTGCTTGATCGCATCGACGGATTAGTCGCGGCTGTTCCTGTTTATACCATTTTGCTTATTAGTACCGGTTGGGGCCATTGATTGTGCAGTCTATTACTGTATTGGGTTCAACGGGTTCGATAGGCAAAAGTACGCTTGATGTTTTGCTATCGCACACAGATAAATACCGCGTGTTTGCGCTAACCGCGAATACGCAAGTAGATTTACTTGCCAAGCAATGCTTGGCGTGCCGGCCCGAATTTGCCGTGGTGTCGAATAATCATTACGCCAAACAGCTGGTGGATTTATTAAAAGGTACTCCCTGTAAGACGCAAGTATTGCATGGAGAGGACGCGCTTATTGACGTCTCGGCCAGCTCCGAGGTTGATGCTGTTATGGCCGCCATTGTGGGTGCGGCAGGGCTGATGCCCACGTTTGCCGCTGTGCAAGCGGGTAAGCGCGTTATGCTAGCCAATAAAGAAAGTCTCGTGATGTCGGGTGGTTTATTTATGCAGGCGGCTAAAAAGTCGGGTGCGTTAATATTGCCTACAGATAGCGAGCACAATGCTATTTTCCAGTGCTTGCCGGATCAGGTGGTTGTTGATGGGGATACCCTTGCTAATGCCGGTGTTTCGAAATTATTGCTCACGGGTTCCGGCGGGCCGTTTCGTACAACCCCTAAAGCTGATCTTAAAAACATCACGCCCGAGCAAGCTTGTGCCCACCCAAATTGGTCGATGGGTAAAAAAATCTCTGTCGATTCCGCCACCATGATGAACAAAGGCTTGGAGTTTATCGAGGCGTGCTGGTTATTTAATGCCGCTCCTGCTGATATTGATATTCTTATTCATCCGCAAAGTATTGTGCACTCTATGGTGCAGTACTGTGATGGCTCAGTAGTGGCACAGCTAGGGCAGCCAGATATGCGTACGCCCATTGCCCATTGTTTGGCGTGGCCGCAACGTATTGAGGCAAATGTCGCGCCCTTAGACTTTGCAGCGCTTAAAGAACTGTCTTTTGAGCAGCCAGACTTTAATCAGTTTGTTTGCTTAGATTTAGCCATTAATGCCATTAAAGAGGGCAAAGGTGCACCAGTGGCATTAAATGCCGCAAACGAAGTGGCTGTTGAGGCTTTTTTACATCGAAAAATCCCTTTTACCGCCATTGCTGATACTATTGCGCAAGTTTTACAAGGTTGGGATGATGTGGAACCAACAAATATTGACATGGTCATAGACCAAGACAATATCGCAAGGGAAAAAGCACGTTCTTATTTATCGCGTTAATGGTATCGTTTAGCCATTATTTATTATTAGGTAGTTGCTGTTGCATAGTTTACAAACAATTCTTTGGTTTTTAGTCGCCATTTGTATCTTGGTTGCCATTCACGAGTATGGTCATTTTTTTGTGGCTAGGCGTTGTGGCGTTAAGGTGTTGCGCTTTTCTATTGGCTTTGGGCCAAGGCTCTTTTCTCATACATCTAAAAGTGGGACAGAATACGCTCTATCTGCCATTCCATTGGGCGGTTATGTCAAAATGCTGGATGGCTCTGAAGGTGATGTTCCGCACGATCAAAAGCACCGCGCTTTTGATGCTAAAAAGCCGTGGCAAAAAATCATTATTGCCTTTGCTGGCCCTCTTGCAAACTTTTTATTGGCCATCGTTTTGTATGCGCTTTATGCCATAGGTGTGGGTGATACCGAGCGTTTACCGATTATTGGCGATATCTCTAAGGGGTCTATTGCTGATCAAATGGGGTTAGAGCGCGGGCAACAAATTGTTGCTATAGATAAACAGCCTATTAGCTCAACGGAGGATGTGCTTTACCATTTGGTGTCGCGCTTGGGGGAAACGGGTGATATAACCGTGACCACAACTTACCCGGATTCGAATCTACGCTATGTTTCTACTGGTGCATTGAAAGCATGGTTAAAAGGGGCGGATGAGCCTGACCCCATCAAAGGTCTGGGTATTGAGTACCAAAAGATACGAGCGGTTGTTGG